>QEFN01000025.1 GCA_003086555.1 Sulfolobus sp. SCGC AB-777_G06 | reverse complement strand
CAAATTCGTCTCTAAGACCGTTGCAATACCTACTGTAAAAGAGGGCGATATAGTATATTCGTTAGACCCCGAAATTGCAACAAGAGTAGCGATACTCGTAAACGAGGAATTCCTAACCACGCCTTACTTTCCGGTTGGTAGCGCTAACACGATAAACGACTCTTTATCTTCCTCGCTAATTTATGTTAGAGAATTCGAGGAGAACAGAGCGGAGAGAGCTCTAGCATTTGCTGACGAATACAGTAAAAAAATAAGCAAGGAAATAGGAATAAGGTATCTGGGTATAGATGCTTCTCTGTCCCCATGGATGGAAGAGAGCACTGGAAGACTAATAGAAAATCTTTCCGGGGAGAAGATGTTCTCTTTCGGACAGCTATCCACGGTTGCGAATATAAATAGGAGGATATTCGAGTTAGTCTGGAGGCTAAAAATAGCTCCGATAGGTTTTTCTGAACTTATGTTGCCCGTAGCTGAAGATAACGTTTTGATGGAAAGAGTTAGAGAAGGTTCTTTAACCCTATCTCAGTTAATGGCTTTGACTTCTGTTTGTGTTGCTGGATTAGATATGATAGCGGTGAAAAGAGACATAGAATTATACAAAAAGATCTTAAGAGATTCCATGGCAATCCAGTTTACTAAAAGAAGACCTTACGGAATTAGAATTATTTCGTCTACTGGTGAAGGAGAAATTTACCTTAAAGAGTATGGCAAAATACCCGAGATTAAAATAATCTGATACACATTTAAACTACTTTTATAAACTTTACAAATATATATAACATAGACTAGTGAGTAAAAATGGAGGTTCGTAGAGTTCAGAAATTCGGTAAATCGACACTTATGGTATCATTACCTGCTGAATGGGTAAAAGAGGTAGGATTATCACCAGGGGAGAGTGTATACTTGGAGGTAGATGAAGACGGAAGCCTGAAAGTATATCCACCAAATATGAAACTACAAAACGCAACTAAAGAGGTGAAAGTGCTTCTTTCAAACAATATAATGCCCGAAATAGTCACGAGGATAATTTACGGTTTGTACATTCTTGGCTTTGACAAGATCGAGATAGAGAGCAAAGATAAGCTGTTTAGCGAAGACATACTGAGAAAGGTGAAAGAAGCAGTAAGAAGTCTAATAGGATATGAAATTACGGTTCAGAACGTGGATTATATTCAAATACAGTCCTTCTTGGATCCCACGAAATACACCATGACAAGCTTACTTAACAGGCTAATTAACAACCTAAAGCAAATGCTCCATTACTTAAGCCTGGGTATAAAGGAGGGTAGTAGGACATTCCTGCAAGAAACAATAGAGTTAGAAAAGGAGGTTGATAGACTTTATTATCTAGCTCTAAGGCAATTGATCCTTTCACAATCTAATCGTAGCTTGGCTTACATGATAGGTGTTAAAAGGATACAGCTTATAGGAAATAGAATATTAATAAAGGCGATTGAGGAGTCCGCTGATGAAATAAGCGAAGCTGCTACTGACTTGTTGACTCTCACACCTCAGGAACTTGAAGAAGTCAAAAATTACTGGAACAACATGTTCGACTTAATAGAGCAGTCTACAGCAATAATAGACCATACTATGAAAGTCCTTGCCAAAGAAGACGCTAAATTGATAAACGAGACTATGGAAGAACTCAGAACCCTCAGGAGGGTTTTAATAAGCGAAGCTACAAACATAGAGAATTCAACTTCTAATATAAAGAACTACAGGATACTGATAGCTATAAGGACAGTTAATCTGAGATTATATAACGCTATCAGAAGAATGGAACCCATAGTCGAAATAGCATTTAATAGAAGCTTAGAAAATACTAAGGAAATAGTTATAGATTAATTAGGAAGCTTTTTTAGCTGTTCCAGAACGTATTCTCTTATTTCTTTTGCAGACGGTAGATCAGTAATTATCTTACCACTTTCCATTACCTTTTTCAACAGTGGTTTACACTCTGGTCTTGGAGGTTGTACGTCGAGTAATGTAATTACATCCGTATCTGGAGTATCTCCGCATCTGTACACTTGTTTTGCTCCAGGCCATTTTCCTCTTTTAGTGAAGGGTATCCACTTACCGTTTTCGAACTTTTCTACAATATCGGCGCTAAAATCAACACCTTCAGATGGATTAGCTATACTTGTTCCGACACCGAAGCCATCAACTATATCCCTTAATTGTATAATATCATCTTCATCTATTCCACCGCTAACGTATATCTTAACGTTAGTAAAACCGTGAATGTTAAGAGTCCACCTAACCTCTTGAACTATCTTCCTAAAATTCCCCCTTCTACTTGAAGGTGTATCTAACCTGATTCCATACAACTTATCCTTGAGTAACTGAGCTGCCTTTAGTGCTTCGGTTCTCTCGTCTTCAAAAGTGTCGGCAAGTATTATTCTCGGTACATCAGGTGGCATTGCTTCGTCAAAGGCTTTCCACGCCTTTACGTTATCACCTACAGACAGCATTAACGCATGAGGCATAGTTCCCGACGGTTTTACGCCTATAGTTTTTTCATTAAAGGCTCCCGATACGCCATCGCAACCTCCTATATAAGCAGCCCTATCCACCATCGGCGCTATAGCCGGATGAAGCACCCTTAATCCGAAGAATAAAACTGTCTTGTCTAATGCCAGTCTCTTTATCCTAGCTGCCTTTGTAGATATGCTTGAGTAATGTCTTAAAATCCCGAGAAAAGCTGTTTCATAGACACCGAAATCTAAGTAGTTACCTTCTATTATCATAACTGGTTCAATTTCCTTAAAGAGTGTACCTTCAGGCATCGCGTAGACAGTTACATCTTTTCCTTCAAGGAGGTTTAACACTTCTTCTAGCCCGGTAAAAACTGCCCATTGGTAATCCTTAGGGAGGCCATAGGAGTGTATTTCCATTCTAACTTTGACTTCCTTAAATCCTAAATGCTCTAAAGTCCTTACGGCTCTATCGAAATAAACGTCAGTTATTTCGCCCTTTAGTATCGAAGCCTCATCGGCTATGTAAAATCTCATTATCCATCGAAATTAGAAAGTCAGATTAACTTTTAAACCTTAAATGAGTGATTAGTAGGCGTATGATAACTGTAAATATGGTTCCAGCCGACGAGCTGATCAAAAGGCTCAGTGAGTACTTAAAAGAGAACGTTAAGGAGTTACAACCTCCAGATTGGGCTCTATATGCAAAAACAGCTAGCTTCAAAGAAAGGGTTCCGGATAACCCAGAAAACTGGTGGTATATAAGGGCTGCTTCATTGCTCAGGAGAGTTTATATGCAACAGCCTTTAGGAGTAGGTGAGACGAGAAGGATTTACGGAGGATTAAAGAGGAGAGGGACTAGGCCACCTATATCAGTAAGAGGTCCTGGTCACGCTAACCGCCTCATATTCCGTCAGCTTGAGAAAGCCGGGTTAATTGCTAAGACGAAACAAGGTAGAGTTCTCTCTCCTAAAGGAAGGTCGCTTTTGGACAAATTATCATACGAAATATTTAAAGAGCTGGCTGAGAAAAGAACTGATTTGAAAAAGTATTTAGAGTAATTAGGTGATTATCATGAGTGACGAATACGATGAAGAACTACAAGAGTTATTAAGAAGGAAAGCAGTAGAGCAACAAAGAAAAGTTTTAGAAGAACAGCAAAGAAAAGCCGAACTTGAAGCCAAGAAAGAAGCAATTTTACGAGTTATATTAACACCAGAAGCTAGGCAAAGATTAGCAAACGTAAAGCTCGTAAAGCCAGAAATAGCTGAAGCTATTGAGAATCAGTTAATAGCCTTAGCACAAGCAGGGAGGATTCAGGCTCCTTTAACTGACGAGGAGTTAAAGGAAATTTTAGCACAACTCACCTCTCAAACTAAAAAAGATTTCAAAATAACAATTAAGGAAAGGGGATGGAAATGAGTAAGCACAAGCCTTTAGGTAAAAAACTGAGACTCGCAAAAGCGATTAAAAGTAACTCAGCCATTCCGGCTTGGGTAGTTTTAAAAACTAATGCTAAAATCAGATTTAACCCTCTTAAAAGAAATTGGAGAAGGAATAGCCTGAAGGTGTAACGAGATGACTGAACAAAACAATCAGGAAGTACAAGAAGTTCAAAACCAACAAACCACTACTCAACAGCAGGTAGAGCAACAACCCCAAAAACAGACCGAGGTTAAGCAAGAGGTACAACAAGAGAAGAAAAGTGAGAAGAAGGAGCAAAAAACTGCCGAGAAAAAGAGGGCTAAGAAGGAAAAGGACAATTTCGAGATGGTAGTGAACTTCAGAAGAGCATTCATGGGTAGAAGAAACGTGAGGGCTAGAAGGGCACTCAACATGATCAGGAGCATTGTCAAAAGACATTTTGATGCGGAGAGGGTCATAATCGATCCAATACTGGCTAGAGCAGTATCTACTAACGGTAGGGATAAGATTGTGAGAAAAGTAAGAATAAATGTTAGAAAGGTAGGGGAAAAGATATATTTAGTTACTCTCGCACTTAAGAGTGAATGAATTTAGACAAGCTTTCAATATTCGGGACAGATAATATAGGAATATACGTTTTTACTAATGATAAGTATACTATTTTACCTAAGATAGATGACAGACTAGTTCTAGATAAGATTCAGGAAGTTTTAAAGACCGAGGTAATCCAGACTACAGTGGCTAAGAGCGTGCTTGTAGGCATATTGGTCTCCGGCAACAACGACGTGATCATTCTGCCCAAGACCATCACAGACGATGAGTACCAAAGCATAAAACAACAAGCCAAAGATGTGAGAGTTGAGATCTTAGATATTAAGCCTACAGCATTAGGTAACATAATACTCATGAACTCACATGCTGCTTTATTGTACAAAGAACTGACAGACGTAGAGGTAGAGAAGATTAGAAAAGTTATTCAAGTTGAAGCCGTGAAGAGGGGTAGTATAGCTAATATAATCACTGTAGGTTCTGTAGGAGTCGTAACTGACAAAGCTGGGTTAGTCCACGTAGACGTTACAGAAGAGGAATTAACTGAACTGTCCGAATTCTTCAAGGTAAAGCTGGATACGGGAACTGTTAATTTTGGAAGCGTCTTTATAAGAAGTGGACTAATTGCAAACAAGAACGGAGTCCTTGTTGGCTCGTCCACTACCGGACCAGAGATTTTAAGAATCCAAAGAGCATTTAATGATTGATGTCCGAGATCAAAATTTTCATGGTCAGAGGAACGGCATTATTTAACGAGTCCAGATTTCCCACAAGGCAAAAATTCGTTAAGTACATAAGGGCATTAAACGAAAAACAAGCACTAGAAAAAATATACAGTGATTTCGGAAGTAAAAACAAGATTAAGAGGTATAACATTAGAATCGAGGAAATAAGGGAGGTCAAACCTGAAGAGATAAACGATAAAACAACAAGAGATTTAGCAAAGTTAGAAAAGATAATATTGTGAGTGGCATGAGTGAGAGAGAACAAAGTGGACAAATAGCCATAGACGTAGGGGCTCTTTACCAGCAAGCAGTGGAACTTAAAGAGTATATAGATACTCTCCAGAAAACCTTAACCGAGGTCTTAGACTCAATTGAGTCAGTTAAATCCTCAAAAAGTGCAATAGATGAGATAAGTAAAGGTAATCAGGAGTATATAATGATCGGAGATAGGAAAGGTAATGTCATGTTTAAGGTGAGTAATATAAACAACGTGAAAGTAATAGTCCACTTAGGAATGCAGTACTTTATAGAAGTAGATCCGCAGACTGCAAAGAAAATACTAGACGATAAAGAAAAAGAACTAAACGATTATTCTAAAGCTTTACAAGCCGAACTGGCTAAATCAATAGAGGCTTATAACCAGCTTGCACAAGTTCTATCCGCTATCCAAGCCCAAGCTCAAACAGGTGGATAATTTTGTTTCGATAAATTAAAGAAAGCACTTTCTAATTTTTTAGGTAAAGTAACAGGAAAAGAGGAAGAGGAGAAAAAACCCGAGCAGGAGCAAAAAGTTGAAATCCAACAGAATGTCCAAATCCCTCAAGAAACAGCTCAACAGAAATCAAAAGAAGATCAAAAACCTCCACAAGAAGCAAAGCCTCAACCTCTTCCTCCTCAACCCACTGACCAAATCCCTCAACCTAATACTCAGTCTCCTCCGCAATCCGTAACGGAAAAACTTAAAGACGAAAAGAAGGCTGAGGAGAAGTCTAAATCACGTTTCTCTTTCTTCGATTTCCTCAAATATAAGACTATAAAGGAGGATGACATAGCAGAATTAATTGAAGAATTTAGATACCAACTTCTCGAGGCTGACGTCTCCTACGAAGTGTCGGAAAAGATACTAGAAGACCTGAAAAACTCCCTAGTAGGAAAGAAGGTTAGTAGAAGCGAGGAGATAGAGAAAATAATAACAGATTCTCTAAAAAAATCTATAGAAGAGATCCTTACAAAAAACAGAGGCTTCGACTTGGTAAAAGAAATAAAAAGCAAAGGTAAGAAGCCTTATGTGATTGTCTTCTTCGGCGTAAATGGTGTTGGAAAAACCACGACAATAGCTAAAGTAGCGTACATGCTGAAGAAAAACGGTATCAGTTCCATTATAGCTGCGTCCGACACCTTCAGGGCAGCTGCTCAAGAACAACTGGCTTATCACGCCCAAAAGCTCGAAATACCCCTAGTTAGGGGGAAATACGGTGGGGATCCTGCTGCAGTCGCATTTGACGCCATAAATTCTGCAAAAAGCAGAAACATAGACGTGGTGCTAATTGACACTGCGGGAAGGATGCACGTTGACGCTGACCTAGTTGAAGAGCTCAAGAGGGTTGTAAGAATAACAAAGCCGGACTTAAGGATATTAGTCCTTGATTCACTTGCTGGTAACGACGCTCTAGAACAAGCTAGATATTTCGAGAATAATATCGGCTATGACGCAGTAATACTCACTAAAGTGGACGCTGACGCAAAAGGAGGAATAGTTTTGTCATTAGCTTACGATCTTAAGAAACCCGTGATCTACTTGGGAATAGGACAAGAATATGACAATTTAGTTCCCTTCGATCCGGACTGGTTTATAAAGAGAATATTTCAGTAGTTAAAGTTAAAATTATAGTCAAAAACTATCTACATATGGCATTCTTAGAGTCCCTTAAAAAACTCAAGGACGATTGGAAACTGATAACCAGCGTAGCTAAAAAACCTGACAAAGATATGTTAAGCTACAGCATTAAGCTTACACTACTTGTAGTCGGAGTTGTCGGGATCCTCGCGTATATAATACAACTTTCCGTTACCCTAATTATAAAATAGGTGAATATAGTGGAAGCACCAAGATTCAGGAACTATTACGCAGTAAGAGTTACGGCTGGTCAGGAAATAAACGTAGCCTTGATGATTGAAGAGAGGATCAAAACAAATAACGTTAAGGAGATTTATTCAATTATTGTCCCGCCCAACGTCAAGGGTTATGTCATTGTAGAAGCCTCTGGTCCACATGTAGTAAAACTGGTAGCTACTGGTATAAGACACGTAAAAGGAGTAGCCCACGGATTAGTCCAAAAAGAAGATGTAGTCAAATTCGTCTCTAAGACCGTTGCAATACCTACTGTAAAAGAGGGCGATATAGTAGAGATTGTGAGCGGCCCTTTTAGAGGTATGCAAGCGGAAGTAAAGAGATTAGATAGTGCAAAGAATGAAGTAGTTTTAAATATTTTAGAATCATCATTTCCTCTTCAGGTTACAGTTCCCCTTGACCAAGTCAAACCCGTTAAAAAGTAAGGTGATAAGCTTATGCCCACAAAGTCAATAAAAATCGTAGTTGAAGGAGGAAACGCAAAGCCGGGCCCACCACTGGGTCCTACGCTCTCACAACTAGGACTAAACGTAGGTGAAGTTGTAAAGAAAATAAATGAGGCAACATCTCAATTTAAAGGCATGACAGTACCTGTAGCTATAGAAGTTGACACTTCCACCAAGAAATATGAGATAAAGGTAGGTGTTCCAACCACCACATCCTTACTTCTCAAAACTGTAGGTGCTGAAGCACCTTCTGGTGACCCCGAGCACAAGAAGATAGGGAACTTAAAGATGGAGCAGATAATCGACGTAGCAATAAAGAAGAAGCCGCAGTTAACAGCTAAGACCCTAAAGGCTGCAGTGAAGAGCATTCTAGGGACTGCGAGATCAATAGGAATTACAGTAGAGGGTAAAGATCCAAAGATGGTTGTAAAAGAAGTAGAACAAGGTAAGTATGATGACTTATTAACCAAATATGAGCAAAAATGGAATGAGGTAGAAGGGTGAAATTATTATCGCTGACAGAAATAGTCTAGAGGAAGCGTTAAAACAAGCACTAGACCCTTCAAATAATCCTAAGAGGAACTTCACTCAGAGCGTTGACGTAATAGTAACTTTTAAAGGAGTAGATATGAAAAAAGGAGAGATAAAACTAAGGGAGATAGTCCCGCTACCTAAGGCTCCGACAAAGGCTAGGAAAGTTCTCGTAGTGCCTTCCTTTGAGCAATTGGAATCAGTCAAGAAAGCTCAACCGAACGTCATCCTAACCAAAGAAGAGTTACAAAAATTACAAGGGCAGAAGAGACCAGTGAAGAAACTTGCAAGACAGAACGATTGGTTCTTGATATCTCAGGAATCTATGGCATTAGCTGGTAGGATAATTGGACCCGCGCTGGGTCCTAGAGGAAAGTTCCCGGTTCCCCTTCCAAACTCTTCTGACGTCTCAGAATACGTTAATAGGTTTAAGAGATCAACACTAGTTAAGACAAAAGACCAGCCCCATGTTCAAGCTTTCATAGGGACTGAAGATATGAAGCCTGAAGATCTAGCCGACAATGCCTTAGCTGTACTTAACGCTATCGAAAATAAGACTAGAGTTGAAGGTATTTTGAGAGCGATATATGTAAAAACCACTATGGGTAAAGTAGTAAAAGTTAATATGAAGTGATTAAGATGGCCGTAGTAACTCAACACAAAATTCCGAAATGGAAGATAGAGGAAGTAGAAGAGCTAACCCAAAAGCTTAAGGAGTACCCTACAATAATAATCGCGGATGTACAAGGATTCCCAGCTGACAAGTTGCACGATATTAGAAAGAAATTGAGAGGGAAAGCTGAGATAAAAGTAACTAAGAACAGTTTGTTCGAATTAGCCCTTAAGAAAGCTGGTATTGACGCATCTAACTTCAAACCTTATCTCACTGGGTCAAACGCTTATATTTTCACCAGAGCAAACCCGTTCGAACTCCACTTATTCCTCTCCAAGTTTAAACTAAAGAGGTATGCAATGCCTGGAGACAAGGCAGATGAAGAAGTAGTAATACCAGCCGGAGACACTGGAATGCCTGCAGGTCCTATATTGAGCACTTTCGGTAAGCTTAAGGTTAAGACTAAGGTTCAAGACGGTAAAGTACACGTCTTACAAGATACTGTGATAGCTAAACCTGGCGATCCAATTCCTCCCGATGCTATACCTATACTACAAAAGTTAGGGATAATGCCCGTCTATATAAAGCTCAGCATAAAAGTCGCATATGAAGGAGGCATACTGATACCCGGCGAACAACTGGCGATTAACTTAGACGAGTACAAGGATCAAGTAATGAAAGCTCACTTTAACGCCTTCAACTTAGCTGTAGAGATAGCCTATCCAGTGCCAGAAGTTCTGAAGGTCACTGCACAGAAAGCAGCAAGAAATGCTATGTCATTAGCTGCTGAAATAGGCTACATAACTCCTGAGACTGCACAAGCAGTAATATCAAGAGCTATGGCTAAGGCATATGCACTTGCTGGAGCAATTAGTGGTAAAGTAGACTTAGGTATACAAGTACCAACTGCTGCTCCTGCTCAGGCTGCTGCTCCTGCTGAGAAGAAGGAGGAGAAGAAGGAGGAAGAAGAGAAGAAGGGACCTAGTGAAGAGGAGATTGGTGGCGGTCTAGCCTCACTATTCGGTTAATGAAAATTTTATATATTGCTTTGTCGGTTAAAGAGGATTGATACAGTATGGAATACATCTACGCGAGCCTCTTATTACATTCAGCTAAAAAAGAGATAAATGAAGATAACCTCAAAAACGTACTCTCCGCTGCAGGTATAACCGTAGACGAAGTTAGGTTAAAGGCTGTAGTAGCTGCCCTAAAAGAAGTAAACATCGACGAAGTCCTCAAGAACGCTACTGCAATGCCAGTAGCTGTGGCTGCTGCTCCTGCTCAGGCTGCTGCTCCTGCTGAGAAGAAGGAGGAGAAGAAGGAGGAAGAAGAGAAGAAGGGACCTAGTGAAGAGGAGATTGGTGGCGGTCTAGCCTCACTATTCGGTTAAGAAAACTCTTTTTAACACCCCTCCACGCATTTTAATCTATGAAAGCAAGTGAAAGCGAGTACAGACTTAATTTCTTTTTATCAAATAATTACGAAAGAAAATTATGTAAGTCTTGTTCAACCCCTTTCTGGGCTAAAGACAAATCCCGTGAAGTTTGTAGTGACGTACCTTGTACGGACTACTACTTCTTTGATCTGGACATAAAGTCCCCTCCCCTCACCGTAAGAGAAGCGAGAAATAAGTTCCTAAAGTTCTTTGAGAGGAAAGGACATACCATAATTCCACCCAAACCAGTGTTAGCTAGGTGGAGGGAGGACCTATACCTGACTATAGCGAGCATTGTAGATTTCCAGCCTTTCGTCACGAGTGGTGTGGTTCCACCTCCCGCAAATCCCTTAGTTATCTCCCAACCTTGTATAAGGCTTGAAGATGTAGACAACGTAGGTATCACCTTCGGCAGGCACTTGACGACTTTCGAAATGGCAGCCCACCACGCCTTTAACTACCCTGACAAACAAGTATATTGGAAAGAAGAGACTGTATCTCTCGCAAAGGAGTTCTTCACAGAAGAACTGGGGATACCGGAAGAACAGCTCAACTTCAAGGAGTCGTGGTGGGAAGGTGGAGGTAATGCGGGCCCATCTTTTGAGGTGACCGTAGGGGGGCTTGAACTGGCAACACTAGTATTCATGCAATATGAAATCAAGGGAGACCAATACGTACCTTTGAAGCTAAAAATCGTGGATACAGGCTACGGAGTAGAGAGAATGGCGTGGTTTACTCAGAAGACTCCCACAGCGTTTCACGCGATTTACGGCAACCTCGTTTACAAGTTCTTCGATAAGATCGGGGCCAACAAAGTAGACGACGAATTGTTAAAGACAGCCGCAATTTTAGCCGGTAGGATCGACCCGGATAAGCCCGAAACAATAGTAAGGCATAGAGAAGAAGTAGCTAAAAAAATGGGGCTCAAATTCGACTTTGTTAACGAGGAGCTTACTAGAGCTGCTAGGGTGTTCCAAGTACTAGACCACACCAAGACCATAGCTATGATGCTAGCCGACGGTCTAGTCCCATCTAATTCAGGTGAGGGTTATTTAGGTAGGCTTTTAATAAGGCGTGCACTGAGAGTCCTCAAAATTCTGGGCAGTGATGTAAAACTCTACGAGTTGATCAAAGAGCAAATAGATTACTGGAGGGAAGACTTCCCGCAGATGTTGAAAAACAAGGACTATATACTCGACGTGGTTCAGCTCGAGCAGGAGAGGTTTGAAGAGACAATGAGCAAAGCGACTTCAGCAATCTCCTCTTTGGTAAAGAAAAGCAAGGAGATAACGGCTGAGGATTTAGTAAAACTATACGACTCTAACGGTATCCCCCCAGACATTGTGGCAGAAGAAGCCCGTAAGATTAATCCCAACGTAAAGGTAGAAGTTCCCCATAATTTTTACGCGTTAGTCGCTAAAAGACACCAGTCAGCGCCTATAAAAGGAGGAAAGAAAGAGAAACTACCACAAGACCTCATAAAGATCATAGAGGAGAGAGCACTACCATCTACTAACAAACTCTATTACAAAGATCAGTACCAGAGGTCTTTTCAAGGTAAAGTACTTCTCTCTTACAAAAACTACCTAGTCCTAGACCAGACCACCTTTTATCCAGAAGGGGGAGGGCAAGTAGGCGACACTGGGATAATTAGGATAGGCGACACTGAATACAAGGTAGTTGACACACAGAAAGTCAAGGATTACGTAATCCACATACTGGATAAAGAGGCGAATATACCAGAAGGCACTACTGTTTACGGCGAGATAGACTGGCAGAGGAGATATAGGATAATGAAACATCACACCGGCACACACGTGATCTTATCCGCAGCCAGAAAAGTCCTGGGCGAACATGTGTGGCAGGCAGGTGCGGAAAAAACCCCACAGAAAGCGAGGCTCGACATTACTCATTATAAAATGCCTACAGAAGAGGAGATAAAGAAAATCGAAGACCTCGCTAATTACGTGATCAACGACCGCAGACCGGTAAGGCCATTCAATATCAATAGAATAGAGGCTGAGATGAGGTACGGAGTATCAATATACGCCGGAGGTGTCCCTGAGGGGGCTGAGGTGAGGCTAATCGAGATAAAAGACTGGGACATTGAAGGTTGTGGGGGTACTCACTTAAGCAACACCAGCGAGATCGGTGCTTTAAAGATCATCAACGTAGAGAAACTACAAGACGGTGTAATAAGGCTTGAGTATGTAGCTGGGGACGTAGTATCTCAATACGCAAGGGCGCAGGAGGAGAAGATCAAAGAAATGTCAAAGAGCCTTAACACGTCCCCCTCCCAATTAGAGGCTAGGGTCAAGAGATTGTTAGAGGAAGAGGAGAAGAAAGAACAGTTACTTTCCAGCTACAGAAGGATGGTACTTAATGAGATAGAGAGAATAGCCAGAAAAGATGTCGTAAGTGACGTCACTCTCTATGTAATTAAGGATATCTATGACGACGAGCTCGTCAAAGAGGCTATGAGAAAGTTGACCTCATCACCTAAAACGGTAGTACTGTCAATAACCGTAAGGGAAGCAAATAGAGTTGTGGAAATAGCAGTCAGTAAAGACCTCAAGGTGGACAAAATAATAGAAAAGTTGAGGAGTTTAGGAGGTAGGGGAGGAGGTAAAGGAACTTATGGCAACGTGACTATTAACGTCTCAGAGGAGAATGTAATAAATGCTGTTAAGTCGGCAATTGCTGAGGGCTTATGAGGACTACAAATACCTTATAAATAGGGGGTATAACAGAAAACCCGCATTGGACTTAGTATCATCAAGGTACAACCTCACATCGAAAGAAAGGCTACTCCTTTACCGCTGTACTCATAGTGACGAGGAAATAAAGGCTGTTAAAGAGAAGAGAGTACAAAACGCGGAAGAAGTAATCGTGGACGGGTATAACGTAGGACTCACGTTACTTTCCGTGATCCACGACGACGAAGTCTTCATATGTGACGACGGCTTTATTAGGGATCTCGGTCTGGGGAAGAGGAAAGAGAAGGAAGAAGTTTTTGATTCCCTACTCTTTGTTTCGGAATTCTTATCGTCCAAAGGGGTGAAATTCCAGTTAGTCTTGGACGCTCAGATAAGTAAGAGTGGTGAACTAGCTGGGAAATTGAGAGCCCGAGGAGTCGATGCAGTTACAGTGAAGAAAGCTGACATAGAAGTGATTGCGAGCGGTAAGGTGATAGTATCGAACGACTTCGTAGTGATCATGAGGGCGGGGAAGGTTTACGACTTGTTGAACGAGTTGGTGAGTTATAGCGGGATCAATGTGGTTCCTTTTCCTCCTAATCCGAAAAACCTTTAAGTGGAATAAGTGATTATAAGATTGGACCCGTAGCTCAGCCAGGATAGAGCGCCGGCCTCCTAGCGGGGCCGGAAGACAGCCGGTGGTCGTGGGTTCGAATCCCACCGGGTCCGCTATAACTCCTCGTTAAATTTTTCCGGTAAAGTTATGATCGCTTCTATAATTCTTGTATTAAGATGATATGTGAACTATTACGCTCAGAAATTAATACATAATCAAATAAATGTGTGAGGCTTTACCTCAACTCTTCTCTGAGTCAATAACTCCTTAACAAGATAGTTGTTTCCTCCTAGTCTGTTTATTAACTCCATTGAAAGCAACTTGATCTTCCTCTTTCTCACGTTGTCCATTTCCTCGAGTAAGTGTTTAAACTCAGTCGCGTAAGTCGGACTTACAACCTCTAATATACTCTTCTCTTCTCTTAACTCTTTTATCTCCTTTTCTAATTCGGCAGCTATTTTCATTAGCTCTTCGTCGTCTTTATCTTTAACAATTTCAAGTAACTTAGAAGCAGCATCAATTATTCTATCTTGGTCGATATAATGAATAATTTGTAAGAGTTGGTCAAACATAAAATATACTTCAGAGTTATAAATTAAAAGCATTTCCAGCATTGTTCGAACATGTAAAGTGAGTGGGGGATCGTTCCCCCTAAGTAAGGTAGCCGGGCCCGGATTCGAACCGGGGTCCCAGGGGCCAGAGCCCTGGATCCTTGGCCGCTAGACTACCCGGCTAAGATCAAAATTACACACTTACTTTAAAAACCTTATTCCCAAAATCTACCACATTAGTATTATAATGAGACGATAAAATAATCCCACTCTTGTAGTCAATTATGAACTTTTTAATTTTCTGATGTACAACTGTAGATTACAGAATAATCCTAAATTATCTTCTATGACTAGATGTGGTGAATGTAAATAATAATAGAAGCTTTAATGCTAACAAGACCTTAAAAACTAGGTAAAAATTAATGAATTCGAAAATGATCTGTATGTAGAGTGTGGAGATAGTGTCGTCATTAAGTTATTTATATTTGTATAACGAGTATTACTTATGGGTAGGAAGCCTGTATT
>QEFN01000024.1 GCA_003086555.1 Sulfolobus sp. SCGC AB-777_G06 | reverse complement strand
GTAATACTCGTTATACAAATATAAATAACTTAACGACGACACTATCTCCACACTCTTTACTTAAATAATAACAAATATTACGTAGAATTATAATTATTAGTTTCAAGTTTTTTACTGACGATAAATTTAAAAGTATCGGGATGAATAGAGCATTTAGGGTTACCCAAAATGATAGGACTAAGCGAAATTCTAAATCCTCCTACTGGTCTCTCAGTCTCAGAAATCCTCCTGATATCATTGATACTGGGAATGCTACACGGTGCTACACCGGACGAACATACGTGGCCTATAACTTTCAGTTACGCTATAGGAAAATATAGTACGAAGGGAGGGATGAAAGCAGGATTCCTATTCTCAGCAGGATTCACCGCACAAAGGGCTCTGTTGACCACTCTCGGTTATATAGGCCTTGCTGCGATTTATAAAGAGTACAACTTAGACGGTCCAGTATACGTAATCGTAGGTTTCGTAATGGCGATAGCAGGTTCTTATATCCTCAAGGGAAGGTACTTACATTTGCCGATAGACGCTTTGATGAAGCATGGGAGTCACGAAATCCCTAAGGATGTGCCATTAAGAATGACAGTTGTACATGGTTTAATTGCTGGCTTCGGTTTTGGTGCTTACGCATCGATAATAACTTTCGTACTCGCCCCGCAGTTACCTAGTGTTATTTACTCTCCTCTTCCAGGTTTGATGTTCGGTATAGGCACGATGATCATGCAGATAATATTTGGAGCAATATTCGGAAATATATTGAGGGCTAAGAAGGCTAGCGAAGAACAGATCACTTATGTAGCTAGGAAGTCTGCAGGCAGGGTGTTATATTACGGCGGGTTGGTGTTCATGGTAGTCGGTGCACTGATAATAGCATTGCCGCAGATAGACAACTTTGCAATCTCAACCGGGATTTCAATTCCTAACCTCGACGCTATAGATGTCGGCTTTCTGTTGGTAGTAATGACTGTTGGACTCATAGGTTTACTGAGTATAATAACGAGCTTTAGAGAAGCCTTCAAGACTACAAGCCAAGGAGAAAAAGGAGTAATGAAGAGGACTGTGTAGACATAACCTCGTTTTTGAAACGTGAAAGGTTTTATAAACTCGTCCTCTATTTGCGTTGTAACAAGTAATAAATTAAGTAAGACACCAAACCGTAAGAAAGATGAGCTATTATGTACGGTAATGTGATCGTGTAAGGTAGGAGGATCAAATGAATTGGTAAACTGAAAATGGATAGGACGGAAGAACCGAAAAGGAGTCCGAGTACTATCGAAGACGGTATACTGTTTGGTCTTATACCACTCGCCTCAATAATAGTTACCCCGATTGTAAAAACAATTACTGCCACAATTATGTGAAGAAATACGCCTAATAATATTGAGGAAATGTGAGTTAGGTGATAAGAAATATCCGCAAATATAGATAGGTCGTTTACGAAGAAAAGTAATTCAAAAATTCCTCCAGCCAAACCTGATATTAACTTACCAAAAAACATTATCGGATTAAAGACTAATTCTATGTTTAAAAGATTTATCACCGAGAATGAAGATTGAAGTAGAAAGACTAAGTATTATAGTGAGAAATTCTAGAAAGTATGAGGTAATTATTGTACGTGAAGAAATACCCTAATATTTCTTATTTTTCATTCATCCCTTATTTTTTCGCCATATCTTAAGTGGCTTTGTGAGTTGAATGACGAAGTCCTTAATGAAGTTAAGGATGAACTAGGAATTAGGTGTTAAGGGAATCCGGTTTTTAAACCTCCACTACAAGATTTACATTGTGATTAAGGTAGGTACTTGCGGTTTCACTTATAAACACTTCAGGTATTTCGACGCCTTAGAGGTACAACAAACATTTTACGACATTGTTAGTGACATTCAATTACAAAAATGGAGAAAGTTAGCTGAAGAAAACAATGTAGAGCTCACAATAAAGGCGCTACAAATAATAACTCACGAGAATAACATGAGTACCTATAAGAGAATGAAACATAAGTTCGGAGATGCTAAAAATTACGGGTCGTTTAAGGATACTAAGGAAGTTAGGGAAGCTACTGAGATCACGTTAAGGGAGGCAAAGGAGTTGAATGCTAAGATAGTCATTTTCCAGTCTCCTGCGTCCTTTAAACCGTCCGACCGTAACGCTAGGGCTGTCATAGACTATTTCTCCATCCTTGACAAGAAATTCAAATATGGTTGGGAACCTAGGGGAGAATGGTATAATGAGCTGGAGTTATTGAGGAAGGTCGTAGAGGAGTCCGGTGTGATCCACGTGGTAGACCCTTTCAAGCACACTTCATTAACAACGGTGAAATACTACAGACTCCACGGTATAGGAAAAGGTGAAGTGAATTATTCTTACAAGTATACCGACGACGACCTCAAAGTATTGAAGAACATGGTAACCGACGGGTCGTACGTAATGTTCAATAACATCTACTCTTTTGACGATGCATTACGATTTAAGAAGTTACTCTCTACTAAGTAATAAAAAGTCATTTAGTTTTGAGGATCCTAATTCTAAAAGTGTTACCATCTCTTTTTATTTCGCACGGATAACCTCTAGACTCGCAGATCATTGGTATTGAAAGCTCTGCCGGTTCGTTATCACTTATAATCTCAATAACTTCACCCTCTTTCATCTGATTAAGTCTTTTTACGATCTCTATCTGGGGCTCCGGACAAGGTTCTCCTCTTAGGTCAAGTATTAAGTCTGGTTTGTTTTTCTTTATTTTTTCATTCATTAAATTATACTTTCAATAAGAGACTAAATATATTTCCGCTTTATAAACTATCAATTTAGATTTGATAAAAATTATACAAACAACCAATTTACTCCTAATTTTTAATTCATTCAGGGCCGGTTCCTTGAAAAGTATTATCGAGTGCGTATTTTTCGAGTTTTGTCATCAACACTTCATCTATATATACCGCGTAAAGTGTTGCCCTGACTGTATCGGATAAACTCACTAGTTCAAGAATAGCGTCCTGTCCTTGTATTATTTGTCCGTTGTAATTCACATTTATTTTCGCAATTTTTCCGTTTTTAATTAACATTCTTCCGTTTACGTCTTCTCCTTTTATTACTACTATTCCGTATTCTACGTCTTCGCTTGCTTTTGTTATCTTTGGTAATATTTGGCTAAATGTGCCTTGTTCTTCTAGTAGCTTCGTCGGTGTTATATCTTCTATTCCAATTTCGCTCTGGGTCTTAAGATAGTGTTTTATGTACGGTATTATGTGATCTTCTACCATATGTTGAGCTAAGGCGAAAGGACTCCTCCCTAATATTCTATCTAGACCAGATACTTTGTAGTTAGCACTTATAATTATTCTTACAAGCGTTTCCATAGGCTTTGTTACCTTGGTTTGGAGTTTCATTTCCCAAGTGAATTTCTGGTCTTTTGTCCATCCTCTATAAATTACACCCTCTGACGTGTATACTGGTCCTTCCATTTCCCCTTCAAAGAAGTTCATCTTTGTGTCTGGTGTACCGAAGATGTACATTACTAAGAACTTGTTCGAGAAGCCTGAAAGTGAAGAAGGTTTCACGTATTTTCCTTCTTTTTTGTCATAAACTTGTAGTATGTTGATATGACCAAGGACTCCGGTGAGGAGGAAGGGATCCGTCATTAAGCTTATTACTCTATCCTTAGAAGTTTGAATTGTAACATCGTGTGAATAAACACTCATAACTACCCCTTGGGGGTTTCATATACTTACTAGTATTTAAGTTTTGCTTAAATTTGTTCTAATATAATAATTAAAATAAGTTGGCAAAACTTAAATAGTTTTTACAACAAAGTTAATTTAGTGATGAAAATGAAGAGACTTAATTAGGTTGTCGATGATAGCAGGAGGAGCAGTTGCTGTATCTCCATTATTTACTCCACTCTTAAATTATATGGGATTTTACTACAATGAGTTACAGGTTATATCTAAAAATTATCTAGTTGCTAACAATACGTTAGGTCTTGAAGGATTTCCTAGATATAAAGTTTCCGACATAAAGAACTTACAGAGTACTTCTTATTCTATATAATTTTTACATATCCTCTAACAAATGAGCCCTACTTTCCTACAGATTTCTATAAATTAAAAGTCTTAAGCATATAAAATTTAAGAATCCATATTACGGTCAATTCAAAATTAACTTTAAACATGCTGCTATTGTAGGTGTAGGACCTAAGAATTCCATATGTGCATTTTCTGCGATATGTGTACACTTAGGTTGCCAATTACCAGCTCAAGTACTTACTACATCAGCTTCTAAACCTGGCTTAAATCCATCATCTACAATATTACACTGTCCTTGTCACGGCTCAATGTATTTATTAGATGGGGGGATTTGTTGTAGGCGGACCTGCTCTTAGACCGTTACCTATTGTGTTTTTAGAATACGACGAGACTACTGGAGACATATGTGCTATAGGAACTAACGCGCCATATTTCTCCAAGTCAAGGCCTTCGAGTAACTTGATTTACGACCCAGATTACTCCTATCAAATTCCTAAGAAAAGTAACTATTTATTATCTAGTTCTCTCAACTATAACTTGAACTACGGATAACTTGTATTTTAATGCTTCATTTAAACTATCCTCTACATCTTCAGGCCGCTCAACTAACTTAAAATATCCACCAAAACTTTTTACAGTCTCCCCTATGTTATATCTTCTAAAATCTGCCCCAGGATAAATTTTTTTAGCCTTTGCTAATCCCTCTGGAAATACTTCGTCTACAGCCTCAGCACTAGCTAACCACCCCCCGTTATCATAGATTACTACTAGTACATCACCTCCATATGTTGTAACTGTGTAATAAAAGGCCTCAGGAACCCCGAAAACGAAACCACCATCACCGGTTGTAACTACTACTTTCCTTCCACTAGCGATAGAATAACCTACGCCACCCCCTAATGCCCAACCTAAGTGACCGAAACCAGGGTCTGCGAAATATTGTCCGAAAGCTAGGCTTGCGTATTTGGGATTAAATTGATACTCGTTAAATATGACTAAGCCTAACTTGCCCACGTAATACGATAATAACTTGGGATGAACAACCTTCATTTTTTTGAGCTTCTCAATCTCCTCTGCCTTCTTCTTTTCTTGTTCAGCGTGGAGTTCTTTAATACTCTCTTTCAGTTCCTTCTTTTCGGGTAGCTTCAGTTTAGAGAAGAACTCTGATACCGTAGACTGTACACATAGGTCACAAGGGAAACCATAAAACGGTATATAAGAATATGAGGGATCAACGTCGACCCTTATTACTTTTCCCTTGACTTTCACCTTTTTAGGGATCCAAGGTACCTCAGATTCAACTATTATGACCAAGTCGGCTTGAGATAGGTCGTAATAGTCTACTCCCATCTCACCTTCATAATTTACCACTTCACCTACGTAATTCAGAACCGGGATACCCACCTCGTCAGCAAAGGACTTCAAGCTATCGAACCACTCTTTCTTCCTCCCAGCTCTCCATGTGACAATAACGGGGTTTCGGCTTTCCTCTATTAACTTCTTAGCCTTGACCAAATCCTCCTCCCTAACACCCGGAGAAAAAGTAGCTAAAGGTCTCTCGTACCTTCTCTCAGTTTTTTCTACACTTACCTCTCTGGGAATCATGAGGTAAACCGGCCCAGCAGGTTCGCTAAACGCTAACTGAAAACCCCTGTTTACGGCTTTTTCCACCTGCTCGGCACGCCTTATCTCGAAGTCCCACTTAACCCACTGTCTGACGACTTCACCTTGATCCCTAGCTTCCTGAGTCCAATGAATACGTAAATTCCTACTAGCTGTACTCCCATCTTCCGTGTAAGGGCTTCTCCCGGCTATTACTATAAGGGGGATACGGGAAGTGTAAGCGTTAATGATTATACCCAATGCGTTTGCTGTTCCGGGCAGTGTATGGAGTGCAACGACTCCTATTTTTCCTGCTAAAGAATAACCTAGAGCAGCTGATGCAGCTGTTATCTCGTGGGGTACTACTATAAAATCGGGCAAGGACGGGTCTCTTACTTTTTCCTCGATGAAAGCAGCATAATCAGTACCCGAGACCATGAATATCTTGTCAACACCCATTTCCTTCAACTTAGAAAGGAGTATTCTAGCACCGCTTTCCATGCCTACATATCGTATTTTTACAATATATATTGATTGGTGTAAAAAAGAGGAAAAAGTATAACGCTTTAACGTTTATATTCGAAACCGTGAGAATCTTGGTACACGTTTACGGAATAAAATAAAGTTAAGGTTTTTCCTATTCTATCATAGATCATAAGCGTCTACAATCATCGGCAATAGTTAATATGAAAAATTAGGTTTTAATGAGACTGCGTAAAGATTATTTAGTTCCCGTTCAGTTTAACACTTGGCGGATATGAGACATTAGACGAAAGTAGGGAAGAAAAATCCATAACTTTTAATTCACTTTATACCTGAAGTCTTTTATGAACTTAGTCGGTGAGTCTCTTTTTTCTTGTAATCACTGTCCTAGACTGATGAATTACGCCCAGTCCATAGTCCCTCCACCGCGGTTTAAGTTATGGAATTACTGGGCAAAACCTGTCCCAGGCTTTGGTGATCCAGACGCTAGAATCCTTATTATAGGACTTGCCCCCGCAGCCCATGGTGGTAACAGGACTGGGAGAGCTTTCACTGGAGACCAATCCGGGCAATGGGTAGTCAGGGGACTTTACGAAATAGGTCTCGCCAACAAACCGGAAAGTGTTTCGCGTGATGATGGTCTTATACTAAAATGCGTATACGTGACTAATGCAGTGAAGTGTGTTCCTCCCAAGAATAGACCCACTAATGACGAAATAAAGAAATGTTCGTTAAACTGGTTACTAAAGGAAATTAACTCTTTGAAGCATCTCAAGGTCATTATCCCCTTAGGTAGGATAGCGTTTTATAGCGTGTCAATATTATTGGGAGTAAAAGCTGATTTCGAGCACGGTAAAGAGATCGAAGTGGGAAAATATAAGGTGTTAGCTAGCTATCACGTGAGTGCACAGAATACGAGGACCGGAAGACTCAACTGGGAAGACTGGTTGAAAATTTTGAGGAGAGCTAAAGAGTTAGCTGAATGCTAGAGAGGATGCGGTCAAATAAGAGATAGAATTAAATTGAAATGTAAGCTACGTATGTACATACACCACTTGTTAATTCATTATCCTGACGTCATGTTAACTCTGTTAATGCTCTTAATGTAAGTCATTAGGAATACAGTTATTTTTAATTATAATTAAAAGTTATAACCCATGTGTTTATTACGAGTTGTTAATGTAAATAGACCAGTTCTTACAAATGATGTAGTATTTATCAATTATGACGACTTCGTAAAACTCGGAGACGAGACGTACTTAAGGGTTTTAGCTTCTGACAAGAAATGGGATGAGATTAGTAAAAGTTACTTTTACTTTATTGTGAATAAGCTAAGGGCTCTAGGTTTACTTATAGACAACGCTTTGTCCTTTAAAGTCCTGTTACCTTATAAGCCCTCACATAGTGGTCTCTCAGTTACAGAAGGAATAGCATTCGTAACACAAGACAAGAAACTTATCTATTATAACGCTGAAAATGAAACGTATAAGTGCGGAGTATGTCCAGTAAATTCTGAATGTCTTTTAGGAGTAAAGTCTTTGGCTAAGGAAATGGAGGTAAAAATAAGGAACGAAGAGCTAGATACAGCTTGGCTCTCAGTAATCGAAAGTGTTAAGTCTCAAGTTATGTCTAATCTACGTTTCCTAAGGGCTAAAGCAGATCTAGAAGAAGTAAAGGTGGAGGCGGTTGAGTATGCTAAAGAGCGTTTATAAACTATCCCTTTTGACGAGTCTACTACTCGTTGTAACATTCTCTCTAGGTCTAGCTAGAGCTCTTGCAGATGCTGGAAAAATCAAGGTCAGTTTCTCAGATGGCTTCCTCTACCTTCACGTGACCTTTGCTGTAATAACTGGTATGTTGTCACTTGCTCTGTTTAAGCTAGCTTACAATACTGGTCTTCTCTTCCCACGTCTCCTTGCTTCCGTTAACCTTATCGCAATAGGAATAGCAGGGATTTCGGGACTGACTGTTCTATTGACGCGTAACGATTTGTTAGCTACCCTAATGCTTTACTCTTTTGAAGTCTCTTTCGGCGTCTCCTCCGTACTCATAGGATATCTTTACTGTTTCTATCGTCATCTTTCTGAGAGATGTTGAATATCTTTTTCGTAACATAAGAGTAATAACCGGTTGTGAGCCGTTTAAGTCCTTCTGGTATTTTGGAATTACCCACAGTATCATCAGTAGTGTATAAATAAGACCTGAAGCTGTGAAAGAAAACACCCATGCGTTACTTAACAACGTATTCTCGCCCGGGTAAGGTAAATATAATAGTGAGGAAACAACTAGGAACGTTATTACGGCAGCAGGGTTTACTCCCTTCCAGTACTTGAACCGCCCCTTGGATAAGAAAACGTCTAATAGTTCGAACTTAAACCTCCTTATCAAGGCGTAATCGAAGATTATTATTCCCTCTACACTTCCCAGCAAACCACCGTAAGTCAACAACCAATTCTCGATATAGTTATAAGCGTTACCGTAGTAACTCCACGCTCCTAATGCTAGACCTATAACGATTAGGACTAAAGATCCCTTAAACCACGTCAACTTCTTAGGGAAAGTATTGGCTATATCGTAAGCAGGGCCTACAGCGTTAGCGAATACGTTTACCGTGAAGGTAGCTAAGATGAAGGTAAAAAGCACAAACACGTTTAGGGGAGGTAGCATATGTAAGGTCACAAGGACTATTGGATCCCAGATAGGTTGTCCGTAAAGCTTGAGGGAAGAAGCAGTAGTCATAGTTGACATAACTGCGATAGATAACATGAGAAAGGGCATGGGTATTTGTCCTAAAGTTTGGGTTACTTGGCTTTTAGCAAACCTTGTGTAATCAGGCATTGTTATAGCCATGGGAGCCCAGAACGCGATGTTGGCGTCTAAGAAAGCTAACACTGTGAGAAGGTTGCCAGAAGAGGTAGATAAAGAAAGGATATCAACGTTCCAGTTCACTTTCTGCATGAAGTTAGACCACGTTAGGAGATATCCTAAAGGCATTATAGGTCCGCTCAGTCTTGCCAACCACTTCAATACGGGCTGCTAAAAATTAACGCTAAATATGTTAGATGAGCGAGAGAAGGTTAAAGCGTTAAAAAGGTTATTGAAAACAAGGATTAATTTACGTCTAACATGTTCTAGGAATTGATAGGTGTCCATTAAACCGTTACATAAACGGGAAAATTCAGAGAATTTCTAATAAGATTGTTTAGAAAGCATTAGAGAAACACATTAACAGAAGTATTATTATAATTTATTCTAAAAAAAATTCCATGAATTATTCAGTAGTTGGAATAGATTTAAATAAACATTACTCAAGGAGATCGCAATGAGGTTGATATATACAATTTTAGTGATTGCAATTATTTTAGCGTTTACGTTTGCTTATTTTTTATTTTACACTTACAATAATATTAACTCTAATGAACAACGCATAGTTCAATCTTCATCCGAAGACTTTACCCTTTATCTTAAGCTAAATACAACAAAAATAAGCCCTGGAAAAGGGATTGCAATTGTAGTAGAACTATTTTACGATGGAATAAATCCGGTTTATATTAATGTAAGTAATACCATTATTCATCTTCCGTCACCATATCCCTGTGGTTCGCAGTTTCTTGTAGGATTAGAAGTGTTCAAAGGGTATTATACTATCTCTAATATATCTTTAGCTAAACCTTTATTACTTTATAATCCGGCGATATATCTCTGCGTGATGATGCCTCCAGTTGCACAATATAAGTTATTGCCGTTAAGTGACCAGATACAATTGATATACAGCGGAAAAGTACAAGCTACCTTAAATGACGAAATTTCAATTTCTATCAACGGGTATTGGATAATAAACTCTACTGGTATAAACCATACATTCTTCCAACCTGGGGTTTATACGGTAGAAGCTGTTGACTATTTCAATCAAACTATTTTAGGATACTTTACAGTGACTTAAAGTTAATGTTTTTTCCCAATTTCTACTATTTTCTACCAATATCACAATTATCAGTAATATGGATTTACTAGTACAACTTAAAGTTAAGAAATATATGTTAAAAAACAAGAGTAACTAAGGCGGTGAAATAAGGAGAATAAAAAAGCTAATTAATAAGAAGTACATAGGATTAAAAATACTTAGAATAATGTCGATTGTTGAAATAGAAGAAAAAGTTAATAAGATACGTCCTAAACATAGTTGATTTCTTTTGCGTATTCTAGGATACCTTTAGGCCAACCTAAGCCCAACTTTGTAGCCTTATTTATTTCATCTTCAGTCGATACGTTATTTTTAATCAGCCAAACTGCCTCGTCTATCGCGTCACCTAGTATTTCAGATGGTGAGGGCTCTCTACTGGTCTTTTGTATTATAGGTCTCCCAGCCGACCAGTCGTAGAACCCTTTCTTAACTTTAGTCCCCAAGTAACCCTTCGTGTAAAGATCATTTATTAACGGGCATTCGAAATTAAATCCCCTACTTTTAACTTCCTTACTTATAAGGTAATTAGTGTCGATACCGGTGTAGTCTAGAAGTTCAAAGATACCCATGGGAAATCCTAGAGTATACTTAGCTGCACTATCGACCTCTTGAACAGTATACTTACCCTCACTCACTAGTTTGCAGGCTGAAGTGAATACCCTGAAGAGTATTCTGTTAACTACGAAACCGATCACGTCTTTCCGAACCGGTATCGGTTCCTTCTTTATACTTTTTACTATTTCTATTCCTTTCTCAAATACTTCTGACGATGTATAGTTTCCCTTTATCACTTCTACTAAACCCATTAGTACTGGAGGGTTAAAGAAGTGTAGTCCCAAGAATCTCTCCCTTTTGTTTAATGCCATCGACAGTTCTGTTATAGGCAGACTGCTTGTGTTCGTAGCTATCATCGTTGAGTAATCTACGTTTTTCTCGACCTCCTTAAATATACTCACCTTAAGGTTGAAGTCCTCGGGCACTGCTTCGATTACGAGTTCAGAGCCCTTGACCTCTTCTAGACTTCTGATTATCCGGATCCTTGTCAGAATGCTTTCGGGGGTCTCATTTATTCTCTTTTTCTCGGACAGTTTCTCTAACGACCACTTGATATTGGTTAAACCTTTCTTTATAGCTTCCTCGTACTTGTCATAAAGGAGTACTTCGTTCTTATAGATGGCAAAAACTTCAGCTATTCCACTACCCATTACGCCCGATCCGATGACCGCTACCTTCACCTTTAGAACACCGGTATGATATCACCTTCGTCAAAGTCAGGAATATCCTCTTCTCCCGTTATCCCCAGTTCGGGAATTGAGGGCATCTTTATGTTGTAACGCTTTAATGATGCTCCTACCCTCACTATTGCTGTCTTCCAAGCGTTTTCTTTTTCCTCCAAGGTGGGTATATAGAATCCCGCATCTCTAGCTAGGTCTTCCATTTTCAAGTGAACTTCATTAAACCATGGAGGTAATTTCCAGAAGTCTTTAGGAGGCAAATAAGTTATTAAGGAAAGGAATACGAAACCGGCTCTAACTTGTTTAGTCACTAACTTTTTCCTTTCATCGTCCATTTTTTCGGCGTTCTGAGACATTATTAAATGGGTAAATGCGTAATGCCTAGTCTCGTCAACTGTTGTGTTCTTAAAAAGTTCTTGGAAAGCCTTTATTTTAGCTCCCTTAGACATGGCAGAGAACACTGTAGTAGCTGCAGCTTCTCCCATCATAAATGATGTGAATAGCACGTCAAATGTGTACTTGTGATAAGCCTCTAAGTATGCCTTCCAATACCTAGATCCGTTCCACCAGGTCCATAACACGTTTAGCACTGCCTTTCTCTCTAGTTCATCTTGAGGCTTGAAGTCGTACGGGAACCCGGGCAAAACGCTATTTATTCCTAACCCGCACATAACGTTATGTCTGTTCTCGTCATAAGTGATCGTAGTTAGGATCCCCTTTACCGGCGTAGGTAAGTGCTGTTCGAAAGACTTAACTACAGCGTAGGCGAACACGGGGGTAGCGTTATCAAAGGTAGAAAGTAAAGACCACCAATAAGCTACGGCTAACTTTTGTTTTCTATCTAGACCGCTTGCCCATTCCTTTACTTCCTGCCAGTTAATCGCCTCCTCATCCCACTGTTCTTTTTTAGCCCTTCTGTAGAGTTGCCATGCTTTATCGTTGTCAAAAGTCCACATGGGAGGATAGACATTATTAGGAGGGAAATCTGGGGCTTCTTCAAAATTTAAATTCGAATACTTATCTGCCATTACACATCTACTGATCTTCTGTTACAAAACGACATATATAAACTTTTTATTCAAATTAAATGTTAAGGGAAATCAATTATATGAATTTTCATTCATATTAATCTCACCGTCTTATGCACAGCATCGTCCATCATGGCTATACAATAAGAAGCCATCCTCACCAGTTCTTTACAAGGCTCCGAGAAATTACAATTATTTTCTAACTCGTTCATCTTCCACCTTAACCACTTTATATCGTCGAGCTTTCCAGTGAAAAACATCTCTGTAGCTTTAGAAAACATCTCTGATACTGTTATCACATTTTCCTTTCTAATTCCTTTGTCGGTTAAGCTTATGAACTGCTTTAAGTGGGAGACGAACCTGCCCATATCCCTTATGAATATCGCGTAAAGGATTATGTCTTTAGACGGTAAGTTGAAGTTATACTCGTCATCAAGCTGGACACCTACAGCAATGTTCCTTATTATTCCTCTGTAGTCTTTAATTAGACTATCACACCTGAAAATAAGGTCCTCCTTTAGTTCTGGAGTTATTGAGTCCAGTACGGATAATAAATCGGCTAATATTTTCTTTACCTTTTCTACGTAAGACTTAACTAAGTTCATTAAGTCTGTGCTTACAGTGAAATTTACGTTGAAGGTAACACTGGTAAAACTTTCATCTACAACCTCCAAACCTGGGTGTGTTAGCTGTAACTCCTTCAATGCCTTTTTAATCTCCGGTGTCATGGTGCCCTTAGACTTCACAACGATCTTAGACACTCCCTGCATGTAGAAAACCGAGATCAGGTAAAGTGTTGTATCCAAGTCGTCTATTTCTACATCCCTTTCGGCATTAGGTTGTTTGATCGGTTTTACCTTAAGTCCGTCTGCCGTCTCATAAACCTTAAGTTCGCTCTTTACATCCAACCCGTTTTTCTTTACCCAATCCGTAGGAATAGAAATAATATAACTTCCGCCCTTTATTTTTTGGAGCCTTCTTATACTCATAAATTATGCTATTTATATACATTATAAATGCATTTATATGCATATATGGGGAAGAAGTGAAGGTAAAACTAGTTAACTCGTCCAGTTGGGTTTCCTCTTTTCCACGAATGCTCTCATCCCCTCTTTACCATCAACACTGGCTAGCGTTACGTAGAACTGTCTCCTCTCAAACTCAAGCCCTTGGGTTAAGGTCGTCTCTAACGCTCTGTTCACTGCTTCCTTAGCTAGCTCTTCAGCGAACCCAGACCTTGAGGCTATATCCTTAGCTAACCTCATAGCTTCGTCCAATAAAGCTTCGTCAGGGACGACTTTGACTACTAAACCTCTTCTATATGCTTCCCAAGCCGAGATCATTTTACCCGTAAGAACCATTTCCATCCCCTTGTATTTCCCTACAGTTCTTGTCAGCCTCTGAGTACCTCCAGCACCGGGTATAATACCGAGGTTGATCTCCGGTTGGCCTAGTGTTGCACTCTCGGCAGCAATTATTATGTCGCAAGCCATGGCTAACTCGAGCCCTCCACCAGCAGTAACACCGTTTAAGGCAGCAATGACGGGCTTCCTGAATGTTCTTAACCTTTCCCACATTGGGGCGTGACCTTTCCTAGCTACTTCCTCAATTGGCATGTTCAGCATTTCACCTACATCTGCACCAGCACAAAAAGCTCTGCCAATTCCGGTAACAATAACCGCCTTCACCTTATCCTTCTCAGCCTGATCATACGCCTTAACGAAATCCTCTACCATTTCCATATTTATAGCGTTTAGTTTTTCTGGTCTGTTTAGTTTTACAATCCCAATATCTCCTACTTTCTCGTATAACACTGTGTTCATCTCACTCACCTTTAAACTGGGGCTGTCTCTTTTCTAAAAAAGCCTTTACTCCCTCCGAGAAGTCGTAGGTCTTTCCCAGAGCCCCCTGCATAGCTGCTTCATAGTCTAAGAAATCTTCCAAGTCGTAGTACATTACTCTGTTTATTAGTCTTTTACTTGCAGAGTAACTCTTGAATTGCCCGTTTGCTATCTTTTCAGCAGCACGTAACGCCTCAGCTAGCGGGTCTTCAACAACTTGAAATAATCCCATTTTCTCAGCTTCTTCTCCAGTGAACTCCCCGCCCAGTAAAGCGTACTTCTCAGCCTTTATTCCAGCCATTCTTAGGAGCATTAACGTCATTCCGCTGTCAGGCGCTAGGGCTATGTTATGAAAAGCAGTCACAAATCTTGTCTCCTTCGTCGTATATCTTATATCCGTAGCCAATGCGAGGCTAATTCCGGCTCCTGCTGCAACCCCTTTTACGGCGGATATGAATATTTTCGGAGAAAACCTAATTTCTTTTATGATTACATGGAATGAGTTTCTTAAATCCTCAGCTAGGTCTTGGCTCATTGACGATAGATCTGCACCAACACTGAATGCCCTCCCTGCACCGGTGATTACTGCGACTCTCTTTTCCGGGTTTCGATTAAAGTCCCTTATCGTCTTTATAAGGTAGTCTCTTAATTCTTTATTCATTGCGTTGAGTTTCTCAGGTCTGTTCATAGTTATTAAGAGGACTTTCCCTCTATCCTCCACGAGTATTTCAGAACCCATTGGTATCTCTTCTCTCCGCTAAATTATATTTCTAACTTACATTATACCGTTTTTTAATGAAGAATGAAATAGACTGATATACCTATTTTTCCATTTGCATATACTGTAGGAAAATTATTGGGATAACAAACTATTTAAATAATTTAAACAACATTTAATTTGTGAACAGAAAAGTCGGCGTTATCGGT
>QEFN01000023.1 GCA_003086555.1 Sulfolobus sp. SCGC AB-777_G06 | reverse complement strand
ACGCAACGGGAATAAGCACAAACAAGGGAGGACAATACATCATAGCAAAATGGGGTAAAACTAGGGACTCAAAATTCCTCAAGATCGAAATAGTAATGGATAACGACGAGCTCAACATAATAAACGCCGAAGTAACCACAAACGAGGTTGAGACAGCAGTCAAGACAGTTAAGGATTTACAAGACAAGGGAAAGAAAGTCAAGAAATTTTATGCAGATAAAGCTTATGATGCTAATGAGATTTACAAGACCGGGGTTGAAGTTGTTGTCCCACCTAGGAAGAACGCTTCTACTAGACGTGGCCATCCAGCTAGGAGAAAGGTTGTAAGGGAGTTCAAGAGGTTGGGCTATAATCGTTGGAGGGAGAAGAAGGGTTACGGTGTTAGGTGGAGGATTGAATCCTTATTCTCAGCTGTGAAGCGCACTTTTGGGGAATCTGTTAGGGCTACAAGCTTTTTGGGACAAGTGGTTGAGGCTAAGCTCAAGTTCTGGGCTTATGCATGGATGCTCCACTTGGCTAATTCTTTAGTTGGTAGAGCTCCGGGTATTAGGGTGTAAGCTTGCGAATAACGTTGAAATAAATATTAATTACTGAAAAATTCTCAGTGTATCATATCATGCTTATGAAATAAATTGAAGAGATCAACAAAGCATAACAATAAATAATTTTTTTATCATTGCAAAACTCTTGTTCATAATAAATTCTATTAAATTCAATGAATAGTAGCGTAAAAAATTGGGAAAAATTAAAAACTAAATGTTTATTATTTGTGCTTAATGAATGACATTGTAGTGAGTTTAGTTATAGTTTTTGGAATAAGTTTTGTGTCGAATATCTTGCCCTTTGCTGGTGCACCTTATACAGTTATAACTTCATATTTCATAATACATTATCACACCTCACTTTTAATAATAATACTGTATATTATTGTGTCGGGACTCGGAGCGGGTTTAGCCAAAGTATTAACCTACATACTAGGAATAGGTCTAGAAAAACCTTTAAATAAAAATAAGAACTTACCTCTGCTTAAGCGATTTATAAGTTCTGAATACTTTATCCTTTCCCTTTTTATCATGGCCATGCTACCAGGGCTTCCTCTAGACGATTATCTATATATCGGCGGAGGAGTAGTGAGAACTTCATTAGTTAGAATGTTAAAAGTAACAATACCAGCCAAAATCCTGAAAAGTGGGGTAGAAATACCTCTTGAAATACTAGGGATAATCCAAGTAAGTGCAATAAGTGGACTGAGCCCATTAGAGCTTACTGTAATTTCATCCATAACTTTTATCGTACTAGGAGTAATCTTAGCTAAAATAGATTGGGAAAAAATATACTCGACGATTAAACAAAAATACCCTAAATTCAACTTATAAACTCAAAATGAGAATTTACTCTTCAAAAAAATTTGATGTAGAGATAGATAATTTTAATTTACCAAACGGTAAGTCAGTTGAGAAGGCTTACGTTAAGCATAGAGGTTCAGTAGTTATAGCCCCATTTCTGGACAGTGAGACGATAATACTTATCAAGCAATTCAGACCTATTATTGGAAAGTGGCTGATTGAACTCCCAGCAGGAACGATTGAAAGAGGGGAAGACATTGAAACGACAGCTAAAAGAGAAATAGAGGAAGAGATAGGTTACAAAGCTGGGAAACTCCATAAGTTGATCTCGTTTTACGTATCACCCGGAGTTATGACAGAAATAATGCATCTTTTCATTGCTACAAAATTAGAAAAAACCCAACAAAAACTTGAGGATTATGAAGTGATCGAACCCTTCGAAGTTAAACTGTCCGAAGCCGTAAAAATGGTTGAAGAAGGAAAAATTGAAGACGGTAAAACTATGTTATCTCTCCTCTTCATTTCAAGAAAATATCAGGAGATCCTAACTCTCCTACAATAATGGGCTCCTCAAAAGCAACCCACTTCCTAGCTCTGACTTCTCTCAGCTTTTCAACTATGTTAATCCATTTATCTAACTCAGGGATCTCATATATTACTACGAATTCATAATCGCCTATGCCGAAAGAATACGTAGTATATGACCTTATCCCTTTATTATCAGGATGAGTTCTTGCAACCCTTATATGTTCATCCATGACTTCCTTCCTTTCCTCGAAAGGAAGCAGGTACCAGTCTACCGTCTTCTTCATAGGATAGGCTACGAAATACCTTAAAGGTTCCTGCCTCAAATACTTTAAGATTTCGACTGATGTATTACCCGTATACGGAGAATGCTTGAAATACGAAAAGAAAGTTAACGTGGGGATTAAAAGACCTGAGGAGGAAGAAGCAAGAGAATACCTGAACTCGTTTAGGAGAGAAGTTTCGACATCTGCAACCCAGTATATCAAGTCTCCATTATCTCTCAGAGAGTTATACCTCTTTAAGGAGCCCAACTTATCGCGGTAAGATTTCTCTGTTTCTTCTATTGTCGAAAGTATCTGCAACTTCTGAGATTTACTTAACTCCCACCATTTGCTAGAAAACTTAAGTGAAATAACATACATATACACTCCTTGCTGACTATTTGGTGACATAATACTACGTTCACTTCCTCATATTAACACTTTTCGTCTTTTTAGTACTCATACTCTATTCATCTTTAACCAATACACTTTTCAATCCTTTTTTAACCTCGAATAAAACGATAATTAGCATGAAAAACAAGATATTCATTACTGGAAGACCTGGAGTAGGTAAAACTACTATTTTAATGAAAATCGTGAAAGAACTCCGCTCTAAAAACATTAACGTTACCGGTTTCTATTGTCCTGAAATTAGGAAAGGGACTAATAGAGTAGGGTTTAAAATAGTAAGCATATCTTCAGGAAAAGAAGCTATGCTTGCATCTACAGAACAGAACGGAAGTGTGAAAATAGGTAAATACAGCGTTGTTCTAAATGAAGAATTCGTAAAATCACTAGAGCTAGAGATATTTAATAACCCGCAATTAATAGCGATTGATGAAATAGGACCTATGGAGCTCTCTGTGCCTAGCTTAAAGGCTCTTATAACGAGAATACTCGACTCTGAAATCCCTCTCTTTGCTGTGGTTCACAGATCGATAAAGCTAGGAGAGGAAATATATGAGATAACGGAGAAAAACAGAGAAAATCTTTTCTATTATTTAAGTAAGAAAGTATTAGAACTGATAAATCATTGATTAATTGAACATAATGAAAAACGATTAAAGCCTTAAGGTTATTGAATTGATGTGGATAATAATCTCCGTCATAGAATAACATACTTAATACTGACCTCCGTGGTCTTATACGTACTCATAGTGATAAATTTCAGAGCTAGCGTACTCTCTGACCCTATTTCAGCCTCAATAATTTCTCTCTCCTTCTTCTTCTTAATAGCTATACTAATTCTAGTAATGAATCCACAACTAGTTAATCCTAACAGAAAGATAACGAGTGTAGACGATTACGTAGCATTTATATCTAGTATTACCTTTCTACTGATAAGTATAACCTTAGTTAACTCGTTTGGAACGGACGATATGGAGTATATATATGAAGCATTAAACTCACTATTTCAAGGTAAAGATCCTTACGCAGTAACTTACTACCCTCAAGGGGTGTGTCCTACTTATACCTTAGCGGGGGGTATAGCTAACACTTACATTTATCCACCTCTCTCTTTTATAATCTACATACCCCTTTATGTATTCCTAAAAGTCTTTGATCTGCCTCCATACTTTCTTAACCTAGAAAACATAGTTTTTGATGTAATATTGGTAATCTTAATTTATATTGAAGGAAGAAAAAAAGAAGATCCTTTCGCTCTATTACCTATAATATTCATCTATATTATGACGGCAGTATCCATACCTCCATTTTACGGTGTTTTTATCGTAATTCCAACTACCTTTCTAGCCATAGCCTACGTAAGAAAAGATAAACTAGGAGGTACGTCTTTAGGTCTCGCAACTATGCTCACGCAACTTTCATGGCTTGCTCTACCTTTTCTCCTAATATATAAGCTGAAGACTTATGAGAGTAAAAAGAGATTCTTAAGGGAATATCTGTTACCTTTCTCTCTCTCGGTCTCCATGCTAACTATACCATTCCTCATTTGGAATTCCACATCATTTATTACAAACGTTATTACCACAGATTCTGCTACAATTCCGGTGGGGCAAATAGGCCTTAGCGTAATATCTTATTCAGGATTCTATCCCTTAGAACCTTGGTTCTTCACCATAAGCCTCGGGACTGTAAGCCTATTTCTCATTTACCTTTACAGCAGGTACTTTGAAGTAATAAGAGAAAGCATATGGGTCTTTCCGATAATAATAAGCTGGTTCTTATGGAGAACATTAACAGAATACTTCATTATGTGGATCCCCTTACTTTTTCTATCCTTGTACAATATCGACTATAATAAGATTCCCACAGTAAAAGTCAATTTCAAGAGACAAATCCTAGTTCCTTTATTCTTACTCGTAACCTTACTAAGTTCTCTAGCTGTTTATGCTCACATAAATTACGTACAATCAAACCCATTAACAATAGAAGGCGTTTATCCTTTAGGAAAACTTCCTTATGACGCATTACTAATTAAGGTATACAATGATAAACCTTATCCCGTGAATATAACTTTAGTTAGAGTCTCAATACCTAATAACTTAAATATGGTCTGGGATTTCTCATCGGGAATAATACCACCCAACTCGACGGGTTTAGTCTTCGCATACGCACCGCAATTTAACGAGAGTATAAACAGTACTGTTTTTACGGTTCAAGTTTACTACAATTATTATTTTGCAACGTATACTGTAAATACCTCAGCTTCTAATATATTATAGATGATGCCAGATTACGTAAGGAAAAAGTTACTTTTAGTTGATTTTGACAAGATAACCGAGTACCTAGTTGAACGAATAAGAGAATATATTAAGGAAAGCGGAAAAGAAGGAGGAATAGTAGGGTTAAGCGGAGGGATAGACTCTTCAGTAACGGCTGTACTTCTTTCTAAAGCTACTAAAAACGCTTACTTCTTACTTATGCCTTCTAACTCTACCCCACATCAAGACTTACAACACGCTTACTCTATCTTAAAACTTGTAAACGCTACTGAGAAAAACTATTCTGTAATTAATATTGACGAAATAACTTCATTATTCAATAAAGCTGTTGGGACTGATGATAAGCTAGTAGTGGGAAATATAAAGGCTAGAGTTAGAATGATTCTTCTATACGCTTTTGCTCAAAAACACAATTACCTAGTCGTTGGCACCGGAGATAAAAGTGAACTTATGTTAGGATACTTTACTAAATACGGTGACGGAGGAGTTGATATATTGCCAATAGGTGATTTGTATAAAACCCAAGTAAGGGCTCTAGGACTACACTTAGGAATTCCTGAAGAAATAGTGAAGAAACCTCCGTCTCCTGCTCTCTGGGAAGGACAAACTGCAGAAGGAGAAATAGGATTAGATTACGAAACGATAGACTCGATCCTATACCTTAAATTTGAGGAAATGCTTGATGAAGAAACTATAAGTAAGATTACTAATACCGACATCTCAGCGATTAATAAAATAATCAAAATGGTTAAGACTTCTCAACACAAAAGACTTCCTCCCGAAATATTCAGATTGAGCGGAAGGGCTATAAATTCCGATTGGAGATATCCTAGACAATGGGGTTAAGAGTAGAGTTAGCACAAATCAGACCTAAATTGGGTGACGTTACACATAACTTTCAAAAACACATAGAAATAATTAAAACCTCATCAGCAGACTGTGTAGTATTTCCAGAGCTATCGCTTACGGGTTACGTGCTTAGAGACCTTGTATTTGAGGTATATAAGGAAAGCGAAAAAGCAGTAAATAAGCTCTCAGAACATTCTAAATGTGTAATCGCAGGGTTGGTTAAAGAGGTAAGACCTGGTATTTTTAGAAATAGTGCTGCCGTAATAATCGAGGGAAAAATAGATTATATTTACAAGTTCTATTTACCCACCTACGGGCTTTTTGAAGAAAGAAGGTATTTTCAACCAGGCGATCCTAGGACTGATTTAAGGATATATGAATACAAAGGATATAAGTTCGGTGTCACAATATGTGAAGATGCGTGGCACTACGAACCAATAGAGGCACTAGCGCTAATGGGAGCAGACGTAATTATGATTCCAGCTGCTTCACCTATGAGAAGGCTTTCTTCTACCCTAGCAATCAAGGAGCAATGGGAGGCCTTGCTTAAAGCCCATTCTATCATAAGTGGTGTATGGAGCGTCTTTGTAAATACTGTCGGTAGCCAAGAAGAAGAGTTCTTCTGGGGAGGTTCAATGGTAGTATCGCCTTTAGGAGAAATTGTTAGTACAGCAAAATTATTTGAAGAGGATAGAATAATCACAGAGATTAATTTAAATGAAGTTAGGAAAAATAGATTTTTCAGCAGTTTCAGAGATCATTTACAAAGTTTCCACGAAGTTTTACATAAGCTATAAATTTATACTCAACCAATAATTATCAAATAATTATGTTGACACAGAGAATTAACATACTGAGAATCCTGCTTTTGATGATATTACTCATCCTACTTGTACTATCGATCTACAATCCTCTATTCTTAGTACCTGCTATTGGTTTTTCACTGTTCCACGGTCTAAATAATAAGACTTTTCTTCCTATACCTTTTTCAATATTTCTTCTACTCTTATTAGGACTTAGAGAACCGTACTACTCATTTGCTGTCTTTGCACTGGTATTGTTTCTTCTAGTTGTAATGTTCATGAATAGAGACAGGTATTTTCCCATTAGATAATGAATTTATTCACTAAAAATGAAATTATTCCTATAAAAAACTGCTTAGATTTAAGCATAATGGAAAGCTAGAATAGTCCTATGAGCATAACAAAAGTAGATGAGCTATTAGCCCTACCAGGTTGGGAGACTAGAAAGAGGATAATAGAAGCATTGAGAGATGGACCTAAAACCGCATACGAAATATCTAAAGAGCTTAAAATAAATTATTCAACTGCTAGATATCATTTAGAATTATTGCAGAAATTCGGACTTGTAAATATCAGAAAAGGAAGAAAATACTACTATGAATTAACTAAAAACACTAATCTACTATTAGCAGGCGTATGAACTAAAAGTGTTTTAGTCTAAAAGCCTCAAATATTTTTATATTCTACAAATCGAGATTTAGTATATATGTTGTGTTCAACGGAGTGTGTGAAAGATATCAGAGGTTTTAATTTTCTTGTTTCTACTTGTGATAAAACATTTTTGACTTCAAAATTAGAAGAATTTAGAAAACTATCAAATGAAGGGAATAAGACCTACATTATCAGACTAGCTGAAAGTAACTACTTCCGATTTGAAGTACTTATGATACCAAATGGCCCTACTCTTTTGTCTATCTCAACTAGTCGGGGAACGAATAACATTACCTTGAGAGATTTTTCTATGCTGGAAGAACTAGGAAAATTAAGCTGTTGTGCTTACAATAATCAAGAACTTAAAGGGCTTTTTGAAAAATTTTTAGGAACTCAAACTACTAACGAATCAGAAGTTGTAGACCTTATGGACAAAAAAGAAGAAGTAGAATTTAATGAAGATTGTCAAGGTATTCAGCAAAACGAACCTAAATTGCCAGAACTAAGTGAGGGGAGATGGACATCAACCGAGCTACTGACCAGTGAAAGGTTAGTACTTAAGGCATTAGCTGGTCAAGCTAAGTTCTTGGCAATCTCTACAGAGAGACCACAGAACTCAATAAAGTTTACCTCATTTGAGAGACTGAGAAGCTTGTGTTGTTTCATAAACTTAGTTTTTGCTAAAGTTAATACCTGTCGAGAATTGAAAGAAGCTATAGAGTCACTATTACAGCATGAAAGTGGCAGAAAAAGAAGATCGGCTAAAAAGTAAAATATGAGCTCCGATAATGTAATTCCTATATATGCATCAGGTTTTTTCAACTTTAGCAGAGACGGTAAAGTAACTCAGTTTACGACTTTTTATTATATGGATAAGTTTGGTTATTACGTCTCCCTGAACAAAAATGAAGTTAAGAGAGAAATTATCACCATAAAGAGAAATCTACAACAACTAATTGATGAAGAGAAAATAATAATAAATGGGGAAAGAGTTAAAGCTTACGTGAAATGGGTGAAAATTAAGTTATTAGATAAACACCACCCTATCATTGAGTTCCTACTATATTTCTCGGGCACGTTAAGAAAAGGTTTAAATGAGTATTATAACATATATAGTGAAGAAATAGCTGAATACCCTTACGAAGCTGTCTGGCACCTACCTGGCAAAATAATAAAGATTTATATGGCTGGGGATATACGAATTGAAGAAAATATCTTAAGGGTAAGGGTAAAAAAAGGTACTAGAGTTGGTGGAAAAGAAGGAATAATCTTTAAACTTACTTGATTTCATCTATCTTTTTCGCTAACTCCACATCAAGATCCGTTATACCATCTACGTCATGGGTAGTAAGTTGGATAATAACTTTGTTATAGTATATGCATATATCTGGATGATGATTCATAGCATCAGCTACGAGTTGGATCTTATTTACAAATTGGACTGATTCTCTAAAATCCTTAAATAAGAAGACTTTTTCTAACTTATTATCCTTTAAGTTCCAACCTTTAGAATTATCTAAAAAAATCCTTATTTCATCTTGAGTAAGTTTTTTCATGAGATATATTGTTCCAAGGAAGTATAAAAATCAGCACTTAAAGGAGTCTTCACTTATCTGTCTGGGGAGTTCTCATCATTTTATCTCTGCTACCATCTTTTTGACGAACATGTATATTAACGGCACTAATAATATTCCAAACGCTATTGCTAATCCCCAAGATAAAGTCTGTAAAATCGACGTTACATTACCGAATGGCTGAACAATTATTGCTACTGCTATCAATATGAAAATTGTGTAAAGTAGGAATCTTCCGTAAGTAGCTATATAATTTGCATTAGGATCAGTCTTAACAATAGTATCTAAGGCCTTGTCGGTAATGGCAAAGCTAAAGAGTAATACGATAGAACCGATCAAGATGTCATAGAATAGGTATGAACTCACTAACGGTACCCATTCAAAAATTGCTAATTCAGCAGCTATGGTAATTATTACTGCGTACAGACCGAATCTTAACACACTTAAAATAACGGCTATAAACTGGTCTTGTACGGGCATTTGTCTCGCCATGTAATCTAATAGTATATTTACCAAACTCATTCCAAGTGTTAGTAATAGTATTGCTCCAGCCAAGTAAGGTAAGTAATTAGCTATTAGTGTAATATAGACCGTAGCTGCTCCGAGATTAAGTATAGATAAGGCAATAGCCAAGCTGAGTATTATAATTAATGCCTTTACTGTTCCTGCAACATATGAAGGATCCAAGTTCACGGAAAAGCGAGCGAATTCTTTCCTTAGCACCCTACCTAATATGTCGCCTACTATCACAGCAACTATATACCCAATTAAAACTATGATTACGAAGAGTATTATTGATGGTATTGCATCTATTATTTCTGTTGCTAAATTAGTTAATGCTTGAGATATACTACTTACTTGATATAGGAACCACATCAGGTAATCTATACTTTATATTTAGTATAAAAGACTTTCTGATATAACCATATTTAATTCATCTTTTCTTCTTCAATTATCTTCACTATTTTTTCAAGAACTCTTCCTAACTTTTCATTTTCTCTTTTCAATTTATCTAGCTTTATTTTAATTTCACTAGCTATCTTAAATTTCTCTAGTAAGTCATCTACCTCTTTTCCCACATACTTACTTTTCAGCTTACCGTCTTCCCAATACCGTAAATAATAATACTTCTTGCCTTTAATCACCTTTCCCTCAAGATGTCCAGTAGGCAAGGACTTGAGTTGCTCGGTAAGTGCCATTATCTCATTTTCTAGTTCGTTCTTTCTCTCTTCAATTCGTTTTACTTTCTCCCAGATCATCTTTTTCTCCCTCAAGCTAAGAGATTTTACAAACCGTCATCTAATTCCATTTGCATAGTCTCTTCAAGTGCTTTCATTATCTTCTCTTTATCTGCCACCTCTATAATCTTCCTAATTCCACCAGCTCTTCCTCTATTAACTATCTTAACTTTTATAATACCAAACATATCCAGCTCGGAGATTATGTCTGAAAATCTCCTATACGAAAGAGGTTTCTGCTTGTATTCTAAAGCTAGGTCGGAATACACTTTGTGGGCAGTAACCACATCTTCAGCCCTTATTGAAGCCATCAATGCCAACTTGTAGTGAAAAGGAAGAGCCTTAATAGCTTCGATGAGTCTCTCCTGCTCGTACTCGGTTATCGCTCTATCTACGTGGTCTTTCCTAATAATTCCCTCGCCAGAGGCTAATTGAGCTGCTCTAAATAACAAGTTAACAGCTTTTCTCGCATCACCGTGTTCCCTTGCTGATATTGCTGCTATATATGACAATATTTCGTCGTTATAAGAACCTTTGAATAGGCCGTATTCAGCATATATTGAAAGTATGTGTTTTAACTGCTCAGCGTCGTAAGGCTTAAAGAAAACAGTCGGTCCCAGGGAAGATAAAACTCTGGGTTCCATATAATCTCTGATGTTAATGTCGTTACTGATCATTATAACGGAAATATTACTTTCAACACGTAATAATTGATAGAGGACTATGTCACCTCCTCTTCTTTTCACCAAAGTATCGACCTCGTCTAAATAGACTAACGCCTTACGGTTCAGCAGTTCTTCTTTAATCCTCTCAATATATTCGCCCAGATTAATCCCGTGCTTAGGAACATCTATACCAGTTAGTTTTTCAGTAAGCGCTGAGAGAACGGCTTGAGGAGTACCACCTACTTCTCTGCAGTTAACATAAGCCTGAATTACTCCTTCATAATCACCATCTTCCTTTTTAACCTCTTCAATTTCGTTGAACATATACATTGCAACAAATGTTTTACCTGTACCAGTGAGACCTAGAAACAATGTTGAAAATTTCACCGAATTCTTTACAAAATATCGTACCGCGATCGCCAATTCTTTCAGTATGTCCTCCCTAAAGGGGATGTCCTTAAATACTGACAGTGGGTCAATAAAGACTTTAGGGTTCTTTATCACCTCGCCTTTACCGCCTTTTAATGTCTCTCTAATCGCCACGTATTATTTCAAATGTTTCATTTGTTATTTTGGTTATCAGATATTTCAATTGGTGTTACCTAATCATAATGAATGGGAAAAATACCATCTGTTTTACCCCCCAGTTTTACAGTAAATTTCAGTAGTTTCCAGGTATTACACTTTCCCTAATTATCAAATTTCATAATTTTTTACAATTCAAAAAAGATCTTTTTTAACCGTAATACAAGTAAGTACGGTATTTCAAAATCGAAAAAGAGAGAGAGCGAATTTCCTACGTTTCATGCTAAGATTAATTTAAGTTATGAATGAACTTGTTTGTATAATAAAGGTGACGAGTAAATTCTCTTAATGTGTTACTAAAAGAGATGTTACAATTTTTAACAAAAGAAAACCTGGCAGTGTCTCTTTAGGTTAGGGTATACGAGGAGAAGAAACAAAGGAAAAATACTGTAACTTATTACAATTGATTTATAATCTCGGTTAGAGCATTTGCAAATTCTTTAGTACCTAGCGGTTTTACATTCATAAACCTTGCTAAATCTTGAGTCACTTGTTTCCTCTTTATTGCCTCATTTATGCTTATCTCGATCAAATCAGCAGCTTTATCCCAACCCATAAACCTCAACATTAGCTCTCCTCCCTTAATTATTCCGGTAGGGTTAGCTACGTTTTTACCTGCATATTTCGGTGCGGTGCCGTGTATTGCCTCGAACATTCCGCCGTCATCGCCGATATTAGCTCCTCCCAACATTCCAATGTTACCTATCAAAGCTCCAGCAGCGTCTGAAATATAATCTCCATTCACGTTAGGAGCTAGGATTATGTCGTATTCATCTGGTCTTGTTATAATCTGTTGAAACATGTTGTCTGCAATTCTGTCATTTATCACAACTTTTCCATCGGATTTTACTCCCCGGTTAATTTCCTCTTCAGTGACAATATAGTCTCTGTACTCCTTTAGTGCGACTTCATATGCCCATTCTCTAAAGGCTCCTTCTGTATATTTCATTACATTCCCCTTATGCATTATCGTGATCTTTTTCCTCCCGTTGGTTATTGCATAGTTAATGGCAAGCCTGGTTATCCTCTGTGTCTTGAACTTACTTATTACCTTAACACCGATACCTGTGTCATCTTCGATCTCGACCTTAAACTGCTCTTTCAGAAAGTTTCTTATTTTCTTTGCCTCCTCACTATTGTATGGGTATTCGATACCTCTGTATAAGTCGTCGGTATTTTCTCTGAATATTATCATATCTACTTTCTCAGGGTTTTTCAAAGGGCTTTCTAATCCCGGTATGTACTTAACTGGGCGTATATTTGCATACAGATCTAGCATTAAACGAATTGCAACGTTTACAGATTTCCAACCTTTACCTATTGGAGTCTCTAAGGGTCCTTTTAACACTACTCTATATTTTAGTAACATATCTTGGGTTTCTTGAGGAAACCTATTACCAGTTAATTTCTCTGCTTTTTCACCAGCGTACACTTCCATCCATTTTATCTCCTTTTTGCTTCCGTAGGCTTTTTCAACAGCAGCGTTAATTACCTTAATAGCGGCTTGTGTTATTTCTGGTCCTATTCCATCTCCTTCTATGTATAGTATAATAGGTTTATCAGGCACTATCCATTTACCTTTATTAAATGTGATCTTTTCTCCGTCTTCAGGCTCTTTATACAACATTTCATTCAGTAGATTTACAGCGAAGTTATTAGGCTTTACGAAAAAGGTTTTAAGGATTTAGTAAAATTGCATAATACCATGTGGTCGTCATTAGCAATCCTCTTACTTGTATTAAGTGGTATTAGTATCATTACCCTTCCTTTCTTTACCCCCTCCGTTAACTCTACATTACCTCAAGGAAATGTTTACGTCAGTATAGTTATTCCGCCTAAAAACCTTGAGATGTTACAACTCTATATTCAACAGCATACGATTTTAAACAAGAGCCAAGTAGAGAAATTGTTTATCCCTTCTCAGCAGATCAATCAACTAGTCCAAGAACTTGAATCTAAGGGCATTAAACCTACTGTGAATTGGAACGTTATCTCTTTCTCAGCTCCTGCTAAAGAGGTTGAAGAGATGTTTAAAGGTCAATTCATTACCTACACTTTCGAAGGTAAGAAAGTGTATACTTTTATCTCCGCGGATAAGTCGATACCAGGTATCATTATTGCTACTAACTTAACCGAGGCTCTTTTCAGTAAGCCTAATACCTTGTATAATATAACTCAAGCTGTAGCATATTCTACGGTAACTCCTCAGCAGATACAGCAAGCTTACAATATTACTTACTTGTTAAAACATGGTATCAACGGTAGTGGGACTGATATTGGTATCTTAGACTTTGAAGGGGATCCTTATATTTATCAACAATTAATAGCGTTTGATCAAGAGTATAATATATCACCTCCTCCCTTATTCAAAGTAGTTCCCATAGGTCCTTACAATCCAAATGATGGTATACAAAGCGGTTGGGCGCTAGAGATCTCTCTAGACGTAGAGTATGCGCATGTGGCGGCACCGGGTGCAGGTATAATCCTTTATGTAGCAAACCCGTCTATATCCTTACCTCAGGCAATAGCTTTTATAGACCAACAAGACGAAGTAAATGTAGTCTCACAGAGCTTCGGTATTCCAGAAATTTACTTCTTATTGGGTCTTCTTCCTTTATCGTATTTGCAGTCGATGGTATATGAATATTGGCTGGGAGAAGTCGAAGGTATAACTTTTCTAGGGGCTAGTGGCGATGCAGGTGGAAACGGTTACAATTTTTACTTAAGTCCATTAGGATCCCAAATAGTTCCGGCTGCAATTCCTTACGTTTTAGCTGTAGGAGGTAGCAGTCTTTATGTATCTGGTAACGAAAGTATGCAAACTGCGTGGAGCGGAGAAAGTGTTCTCGGAAGTACAACTGGAGGATTTAGCAATATATTCCCTGCTCCTCCCTACCAAATGTTAAAGGGTTTCAGAGAGGTACCAGATGTAGTGGCTCTAGCTAATCCTTATACTGGAGTAAACGTGACTTATTATCACGGAGAAAGTATATTAGTAGGAGGTACTTCATTATCTACACCTACAGTTGCAGGAATAATAGCTCTTGCTTCAGAAGTTCACGGTAAACTCGGTTTTATAAATCCATTGATATATGCACTAAACGAAACCCCGGCTCTTCATCATGTGATTTTTGGTTATAACTCTCCTTACGTTGCAAATTCATCTTATAACCCGGTCACTGGGTTAGGATATATTAACGCGGGATATTTTGTAAAGCTATTAAAAGTACCAGACTCATCACTTTCTCTGGCAGTTCAGAACACCACATATTTACCTGGACAAACAGTGAAAGTGATAGGAAAATTAAGCGGAGTTTCTCCACTACCTTCTACTCTTACGGCTGAGATTTTTAACGGAACTACTGTAATAGATACTGTTCATTTAGTATATAATGGAACTTATTACGTAGGTTCGTTCTCAGCCCCTCAGTCTGGAGTTTACGAAGTAATAGCGAGTTATAACGATTTAACCGGATTTACATACTTCATTGACGGATATCAAGCAGTTTTCATATTCCCACCGTTGGCAGTGTATCCTATACCTATGGCAATACCCGTGTTGGTCATGATCGATTATCCTAACGGTACGTTGGTTTCTGGTTTTAATAATACCCAATTGAATGTATATTCTGAGAATCAGATTAACGGTAAGTTAACGATGATAGGTTCAACGTCTCTGACAAATGTTCCTATTATCAATATCTCAGCTCTTGGTATAACTATCAAATACAAAACTGGAATACTAGAGGGTTATATAAATTATACTAACGTCAGTAAGTTGGGAGGAGTTCTCGTATTAAAGGTTGTAAATACTATTGGATTGGATGAAATAGTCCTAGGCTCTTATGTAGTCCCTATCATAATACCCAATTCCTTCGAAGAACCGACAGTGATTTACCCTGGGGAGAATATAACTGTAGAAGTTGCAGTGGAAAGCTTAGGAATGCCAAACGTTACTGTATCTTTCATTAAGGACGGAAAAGTGTATTGGAATTTCACCGTGAACTCAATAACCTTCGGAAATAACGCATTTTATATAAATCAAGTTACAGTACCTATGAACCTTTCCCCAGGTTATTATGAAGTTAAGGCATATGCTGTTTATAGTAACGATACTTACACTACTTACGGTGAAGGATATACACAAGTTTACGTGTCTCCAGGTTACTTAGAGTACAAAGCATCAGTTAATTCAGTAGCCTTCGAAAACCAAACAGTTACAATTAAAGCTACTATCTTATATCCCAACGGGACACCGGTGGAGTTCGGAACGTTTACTGCAATCTTTATTCCTAGATATTTAGTCTCCCAATTCAACAATTTGGAGATATCCAATGCTGTCCAGTTAACTTATACTGACGGAAAATGGATAGGCAATTTCACAATTCCATCTGGAAATAATCCTAATAGCGGAATGTCTACAGATAGTGTCGCAGGTGAATGGGATGTATATGTTGTTGGCTCTTCTTTTAACGGGTATCCTATACCTTTCAACTCAACGTTAAGCTATCAGAGTCTTACTATAAGTCCCCTTTATGAAGGACTAACGTTTGTAGTTTTCCCTTATACTTTTATAAAGAACTTTAGTGGAAATATAGGCTACGGTTTGTATATACAAAATGCAGTATTTAAGGACGAAAATGTAACGTTAATAGATTCTATAGTAGAAAACCTCACCGCAATTAACTCTACGATTATGCTCATAAACACTCATGTTTACAGCGCTAAGTTGATAAACTCTAAAATAGTAGGCAATCTAACAGCTCTAAATATTAGTAATACTATACCTTCAAATAAAGTATCTAGTATTAATAATGTTAATAGTATTAATAGTTCCTCTTCTATAGCTAATCACTCTAAGTTCTTCACTGTCGAAGAGGTTTTGGCAATTCTTGTATCTTTCATTCCTCTCATATATTTCAGCCTTAGGAAAAATAAGTAATCTTTTTTATTATTCCCCTTTTCTGCTTTGTTGATCTCTTCAATTTATTTCATAAGCATGATATGATACACTGAGAATTTTTCAGTAATTAATATTTATTTCAACGTTATTCGCAAGCTTACACCCTAATACCCGGAGCTCTACCAACTAAAGAATTAGCCAAGTGGAGCATCCATGCATAAGCCCAGAACTTGAGCTTAGCCTCAACCACTTGTCCCAAAAAGCTTGTAGCCCTAACAGATTCCCCAAAAGTGCGCTTCACAGCTGAGAATAAGGATTCAATCCTCCACCTAACACCGTAACCCTTCTTCTCCCTCCAACGATTATAGCCCAACCTCTTGAACTCCCTTACAACCTTTCTCCTAGCTGGATGGCCACGTCTAGTAGAAGCGTTCTTCCTAGGTGGGACAACAACTTCAACCCCGGTCTTGTAAATCTCATTAGCATCATAAGCTTTATCTGCATAAAATTTCTTGACTTTCTTTCCCTTGTCTTGTAAATCCTTAACTGTCTTGACTGCTGTCTCAACCTCGTTTGTGGTTACTTCGGCGTTTATTATGTTGAGCTCGTCGTTATCCATTACTATTTCGATCTTGAGGAATTTTGAGTCCCTAGTTTTACCCCATTTTGCTATGATGTATTGTCCTCCCTTGTTTGTGCTTATTCCCGTTGCGT
>QEFN01000022.1 GCA_003086555.1 Sulfolobus sp. SCGC AB-777_G06 | reverse complement strand
ACGCAACGGGAATAAGCACAAACAAGGGAGGACAATACATCATAGCAAAATGGGGTAAAACTAGGGACTCAAAATTCCTCAAGATCGAAATAGTAATGGATAACGACGAGCTCAACATAATAAACGCCGAAGTAACCACAAACGAGGTTGAGACAGCAGTCAAGACAGTTAAGGATTTACAAGACAAGGGAAAGAAAGTCAAGAAATTTTATGCAGATAAAGCTTATGATGCTAATGAGATTTACAAGACCGGGGTTGAAGTTGTTGTCCCACCTAGGAAGAACGCTTCTACTAGACGTGGCCATCCAGCTAGGAGAAAGGTTGTAAGGGAGTTCAAGAGGTTGGGCTATAATCGTTGGAGGGAGAAGAAGGGTTACGGTGTTAGGTGGAGGATTGAATCCTTATTCTCAGCTGTGAAGCGCACTTTTGGGGAATCTGTTAGGGCTACAAGCTTTTTGGGACAAGTGGTTGAGGCTAAGCTCAAGTTCTGGGCTTATGCATGGATGCTCCACTTGGCTAATTCTTTAGTTGGTAGAGCTCCGGGTATTAGGGTGTAAGCTTGCGAATAACGTTGAAATAAATATTAATTACTGAAAAATTCTCAGTGTATCATATCATGCTTATGAAATAAATTGAAGAGATCAACAAAGCAGTTCCATTAGCTTTTATTAAATAACAATCTTGTGAAAGAGAACTCAACAAATAGAGGTCTAAATAATAAGCTACTAAACACGCGTATGAAGACTCGATTAACCTCTTATTTCGTCCAAATAAAAATTGTTGGACACATCGGATAATGAAAAATTTAATACTCAGTCAGTATATATAACACCAACTCATCATGATACCAGTTAACAGAGAGGTGCCTCATAGCTCATACTTATCTGGTGCGATAATCTTTCTTGTACCTAATATAGTTACAGGAATTCTATATGACTTAGCTATATTTTTGTTCCCCAAATCATCGTTAATAGGCTGGATATTGAATGCTCTTTTGGCAATTAATTGGATTATATTAATTATTTTTTTAGTTGTATATACTGGACATGTCAATAAGTGTAGCAAATACGATTTAGTAGTTGCAGGGTTAAGTAAAGTCGCAATAGCTATCGGAATGCCAATGGGGGCTTATATTATTGCACCAGCGTTTAAATTGCCTTTAAGCCTTGGGCTGGCTACAGGGTTATATCTTCCGTATACAATCATGATAGCTTTAAAATATTATGCTTGTAGCCTTAGCTATCACTCCAAGATATTAAAGGTTTCTGCTTTACTCGCGCTAACTCAGGTTTTTTTCTTTTTAGGGGGTATAATAGCTTTTATAGAACTAAAAGATCCACCAAAAGTAATGTTTAAGGTCAGAGGGCTTCCGCGAAATGCGAAGGCTATTATAAGAGTAGGTGGTAAAACTTACACACTTAATGGAGTTAAGGTCATGAGACTTAAAAAATTTTATTGAGCACTGGGAGGCGTTTGATGTTACAACAGCACAAGGTATCTATAGGCCAAACACATATGGCGGTTTCGTATCACCGAGTGATTGTGTAGCAATTTCTTACAGTAAATGGATTACAACTAGTTCGGATACGGGGAAAAAGCTTTCTCTAAGTCCCAAATCTACAACTATATTACCTCCTCTGCTTACGAACTGGGATCCTAAAATCTGGGTTGGCAGATGTATATCGGCTTATTGAGTTTATGAAATTCAAAACTATTTGGGCGAAGGAGGAAACGGTTATGTTTTTGAGGCTAAGCACAAGAACAAAGAGGTTGCAATCAGAATCCTTAAGCTCTTCAAAGGAAACCCGGATGAGGTGTTAAGTCTAGATGCACCGGAATTAGGAATCCTCTCAGAACATCCAAATATTGTTAAAATTTACGACTTTAACGTAGACGATATAGCAATAAGAATAAGTATTAATAATGGCGATATTGCAGAACTTTACCTTACAAATCCCCCCATGATTGTTATGGAATTAATGAACGGTATTTTAGAAGAACTGCTCATGGACGATAATTTTTACTACAGCGCTTATTGGAAGGTGGCAGTGTATAAGGCGATTAAGGAGATTTCCTCGGCTTTAAACTACCTCCACTATAACAATTACGTTCATATGGACGTTAAACCGTCAAACATATTCCTCGCCAAAATGCCCGCAGGCCCACAAGATTTACTAAACGTAAAGTTTAAATTGGGCGATTTAGGGAGTGCTGTAAAAATTAATGGTAAGATTAATCAGCTAACGTTAGAGTATTCTCCCCCAGATGTATTTAGAGGGGTTGCGAATCCGTCCTTAGATATATTTGCTCTTGGTATGACTGTTTATGTTTTACTAAACAAGAAGGTGGACAGGCCGGATTTACAAGAGATGAATGAAGCGTTTAACTGTTATACAAAGGGTAACATGAATTGTGTTTCCTTAAAGGTTAAAGAGGCTGAAAATAAACTCTCTAACTGGCAACCCAACTTGCCATATGAGATAAGGGATTTCGTAATGAAGATGATTTCCATAAACCCATTAGCAAGACCAACTGCAAAAGAAGTTCATGAATACTTCTCAAGATTAATATACTCAAATCCTTAAACTCGTAGTATGGCACTATTTTATAGCTTAATAGTCACACAATCGGCACACCCATTAAAATTCCTTTATTAAAACTAGGAATAAGATTTTCTAAAAATATAATAAAAATGTAAAAAACTTTTCTTGTTTAAATATAACTCGCTAACTCACTCGCTATAGTACTATTAATATACGGTAACCCGAGTATCACCACGAGTTCGCCATTTGCCTTATTTAATATTACAACCCCCACCGGAGGACCTAAAAGGTTCGGCAGATGATTGGAATAGCCATACATTATGTTCCCATTAACCGTTACAAAAGAAACCCCAAAAGTATTAGCGAAAGCTCCCTCACCCATTGTAGTTAATTCAGTATATAATGGCGATCCAGATACTGTGTAAACTACACATTCGAACGCATTGTAAACTACATACTCGTACGCGGTTTCAGGGATTATGTAGGAGAATATTACGAATACCTCTTTCGAAAGGTAGGAGTCGGGCTCTTCTCCTAAGCCAAAGACAAAACAAGTATCGTTAGAAGGCGTTACTGGAAGTGTCTTTGAACTACCGTTAAAGTACGAGATAGTAACTGAAGAGGTAGATATTGAAATTACACCGCTCTCGCTAGCTTTAATTTCCCAACCGCCACCGTAAATGCTTTGCAAGTCCGAGACTGATATCAGGTTATTGGGGCTCAAGAATATTGGTTTGGGGCTCAAGAATATTGGTAGGACTACGAGGAACACTCCTAATACTACAACATCTGCAACTGCAACACCAATTACAGTCTTTATTGGAAATCTCCTCTTAGGATATGGGTATTGTTGATAAGGAGGATAAACCGGTGGTGGTGGATTGGGCTGTTGAGAATATTGGGGTGGTTGTGTTTGTGGGGGCTGTTGAGGATAATCAATCGGTTGTTGAGGTGCTGATTGCGGCTGAGATTGTACCGTGGCTAAAGGAGTACCGCATCTAACACAGTACATCTCATCGTCTGGATTTGGGTGGCCACATTTAGGACAGTACTTTACCATTTGCATATATATCAACTTCTAGATAGTTTTAAAACTTTTCGGTTTTTATTTAAACATATATTATTAACCAAGTGAGAAATTGTAAATTATTAAAAGAGTACACACGCAGAACCTCATAATAAATTTAATAATTAATATTATCACAAGATTTTCCTCTCGTAACTTACATTAATTAAATGAGATCAATTTATAAAAAGGGCTTAGCTCATCAATTTTCCTTAAATAGCTTTGTTTTTAAACTTTGCCGACACAATTCTAGGTTATTAATACTGCTCTAGTACGCAAACTTATTTAAGTAAAGTTTATAAAGACATGTCTTTTTTCTTTGAATATATGATTTCATTAGTGAAATTAGAGGAAAAATTCAAAACTATAGCTAAGTACGGTTATCTAATATTTACCTTTTCCTTTTTTATTCTTACTTTATCTGTTATAATATATGGGTTTATGGTGTTCGGTATATCTGTGATTCTTTCTTACATAATGTTAATTGTTGGCTACATACATGTTCATCGTTCAATTAAGGGTAAAAATTTGACCCGGCATCAGAGGAGGGCGTACAATCAGGAGATTTTGTTCATATACCTGTTGTCATTTGTAGGACTATTTCCGTTGTCCTATTATTTAGGACTAACTTTGAATAACAATTCACCCCTACGAGTACTATTTTTAGGACAACCTTTGATGCTCTTATATTTAGGAATAACAACTTCGAATAACTTTAAAACCCTACTAGTACTAATTCTTTTTATTACACTGCTTAATTTTTTTTCTATTTTTGGTATTCTTAACGCTATTGATGTTATTCGCAATAGTAATTCCCATAAAAATTCTCCTCAATATTCTCAGCAACTCCTATATACACAACAGCAAACATTTAAATTGTTTAATAGACCTTTCCCCTTACCGGATGTAGTTAGGAACTTTCGCTTAAGATTTAGGATAACAAATGATGGTGTAAGTGATCGTAATAGTATTGGACTTATAATTGGACATATATTTGCATATATAGTACTGATATTCATAATGGTTTATTTAGATTATTTGGCATTTAAGTCACTTTTAGCGTGGTATTTAACGCAAGTGTATCTTTACCCAATTATTGTATCTCCATCGTTCTTTTATATTTCACCATATGTTAATATTTTATATGTTATTATTTTATTAACTAGTGCATTTTTTATTTCAGGATACTTAACATTAACCGGGATAATTATAGGCTTAGGCTTTTATATAGCATCGCGTATACTTCCTTCTCTAGTTTACGTGAAATTTACGGGAAAGGGTCTGAGCGTAAGTCTCCCACTATCAAATAGTATATACATGTTCGCTTATCCCATTACAGTTAGTCGTGTTAAGTTTACAATGCAACAAAAAGATTCCCACATTGTTAATGATAACGGTATCATTAAGGGTTATGGTTACTTTCTTACTGATAATGGGAAGGTAGTTAAAGGGATCATTTGGAGTAGAAGCATAACATCACCATATTCGGGTGAAGCATATGTTATTAATGACGAGATTTTATTTGCAGTAGACGGTTTCGATATTATTGTAAATTCGTTAGCTAATCAAGGTTTAGCAGTGTTTTCACAAGCATACCAAAAGGTATCTTATCCTACTGGGATAAACTCATCAATAAGTACTCTATTAATTTCGGTAATATCAATTCTCATAATCCTCGAAGTTTTCCTACCTATTTATATAGCTTACTTATTTACAACATATTAAACCTGGAGGATTAATATGCATGGGGTCAAGTATATATAAAAAATATAAATGAATAAGGATATTCAGGCTGTAAAACCTCAGGTTACCAAGGAAGCTATTGCAATTTATAATCAAGTAATGAATTTCATAGCTAATACTCCAAGTTAATTTTTAAATATTATTTTTAGATAAATAATTTTATTAATCATGAATATAAAGGTAGTTTTAACTAATTAAAAGAAGACTCAAGTAAGCAATAAAGATTACTCAAGATTAATCTCTATATTCTAGAAAATACATGTTAATTATTAGAATAAAAAGAAAATAACTTAAACCTTATTATTGGATTATTTTCTTAGCTAGTGCGTAGACAAGCGGTATTATTATTGCAAAGGCTATTGCTGATCCCCACGCATAGGTTTGAATTATAGCAGTCACGTTACCAAACGGTTGAACAATAATTCCTATTGCTATTAAGATAAAGACTGCATATAGTACTAACTTTGTATAACCTAATACGCTAGCAGTATCAGGATATGCCTTAGATATATCGTCAATTGCTTTACCGGTTATGATGAATAAGAGTATATAGTTTATTACAACTTGGTTAACTCCCTGCATCAGTTGTTGAGGAGATATTGAAGTTGAAGGAGCATAGTAGTTAGTACCTTGTATCGAGGCATAAGAAATTCCTACTGGAGCAGTAGCGTATAAAGTAGTATATACAACGCCTCCTTTAATTGTTCCTGAGCCTTGTTTATACACACTTACAGACTATTGCGGAGGAATTACAGTAGCACCCATTGTACGACCTGGAAAAGTTCCGGACCTCAATGAATCAATTACTCCTCCAAGTCCGAGACATAACACAATGAAACCTATATAGGTCTTTCCCTCGACTAGCCCCAATGATTTGAGGGTGGCTGTGTATGATCCCTTAAGAGGGGTGCCCGTAGCGGAATTATATTAAAAGTAAGGAAAAGTTACGCCACGGGTAAACACTTATGATGGCGAAGGAAAAATATCTGACTAAAAACCTAAAGCCCACTTCCACACCTTGACTATTCTCACCCCGTTTTCCTCCACTCTCTCTTCATCATCAAAGGTAATAACATACGCTCTCACCTTTTTTCTCTTCATCACCTCCCTTATCCCTTTCATTTCCCTTTCATCGTTTAACGTATAAGTTACTTGATAAGCTTCCGTCACCTCGTTTTGCTGTAATATTAAAAAGTCCACTTCGTTTTTGCCGTGATAATAGTAAATGGCGTCACCACCGTAACGCCTCCTCAACTCAAGATAGACAAGATTCTCAAGCAGTGAGCCCAAGTTCTGGTTCAGTCTGTAACCTACTACATTCGAGAGCCCGGTGTCAACGCTGTATACCTTCCTCTCTCCCCTTACCATCTGAGATAAGGAAGGGGAAAGAGGTCTAACAAAGTGTATTAACATCGAGCTTTCAATGCAAGCCGTAAACCTTTCCACAGTCCTCAGAGGGATTTCCAAAGTGCGTGATACCCTCCTGAGGGAGATTCGGTTACCTACGTTCGAGACGTAAAACAGTGCTAAAGACTTCAGTTTATCTGACCTTTTTATTTTACACTCCTCTATTACGTCTTTGCTAATTATATCGTCGTAGAGTTGTAACAGTACTTTCTCCTTTACGTCACTGTTAACCACCATGGGGAATCCGCCAAATTTAAGGTATTCCTGAAAGAGGGACTTTATCTCACTGCTTCTGGCTATCGCGTCTAATTGTCTCTCTACTTTCACTCCCTTAAAGTTGAGGAACTCCTTAAAAGAGAGCGGTAATACTTCTAGAGAGATGTGTCTGCCCGCTAACACCTCTTTCACTCTACCTTTGTTCACTTTGGATGTTGAGCCTGAGACAGAGATAAAGGCTTCTTTTCTATCTATTAAAGACCTCACAAACCCCTCCCATCCCTTTACCCTTTGAACTTCGTCTAAGAAAATGTAAGGCTTACCTTTTACTCCGGTTTCTTCCTTGTATACGTTAAGCAGATCAAAAAGCTTTCCTCCCTCGTTAATTTCTGCTAACCTCGGGTCCTCAAAGTTTATAATAAGAGTGAGAAAAGGGTTTACGCCCTTCTCTTCCACTAGTTTCTTAACCACTTGGTTAAAGATAGTGGACTTCCCGGCTCTTTTTACTCCAACTAGGTCACAAACTATACCTTCATTTAGTACTTGGATCACTTTATCAGTGTAATCTCTGGGAACACCGGTAAATTGAGATTTGTACCAGAAGTTCCAGTCTATCAATGCTTGTATTATTTTCTCTCTATCCACATGTAAAAATAGGAAGAAGAGTATTTAAAGTGAATCACTTGTGAGTCAAAGATAGCGAGAAAGTGAATCACTTGTGAGTCAAAGATAGCGACTTTTTTCCCTCTTATCACGAGATACAATTAGGTAACGAAAATTCAAATAATAAATGACACGAGAGTTAAGTTATCAGAGTGAGGGTTACGCTATTTTATGCTTTAAAAATGAGAGTCACCTATATATACCCACATACACCCGTCATCGACAGAAACAATCGCAAGAAAAATTTTATTACCTGAGCTAAAGGTTAGGCGTTGTTTTTACCATACTGAATCAGGATAATGGTTTTTTACTCATCACTCTAATATTTCCCTTAATTAATCTGTATATTATTCTAATTCCCTAGCAGGAACGATTCCCGTAATTCTTATTAAAGTCTCGTATAAAGTGTATGATGTGAACAAGTCAGTATATATAATAAACTCAGTGTTAGTCACATTGTTGTACGTGTGGATAATGTCTCTTTTCCCATTTCCAAACTCGTATTTCCTGCTCTATGCCGTTACAAGCCTAATTTTTCTAATAGTTTACGGTAAGAGGAGTAGACTTTCACCATTTATCCCTCTATTCGCCTTCTTGTACCCCTTTCTTTACGCAATTATAGTAGTAAATAACGTCGCTTGCAGCCAAAGTCTGATAACAGGTGAAGCCTATTTTTCTCTAGTTGGTCTCATACCAGGTTTATTAATTTTTTATAAGGGCAAAGGAATTGACGGAAAAATTGTCAACGGGATTGGAATTTTCATAGCCTATCTTTACGCAATGTTAATCATGTTTATATTTATTAACTCTCATCCACCGTCATTTCCCTATCTACCGTCGAATATGTTAGAGACGTTCGCATTAGACCCGTTATTTATAACGGCAACTTTCTCTACAGCTAGAGCCCTCGGTTACGGCATACCGAGAAGGAAAAGTAGTAATTACCAAAATCAACCTCCTCAACCTACCCCTCAAAGTAACCCGCAGACGCCCTATCAATCTAAAAACTCTAACCCTCCATCTTCAACGTCGTCATCTCAAAATCTGCCCCAAACACCTTCTATACCGTTAATGGGCAGGAGTTTGAGTAATTGGGATCCTAATGTGTGGGTAAACCGCACTCTTTCGGTCTACAAAATAGAGAAGGTAATAGGAGAAGGCGGGAACGGTTACGTATTGAAGGGTGAGTATTCTGGCAAACCTTTGGCTATAAAAGTGCTAAAATTGTACGGAGGTAGTCCTGAAGAATTTTTTAGGGATTTAGCTACAGAAGCCTCTAACTTGGTTAATCTTAGCAACCATAAAAACATTGTGAAAATCTATGCTGTTAACGTTGATACATTTGTCATTGATGGTATACTGAAAGGGAGGTCTGACTTATATGTGAAAAACCCACCGATGATAGTAATGGAGTACATGGGCGGGGGTACACTAAAGGACTTGTTAGGCGAGGACTTGTTCTATTACAGCTCTAAGTGGCAACAGAATGTGTTAAGAGCTATATGCGGAGTTGCAGAAGCCTTGGATTACATACACTCTCAGGGTTTCGTCCATATGGACGTCAAACCCCAAAACATCTTTCTGAGCGAGAGACCTAAAGACCCGTCTGAACTGGACAAAGTGACATTTAAGCTAGGTGACCTCGGGAGTGCTGTAAGGATTAACGGTAAAGTCAAGCAAATCACTCCTGAGTATTCTCCGCCTGAAGTTTTTCAAGAACCAGCAAAACCTTACTTTGATATTTACGCGTTGGGAATGACAGCTTACGTACTACTTACAAGAAAAATGGATAGACCTGACCTGAACGAGATGAACAATGCTATAGACTGTTACATAAAGAGAGACACCAACTGTGTGAGGAGCGAGGTCGATAAGGCAAAGATGAAATTAATATATTGGAATGTAAATGTAGACCCGAAAATAGACCCGCTCCTGAAGTCCATGCTCTCAATAGAACCCCTGAGAAGACCTACAGCCAGAGAAGTAGTTGACATGATAAAAAAGATAGATCCCACAATTTGTTTCTAGTCAACTCTAATATAAAACATTCTAGACGTGAAGACATACTCTAGAGTACAAATTGTTAACTAGGAAGATCTGGTAAGAAAACGTAGAGTTAAGGCGAACTAGAACTCCTGCGATTGAAATAATCTTTTTAGATGATATTCTTCTCTCTCGATAAAGCTGACAACGAAGAAAATACGGTTTATTTAATAGAAGAAAATAGTAATAACAAGGTAAAATATTTGCTAGATATAAGTAATGTACTACAATCTGATTCCTATCAATTTAAAACTTTAAATGGCTAAAGTGGATCGAGTAGGCTGAATATGATCCGCTCAGAGATTAAGGAGAGGTATATGCTAATAAACTAGCCAAAAACGGAGTCGAGACAGTTTCCGTAAGATTCAACGGTATGATCTATGGATTTTTAACTGTACCCGACATAGTAATCTGCTATAAGGATAATTGGCTCAACTTTAAAGGATGCTTTCTATAGTTAAGTGTGGAATGATTAAAGTTATCTCTTTTTAGTATTATTCTTTTAAACCTATACGTGAAACATGTAGGTTAATAAGTAACTAAAGAAATGTTAAAATCTTCATCCCTATACCAAATTTATTATCTAAAATTTTAGTAATGCCAGACGATATACATACATTTTCTACCTATAACTCAAGTGTTAACGCTTAAAGTTAATAGTGTTTATGAAATCTTAATAATCTCCTCCCCTCTCTATTTCTTTTTTCTTGTCTCTTCTGTATATTAAAGTACATCTTTTTCTTGATATATATTTAGCGCATAGTATTCAGCAAAGGTATTTGGTCTTCACACAAAAGTCACGAGAACCCTAACAAAATTTTTTATCTGATATGAATTTTAAAACTTCTAATGAAAATAAAAATAATCTCACTGGACTTAGGCGACACTTTAATATACAACAGACCGTGGGGTTACGAAGTAATATCACAAGCACTCAAAGACTTAGGCTACGATATACCTGCAAAAAAGCTCTTCAGAGTTTCAGCTAAGATAAGAGGAAAAAAATTGGAACCTAACCCTAACGGAAATAACACACCTTCGTTAAGAGAGATATTTAACGAGTTAGGGCTTAAATTGAGTGACAAAGACATAGAGAAAATTGAGGAAGCGAGGAAGAACGCCGAAAAAGAAGTTCTGATGTACGATGATGTTATAGAGTTTTTAGAGGCCGTTAAGTCTTTAGGATTAAAGACCGTACTCATAAGCAATGCTGCAAATAACGGCAAGGCTAAGAAACACCTAGAGACGTTCGGCCTAAGGAAATACTTTGACAAGGCAGTCTTTTCCTTTGAAGTAGGAAAAGTAAAACCCAATCCTGAGATATTCAAGCTAGCCATACCTGAGGGTAGAGACAGAGCTCTTCATTTAGGAGACATTTATGAAGTGGATGTGATAGGAGCGATTGATGCAGGGCTTCAAGGTGCTCTATTAGATAGAAGAGATGCCTACGATGAAATTAGTGAAAAGTACTCTAACTTAAGGGAAGTCCTTAAGGAAATAGAAAAAGAGAGTGTCTTAGTAAAGAGAGAAACATGAAAAGACTTTACGTGTAGATAACATTGTCAAAGTCCTAAAGAAAAAGGTCTTAAAACTACACAATCTGTTGATCATACCGAATCTGACTCCTTACCGCCTTGGAAGAGTGAGGGTTCCCCTCTCATCGTTCCTACCAATGATTCGGGTTTACACTTGGTGGGCGGTCGAGATAGCCATAACTCCCTCACATGAAAAGAGGGAACTCTCATCCATAACGTCTAGTACCTTAAAGAGATACTGAATTCCCTCTCACAGTCTCATTAAGCCCTAACTGAGGAGGACCGTCGTTAGCGTCACTAAGAGAAATTCTGGCAAAGAAGTATTTAAACACGGGACTATCCATCCCCGCTGGTGAGGCTTTCCGCCCCCTTAACCCCTTTCTTTGTACGGCTTTAATACGCTGTGGCAAGGCTCTAGTCCGCATTTTAATGTACTCTCTATTCACCTGAACAAGAAAATTTTGTGACAATAAATTTTCGTTTGAAGTTAAAAAACTGTATATCTAATAAACTTTACATGATTTTTAATATTATGTACATAAGTTTTTACTTATGATAAAGTCTTATCTAAGGAGAGGAAATATAGTAAGTCTGATTGCCTCTCTTATAATTCTGGCTGGATTAGTACTATTAGACTTAAACGGAATTACCTACGCCTTATCCTTACCTTTCTTGGTAATCATGTGGATAGTATGGTTTTTAGCAATACCCTCCTTCCTCTCGTATCATAAATCGGAGTTAGAAAAGCCAAAATTGATGGACTACTTTGCAATCCCAGCAATAATTGTTACCTTTTTAGGGTTAGTATTGGCTTCTCTGGGTAACTTCCTCGGTATAGAGATAATCCTGGCAGGATATACGTTAGAGCCTATAGCTGGAATCTCCATATACCTCACTACTAAAAAGTTCAATTACGGCTACTCTTCATTATTCTTTTGGGGAGCTGTGATATTTACTGCGGGTTTACCGTTATATCTTGTAAATCTAGGAATAGTAGCAATATTGGGAGACGTGGTGAAAATGGTAGGAATAGTAGGGCTTCTAATGAATGCAAATCTATTAGGAGATACAAAGTCACTAAATATTCGATGATGGTGTAAGAAACTTAAGTTAAGTAACATGATAGTTCATAAAGAAATTTCCTATACAAATGATTGTTTTATGCTAGCTCACAATAACTTGATACTATTGGAAAATTGACTAAAAGAAGGGTGAAATATCAAGAATTTCTGGAAAATAAAAATTTTGGCAAAGAAGTATTTAAACACAGGATTATCCATCCCCTCAGTGAGGCTTTCCTCCCTGACCCCTTTCTTGTAAAACCTCTGAAAACAAGCTTTTCTTTATCACGCCGTTGAGCTAAAGTACAAAAACCATCCATACAATTCGTAACCCAATTTAGCATTTCCCTGAGGGTCATTGTTAAATTCCATGCCAACTTGTATAGCGTTTAGATAGTATTGACTTGGGGACAGAGAAGGAAAGACTTTGCTAGCGAAGTTAACAGACTGCTTTATTAAGTAAGATAATGGTAGGGATATGTTGCCCTCTAGCTCCTTTTGTGACACATAGTATACGCCTATCCATCCGTTAGCAGAACCGGTATGAGGTAAAACGTATACAGTAAAAGTCTCATTTTCAATACTACCGTTAATAACGACTGTAACAGTCACATTACCTTCTCTAATAAAATATGAACTAGAAATGTTCTCCTCATGATACATCCAGATCATGACCTCTATACAAGGATATTGTAAAACGGTCACGTCAGGATTTTGAGTTAACCAAATATCGTAAGAGAAGTCGTCTATACTTCCGTTTAGTTGGTAAAGTTTGAAGTCTACCTGAGAATAAAAGTCGGGTAAAGAATCAAGTCTTTGGGGTAGAGGTAATTCTGGTAATTGTATAGTTGAGCCGTAAAAGGGGAACCAGCACTCTTTTCCGTACATTAAACCTGGATAACCATCTACCGGAATATTATTTTGTATTTTTTCGAAATTAGTAAGGTTTACTGAAACGTTAATTAGACCGTGTTCTAAAGTCATATTAACGATTCCGTCAGAACTCTCCATGTTCCATAGAAAAGTAGATACAAAGAGAGAGTTATTAGTGCTGTAAACTTCCGAAATGGGATAGGAGAGAGTAGGGCCTTTCTCCCCTATTAAACTAAAGGAAGTGTTAAACTCCATTAAGTTTATCCCTAAGAAGGATTTGTTATAGAATAATAAGGTAGAACTCTTAGAATTGGTATTTAAACTGGACGCGTTTGTAAAAGAGCCATGATAAGTTTGGTTACTATTAGGAATGGTCGAACTATGCTTTGCATTAGAGAGTACGAAAGCCAAGGCTGAAATGAGTATTAATGTAAGTGTTACCAAAATTACTATCCCTTTTTTCATGATTTTAGAATTTGTGATCGTGAGATATAAATTCTCACATGGATTATTTTCGAGGTCAAAAATATCCTAAAAATCATCAAGAACGTCATTGTATATATAAGATTAGCCGCTCAATATATGCTATCATAAGAACTAGAAGAGCTAATCGGAGCTAATGAATGTTTAGTATTTATTATAATTTATTAATATAGTTATAATAAAAAATTTTTGATATTTAGAGATATAACCTACAAAGACAGACTAACGAGGTCGGCTTCGAGTACCTTGAGGAATTCTTTTCAACCATGGGAGTTAAGATTGAGGTTGTTTTCGGAGAAGAATCTAAGGATGCCACACAAGAACTTGTGGAAGATATGATTTCCATCATTACGTCATTAGCCGGTAAAATTTACGGAATGAGGAGTCATAAGAAGACAGTCCTAGTTCAAGGTGTAAAATAGTTGATAGGTGAGTTAAGTGGAGAGGGCAGTGAAGTTAAGGGTCAAAGTAGACCATAAGACCTACCAGAAGTTGAAGGAAGTCTAAGAAGAGTATAAAAAGATACTAGAGGATGCAATAAATTATGGACTCGTAAATAAGACTACCTCCTTCACCAGGATTAAATCTGGAATTAACTTTCTCTCCCATAAGATTATTGCAAGAGAATACTTAATCCAATTACAGCCTTTGTCGCCCTCTTAACGAGTTAGGGTTAACAATTGATGATTCCTCAAGGAGAAGAAAACATTATAATTACCACTAATCCACTCTCCAGAACTTTCCTTGAAGAACCTCTCATCCTAGCTGAAGAATAAAGAAGTGTAAACGAAACAACCTCTTGTAAATAGCCCTAGTATAAGTAAGTCCACATCTCATCAACAACCTTAGCCTAACCCCAAAACTCAACCTACTTCTTCCTGCCATAACGCTGTGAACATAACACCTAGACATATTAAGAACAATAGAAATAGTTTGGCATACTCTACATCTTACTAAAATGTTTTGTATAAGGAGTCAATATCGTGAAAATGTATAGCTTAAGACCTAAGAAGCTCTAACAAATCAAGGATCTGATAACTTTTAATCCCACCCCATAAACTAAGTTTAGATGATACCGAGAAAGTATAAGGAGTTTGCCAAGGCTTATTTCTCAATCGCTATTAAGGATAACCAAAGGGCCAAACAAGCCCTTTCGTTGAAAGATTACCCAGAGTGCTTCTTTTACTCTCAACAATCTGTGGAAAAAAGCGTTAAAGCAATGCTTGAGGTTAAGCTAGTGTATAAGAAGGAACACGATTTAGTTGCTGATGTCTCCAACAATTTACAAGAATTAGGAAAAGATTTAGACATAGTCCTTGAAGCTTTGGATTATTTGTCGGGTGGTTGGAGTATATCTAGGTATCCCGTAATAAACGGGCAAGATATAAAAACACCGGAAGAAATAATTACTGAGGAGATGTGCAGACAAGGGATAGATTACTCAGAAAAGGTGTTAAAAATTGCTGAATCTTTCCTTAGAAAACATGGAATTATTTAACTTAGCAAGGGAGAAGATAATACGAGACGACGTTTTAGCCATAATATTCTTCGGTAGTAGGGTGATAGGGAAGTACAGAAAAGATTCCGACGTAGACGTGCTAATAGTGGTTAGGAAGGGCGGTAATAAGGACTTTTCTAAGGAGAGACTTTCATTCCTCAAAGAGACTGGAGTAAGGCTAGATACAACAGTTTTTGATGAAGAGGAGTTCAAGGAGAACTTAACTTTAGGCACAGTAATGATGGGTGTTAGTATTGCGTATTGCATAGCTTATGACAGAATGGGGGTCAAGGAATTACTGGAGAAGTATTGTGAGGAAGTAAAACCTTACAACGCCATACTAATATTACCTTATGGTAAATTTACAGTAGGTAGGACTATAAGGAAATGTGTGACGGAGTGAGATAGTCCTTAAAAGTATTCGAGAGTGAGAGGAGATAGGACTTTCGGTGATGGAAGCTTTTGTGCATCACCTAAGGGAGGACTTCTTTGATGGGCTGAATCCTTTTTCACGTTGTGATGTGGGCTATGCCCAAAAGGGTGGGAGAGATTACGGAGATGTGAGCCCCGTGCCGTTGGGCTCGAAGGGGTCCCATGACCCACCGGTGGTTGAGGGCTAAGTCCCTACACTCGATCATGAATGAACATAAAATGATTGAAATGAAAGTGTAGGGACAAACGGAGGTTGAGCTGGAAAGATTGCTATCCTTGAGAGAGGGCATGAGAGGATGTTGTTAAGCGTTTAAATTACATTTACAACTAGGTACATATATTCGTTATATGATTTGAAAGAAGGAAAGGAAGTAATCTTTAAATTAACCCATAAGGCTGTTACTAAAAAGCGTTTGTCATTAGGACATCAGCTGGTCTATATATTTCACCTTCTTTTATTAAAAATGAAGAATCGACCAGGTTTTTTATTAAATTAGTTACCTCTTTATCGTCAACGCTAATTCCCTCCTTAGCCTCAATAGCTCTTTTAACATCACTCCATCTACAACCCCTCTTACAAACCTGCATTATCGTATAATATCTTTCCCTTGCCTCCTTCCTGTTAGAGAGGAAGTTATTAAATTCCTCCTTAATTAACTCCACTGCTGCCGAAATAGTCTTCTCTAAAGCACTTTTATGATCCTTAAACTGCAAATAGTAAAACCCGTAATAAGTGAGCCAACCTGGAATACCTCCTAAATTATTATAAGCTTCTTCTAGCTCTTCCTCACTTACCTTTGCATTAGCCTCCTTAAACCCCCTCCTTAGAAACTCTATGGCAAGGTCTTTATTAAATGGGTTTACGTAAACTTCTGTCATAGCTCTACCATATAAGGGTGACTTAGCATCGCCCAGTTTTAAAAACTTATATACCATACCTATTTCACTCCCCGTAAATATAAAACGTAATTTTAAATTATCATAAGCGTAAGCAAGAGGATAGAGCAAATTATAACCACGTAACTTCCTCAACTCTTGCGACTCATCAAATACTATAACCACCCTCTTACCCTCTTTTTCACTTATCTCTGACAACCTCTCAAACAAGTTACTCATATCCACCTTATTTTCTTTACTCCAACCAAGCCTTAGTTCTATACCAGAAATACTAACACCTTTAACCCCTTTAAACAAGTTTTTCAGTCTTTCTGGGAACGAATTTAGAATCCTCTCGAGCTCTTGCACTAAGTCTTTATAGTTCAAATAAGGCTTCCCCTCATATTTCCTCAAATCTATATAAATCCATATTGCATCCTCTTCCTTCATTAAAACTTTAACTATTGACGACTTCCCACTCCTCCTAATTCCTAAGATCAGAGTGATTGGATAGTTAAGCCCGTTTTTAACCTTCTCGAGTTCAGCCTCTCTATCAAACAAATCCTTCGGGTCTTCTTTAGGTTTTGGGTCGAATAACAGGGTATCCCCCCAGTTACTGGATATCCCCCCAGTTAATAAGAGTATTCAACATTAAGTAAGGTTAAAAAATTTCTATTATCTTTCCTGATTGTGGAGATAGTGTCGTCGTTAAGTTACAAATTCTGGGATTAACCTTCTCTTCGACAAGACTAGGGCTACGGAGTACATCATGCTACGAATGCTCCTATTTACTGCCTTCGTTGCCCTCTTGAATCTAATTAGCCTATCCCTTAATGAGGAATGAAAGGACTCGTTAGGGTTAACTGGCGAGACAACCGTGTGGTCTTTCAACCAGAAGTACAAGTTATAATCATCGCTCACCCATCTACCCTCTTCGGGCAAATACTTTTTGACCTCACGGAAAGTACTCTCATCCCTATCCCCCAAAATGA
>QEFN01000021.1 GCA_003086555.1 Sulfolobus sp. SCGC AB-777_G06 | reverse complement strand
TACCCATAAGTAATACTCGTTATACAAATATAAATAACTTAACGACGACACTATCGACCGGGTCTTATCGTAGACCTTGTGTCGGAAGATGTCAAACTACTCAATTACTATATTAAAGTGACTTTAGGTAAAGAACAGCTCGAGATAACCCGTCCCGAACGCTTTCACCATCTGTCACAATCTTCACGAGATTAACTAGACTGTTATCGATAGTTGAGAGCTTATGAATACCTTAATGTCAATAATGAAATCTGCATCTTCCCTTTTTATCAAATTCTGACCCTAAACAATAATGGATAATTTTTCTCTCAGCTTAAATTTACAACGTTGTCGAACATAGAGGAAAAGGACTTATCCCTCGTTGTCATAATTACTTTTTTCTTATTAACTACCTCCTCTACTAACACTTTCTTCATCTCTTCATCAAGGTAAACCTCTGCATCGTCGATAAGCACTAGTTCACCTTTCTTGCTTGAAATCACAATCTCGGCAATTCTCTTCAGACCGTGAGAAATAACTGGGTACTTCTTACCGTCTATAAATACGCCGAAGTCCGTGATAGTCACCTTTTTATCTCTAATAATTGCTTCACCTTTAGCCTCAGTAACTAAAGCAGCTGGTCTCAAGCCCAAAAAGAATAAGTCTAAGAAGGAGTTAACCACTGCGTTACCCTCCACATCTTTCAATAAGTCCTTGAGCAGATCGAAATATTGGTATTTCTCTTTCCCATTACTACCGTATACTAGTTCTATGGTGGTACCTTTAACGTTAACTTGGATCTCACCTACTGGTAAATCTTTATTTTCCACCTCCCTTACTTCGAATTTAACGTCTTTGTTGAGGGCTAATCCCACGTTCACCTCTTCTCTCGTGATCTTTACGGACATAGTTCCTAACTCACTCTCAAAGATTACCTCACCCTCTCCGTTAATAATCTCCTTAACGTCAGAGCGGAAAGTTTCTTCTATACTCCTCTTGAAGGTGTATGATAAAGCCTCTTTGAAATTATCATCTACTTGTAAAGACTTCATCTTAACTTCCTTTGCCCAGGCGTTGATTAATGCGTATAAAGTTAAGAGAAGAGTGGTTTTACCAGTGCCGTTATTCCCAGTTATAACAGTAGTCTTGTCCAACGAAAAACTAACGTCTCGGATAGCTCCTATTCTCCTTACTGTGACTTTCACTAGATACTCACCTCTTTAGCATAATATAAATGTGACTGGGCTAGATTAAATGAGATTACGTGAAAATTTTTACCATGGTGAAAAAATCTTATCGTTTTTAATAAGCCGCTATCCCTTAAAAAGTTATAAAAGGTCATGAATTAATTGACATCCTTTAAGAATTCTAGCTAGAGAGAGCAATACAGATAGAAGTCTGAAACTCGTTAAACAGAACTAGTTAAAACTACTTAGATTATAAGGGGCTTATAGAGAAACTTACACGTAAAAGATACTTCGATACTGTGTCTACTTTGACTTAAACCTACTAGCGTTAACATCCTTAAGCGTTTACCTTAAGAGAGAGTTGTTTAACTTCACGATAAATTATTTATCACTCTCTCTTCAGCAATGTACTCCTCTCTTTCATAATCTTATTACTTATCCACAAACCTCGTCAGTATGACTTCAATAATTTTCGGACTATGTTCTACGCTAGTTCCAGCATCATACCTTTTATGGAAATCCCTAGACATCTGCCTTCTTACTCGCCCTTTAGTGCGAGTGTTTTATCTTAAGCCTAAATCCCGAACTTTAGTTGTATATATTAAGTTCTTCACGTTTATAATACATAGCTGAACATTCTTTACAGCGTAGATTAAACACAGACTTCATGTAATACTATATATATTTAGCTTAAATTACTAAATTTTACGCGGATAGAATAGTTAAATAAAAATAGATAAATTTCAAAAAAATGATCACTCATATATCTTAATTTAATTTTAAATAAAGTTATGAAAATATAAAAACTAAAAAAATTACTCTACAGTTACTTCTGTCTGGAACTTAATACCGTAAGCACTGTATGAGCCGTCTACATCATAAACTCTAACTATATATTTACCCGGGTTTATGTGGAATGGTACATGTAGTATAATGGTAGCGTTCTGTCCTAAAGGCACTACAAGGGCGAAACCGTCAGACTTCGCAGGATGCAATGGGAATTGATTTACTATATCATTATTAGGTATATGACCTAACTGCTGAGCGTTCCACTGGTATAACACAGTGCCGTTAGGATAAAGGATTTGGACAAGGACTATAAATCCTCCGTATGTATCAGGACCGGCAGTTCTGGCAATTTGTAGGAACAGAGTACCGTTCGAATATAGCCTAGTACCTGTTAAGTCGTAAGCTGGAGTTTTAGAATAGTTTGTCAAGTGAGTAAATCCCTGAAAGTTTATCTGATATAACCCAAATGTGATCCCAGTGGCCAAAAGCATGGCAAGAATAGCAATTGATGATTCCTTCATCATATGTCTCACCACAGTAATATTCTTATTTTACCTACCTTAACTCCATCAGGGTATTTACTTGCAAGAAGCTGATCTATTGATAACCATCTGCTACCAGTAAACATAAACATGAAGGCGGCTGCACCCTCTGTGGCAGCTATTTGCCATTCATCTACACAAGTAGAGCCTAACCAACCACCTGCAGCTCCTATTCCCCACGCAAGTATCGCTATTACAAAACCAGAAAGTCTGGTAAACCCTCCCAACATTAATAACAATCCGAATATACCTTCTAATGCTGTAAACATGACTATGAATGTATAAAGCAAGCCAGGGTTATCTAGTACCATTATTAACATTCCCTTTATCGGAGCCCACGCGTGAGGAACGAAAGTTATTAGTTTTCCGCCTACGTATGCCGATGAATTAGGATTTAGTTTTGCCGGAACATTTATGGTTCTCCTTATTGCCGCCGATAAGTACATCCAGCCGAGCGTCAACCTCAGTATCGGCAAGTACTTTTGTGTTGTATCAACTTTTACTTGTGCCATATTACTTCACTCTATAATGATAATTATAGATTTAGAGATTTTAAAACTTTCCATATAAACTTACTATAAGATCTAATTAACAGTAAGAATTAAATTAGTACCTAAATTTTTTTACAACAAAAAATTAAACTTATTTTTATTAATAGTTATATCTTACTTTTTCTTACTTCCCCAAATTTCTCTGTCCAGCCACGCAATATCTTTTCAGCCGTAATTTTCTGCTTACAATCGTTACAATACATGAGCTCTTCAGGATCTTTGCCTACGATTTTAGAAATCTTCAATATCATCCTTTTACTCCCAATCGGCTTTCCACATCCCTTACATCTCGCGATTTCATCTTCGGTTACGCTGTATACGTAGTCCTCCCTTAGGTATTCGTAGTTATTTATCTTCCTCACCTTAATAGCACTTTCCTTACATAAAGTCACACATAAGTTACAACCTATACACTTGTGTGGCTCATTCAAAATCATAACAGTCTTCTCGTTCGAGGACATTGAAAGAGCTCCAGTAGGACACTTTTTGGCACAAACACCACAAAGCGTACAGTTATCATTGATGTCAACTCTATATGCATGGATATCTAAAGTACTCTCTCCTTCTAATTTACCCTTGTTTACTGCTTTAACATAATCGTTCCTCTTTATTCCTACTAAATCTGGAGTAGTCTCTTTTTTAATCTTTTTCTTTATCTCTTCAAGAATAGTAAGTGCTTTTTCAGCAGCTCCCCTGTTTACACATTTTTCATTAGGGCATATTAACTTAAGGTTAAAGTGTTCCTCCAGAACTGTTATCTCTTCAATCCCTAAATATCCAATACAAGGAATTATCAGATCACCGCTTTCGGGCTCACAACTGACTGTGAGATTGTTATTTTTAATGCTCTTGCTCAGCACTGTTATACCGTTCCAGTTAAAGTAAGGAGAATCTATAGCGCCTATTGGGCACGAGGCAGAACACAGACCGCAGTTAGTGCACTTTACCGTATCAATTACAATCTTACCCTCAACCTTTTGTAAGGCTGAGTTAGGACATGAAGATAAACACTGTGAACAGCCTATACTAGATAAGCAACGATCTGAGACCTTTGGTGCCTTAACTAACCTCTCATATTGCTTACCGCTGATAAAACTCCGTCTACTGTAAGTTTTTTCCACTGGTGCATAGGTTAGTTGTATCGCTCTGATCACTATCTGTAGTGGATCAGGTCTTGACCAAAAATATGAACACTCCCCGTCTATTTTCACTGGTTTATCAGACACTACGATGAACTTATCTTCTTGATCACACTCAAAGCTCTTGATTATTTCAAACAGAGGCTGCGATAAATATAATGGCCATAAATTCTTCACTCTCTCGATAAGCCTCTCTGGGTCACGTACGTTAAACAACTTAATCTTCAATCCCAATACACCTCATAAACTCTTTAGTAAATTCTGCCAAAATCTTGAAGTATGGGTAATTAGATTGGGCTAGATTGCTTAGAAGGGTTGGAACCCACTTCTTAACGTGAGTCTCAAGAAAGAAATCTATTATATCATCTACTTTTTCATTTCTGGAAGATTTCAGCAGATACATAAGGGAGAGAAAACCGAACTCAGTAGAAATATGATCAGGTTCTTCCTTAGAGTTAAGTCCTACTAAATTGTAGATATTTCTTAAATCACTCACTATTATTAAGTCGTAGTAACCCGTCCTCTGAATACTTTCGTATAGAGATAAATTAGTATTATAAGGTTTATCGAGCTCTACAAACTGTATTTCAACGTCAGTTAGCTTGTCAATATCTGTGATACCATCCACGAGGCTCTTGAAAGTGTGAAACGCCCGCTTAACATTCTCGTTGCAGAAAGAACTTATATATACCTCTATCTCATGAATGTTATTCCTTAAGTTTTGCACATCTTTAAGCTTATATGGGTAATGAAAGGCCTGAGCTAAGACATCAAATACCTTTGACGTAAAAAAACTCAAATTGTCTTGAACCATGAACTCTACCATGTTTATCACAACGGTAATACATTCTTTTCGTTTCTCTTATAAGTCCTTAAGTCTTGTGGTGTAAGGCCTAAGCTTTGTGCATCCTTAATAACATTTACGGGGGCGTTATCTATTGCACCAGTTCTCTCAGCGAATCTTTGTTCTAAAGGTAATTCTGATTCGTTAGAGAAAGGTCCCTTTGATGGTCCTCTAATTGGCAAGTATTCTTCTTCTGGCTTAGTACCATACTGTTCTCCTAATACAAAACCACCATATTCCGCAACTATTCTACTGACTTCGCTGTTAGGATCACTTAAGTCTCCGAAAACTCTAGCCCCTGCCGGACATCCTCTTACACAAGCCGGAATTCTCTCGTACTCTGGTAAACTCTCGTCGTAAAGTCTATCAACACAGAGTATACACTTTTTACTCACTCCTTCTATCGGGTCGTAATCTATGTTACCGTATGGGCAAGCGTTTATACAGTACCTAAACCCTTGACATATTTCATAATCTATTACTACGACACCGTCTACTAGTCTCTTGTATATCGCCCCGGTAGGACAGACTTTTACGCACGGAGCGTCTTCACAGTGGAAACAGCTTATCGGTATAGGTATAGTCCTAACATTAGGATATGTTCCTTGTTCTGTTCTTATAACTCTCATTAAGTAAAGGGAGAACGGTTCGGCACCCCATGGATCTAGATCTGTCAATGGACCGAAAACTGAACTAGTATGCCACGACTTACAATTGAGCTGACATGCATTACATCCGAAACACTTATTCAGGTCTGTTATTATGACTAGTTTGTGTAGGGGTTTGGGAGTGGACATGAATTTTCACCTCATGGACTTAGTTAAAAAAAAAAGAAACTAACTTGAGTTGGACGACTGTTGACTCTGGGGTCTTATAACTTGTTTCTGCTGCTGCCACTGATAGTACTCCTGATTTACCTTATACCATGTTATTCCCATCTCTTCTGGAGACTTGTAGGCATTATACTGTAGATATTGTAAGTTGGGTGGCGGGTTATACGGTGCGGAAGCCGGAGTTAATACGTAAGGATCTGATAAACCATAGCTAACGGTGTAAGAACCTTTACCTAACACTGCACTGATTCTAAGTCTCAAATCTCCCCAAGAGGTCTTTCCAGTAAATGGATCATAGTTTAGCAATGCAGGATTAGGTCCTTTACTACCTATAAGTGTATCATAGTCAAGATTATTGTAAGATTGTGGATCTGCTCCTCCCATACTTGGTGGTAGAATCATGGAGTATACATCATTAAACATTGTAGATATTGTAGCCTCAGGACTGTTGGTAGGTATGGCTAGTGTTCCGGGTCTTATGTTCTTAGCCTTCCAATACCACACTACACCGGGTCTTGTAGTCTCATCGCATACTACCATAGCCCTGACTTTCTCACCGGTCCACGATTCAAATTCCACCCAATCCATATCAGTTATTCCGTATTTCTGACAATCTGAAGGATTCATAAACACTGGAGTAAACCTCAGCAAAGGTCTCAACCACGGGTTATGGTTCTCCCAGTGATGATAGAACCAAGGTGTTACATGCCTATTCTCCGTCTGTAGTGGGAAGCTATTCGGGTCGAAGCCGTCACTTGTCCAGCTTAACGGTGGATACCAATTAGGTATAGGCCAGAAGGCTATTTTCTTTATTTTAGCAATATAACTACCGTATTCATCATTAGGTACGTTAGCGTTCTGTTGTGCTAATTGTAAGTACTGCATGTTACCGGTCTTCTTATACATGTAGTAAAAGTATGCATTGTAGCCTTTCCACATCCCGTAAGCTGCTAGCCTAAACCTTGCAACAGGCTCGGAATATATTTGGACTACTATAGGCTTCACATAAGGTATTAATCCCATGCTGTGAGCCCATTGTAGATAGTACATGTTTACATGTCTATAATACCTTATGTTCAATGGTAGTTCGTACTCGCCCAATGCATGGCCTATCTTTTGTGTTCCTTTTGGAACATTCGGAGGTAATTCTCCGTTAGTTACGGGGAACTCTTGTGGTCCAGGATAGGTCTGAGTGTTACCATAATTATATGCGGAAATCTTACCAGGGTATGTATACAGCTTCACTTGGTTGGGGTTCGGATCTCCCTTACAACACTCCGTTCCATCTTGTCCTCTTCCCGCAATTAACATCCCTACCCCTGATACTATCTGCCACTTCCACAAAAAGTCTCCGAAACCGTTAGGATACTTAGGACTTCCGTCTGGGTTTTGGAATGCAGATAAACCTAGTAAGTAACCTATTTCTATTTCTACGTCACTGAAAGGTCTTGCGTGGAACAAGGGTGGTAAGATGGGGTGTTCTATGCTATCAGCTACTATGTCAGGGGTTGTAATGGGCCTATCTAAAGTACTGTGTTCTCCGTATCTTTCAAGGAAAGTGGTGTCTGGTAACGCTAGGTCAGCAAACGGGACGCTGTTGCCGTAGAACGTATCAACTATAGCGATAAATGGAATGGCATAAGTCCCGTCTGGGTTCTGCTTCAACGCTAACCTAATATCCTTATCAAGGTCATAACTATTATCCCAATAGGGGTTAGTTATATGCCATAGGAGGAACTCTACATTATACGGGAACTGGAATCCAGCATCCCACATTGTCACGTTATAAGATCTGTGCTGAGCAAACGGAAATTCCCAGCTGTACCCTCTATCGATTAATAATGGCCTTCCGTTTTCGTCAATCACTAACATATCAGGTGTGTATAGGTAAGGATTTGTTGTTGAAGTAATTACTGTAGGGTAGTGAACTTTTTGAACCTTAAGCACTTTTACCGTACCATCGTTATATACTCTTTCGTTTATTAAGATCCCTCCTAGTGTACCCACATAACTCTCTCCGTTAGGACCAACAGTCGGAATCTCTCCGCTATTAACGTCATCTTGCGTTATTCTGGCCCTTGGGTCAGGCGAGGCTTCATACGCCGGCCAGAAATCTCCGTCTGGTACTGGCTTTGGATATGGGTATTTGGCTCTGTACCCACCAGGGGTGTCAATCGCTCCAAGTAATGCTTCGAGAACCAAGAACAGTCTAGTAGTATTAAATCCGTTTGTATGTGCAGATATACCCCTCATGATATATGTTGCCACTGGCCTTCCTATGAACTCTTTATGTTTCCTACCTAGATAGTCCACCCATTCTGCTTCTATTATTACGGGGCTTCTCATCGCAGTATCTCCTAGTAACTTAGCTAGATTTGTTATCTCCTCCGCTGGATAACCTACTTCAGCTTCTACGTTTTCAGGCGCGTAATCGTCCATTAGGAATTGCTCCTTAAGTAGTTTAAACGCCGACTTTACATGAACCGTAATCGTCTCAGTAGTGTCTGGGCCTACGGGTACGGTTAAATCTCCTTCATATTCTAAGACCGGATATACTCCTTTCTGCCACGGAATGTCTGTGAAAGCGTAAACGTTACCGTCGCTACCCATGACCGCTGGAGTCCACTCTCCATTCTTATTAGTCACTCTCAGGAAGAGTCCTGTGTTAGATGCCGAAGGTGGATCTATGGTCCCATCAGGATTTGTGATTACCAACCATGGGGCATTCGTATACCACCTCAAGTATTCCTCATCTATATACGGCGTTGGCGGTGTCTGGCTCATCCCCTCTTCATGTAACCTCAACAATTCATGAATTATTGAACTTATTAATAGACCGTCATGAGCCGGTCTAATCGGCACCCAAATATTTGATATGGGACCAAGGTTGGGTTGTCTATCGGGCTGGAAGAGTATTATTGTTCCACCACGCTCTTTAATCATTGTTATCCTTCTTCTGAATCCTGTCGGGAAGTGGTCTTGTGTAACTCCCGAAAGTATTAAGACTTTTGCGTAGTGATCATCAAAATAACCGTATTCCCAATAGGTAGAGCCTGCTACATATACTGCTCCTATTGCAACATTAGCTGCACAGAATCCGCCATGTTCGTATTCATTGGGTGTGCCGAACATAGCACCAAAGTATCTGTTCTCAGTTGGGTTATACTGGTCACGCCCGGTAACGAACACGAACTTTTCAGGACAACACTGGTATATCTGTTTTAGCCCTTTAAAACCATATTTCCATCCTCTTTCCTGCAGGAATTGTGCGTTATCTCCGTTTAACAGTATATCGTAAAGATCTTCCCAGTCTATTCTAATGAACTGTCCAGTACCCCTCTGTACAGTAGGAGGTCTTAGTAACGGATACTTCATCCTTGCGGGACTTAGGTAGTGCATTGCTGCTGTTGGCCCAATAGGACACGTAGCTCCGTTGTTAACCCTACCGTAAATATCGCCTCCAGCATATCTTATTAGGTCATTAGCTGTTATCTGGTATTGCATCGTACATCTTCCTAGACACATATAACATGTGCTGAACGCTATGACGTCCTCATCTTGTGGAACCGTTGCCTCTTCTGTTTGAGACTCGACGAATAGTTTACTTGTGAAGGAACCTTTGGTTGCCATGTATGTTAAGGCTATTCCTGCAGATACTGCTCCGCTTAGCTTTATGAAATCCCTTCTAGTTAGTTTCAACATTTCTTACTCACCCCACACGGTTCCCCACGGGAATTGCATTTGAGTAGGGGAGAATGGACTTATAGGACCATAATAATATGCGGAGGCAATGACCACGTAATATCTCAAAGAGACGGCCCCTATTAGGATCAGGATGGTGATTATCGGCACAATGTAAATGTATTTTTTAGGGCTTATCTTATGCAGAGTGATCTCTAGGAGCATAGGAATAGCTACACCTAATGTTACTACTAATACCCAGAAATACAAGGAGTAAGCTCCAAATAGAACTTGATTTACCGACATAGACGCATTGGGATTATAAACTCCTATTGCTAGAAACAGTGCTGTTAGTATTGCTTCAGCGATTACTGAGTATAAGTCAATAGTTGACCATAGCAAAGTGTTGTGCTCTTTACTAGATTCGTCCTTAATAAACACCGTAGTTAATAACATCCCTACGGCAGCTGCAGAGCTAAGACCACTGACTGGAAATAAAATTACGAGTACCGGATTTCTCCATAGTGCAATATTGGTCAGGCTAAATAATACACCTCCGTAAGAAGCTCCTAAAATTCCGAACAGAGTTATTAATGATATGAGTAAGTATCGTGAAGTTCTCGAACTGAGGTTAGAAGACGTATACCATGAGCCGAGTTTCTTAAACATAGTGATGTTAGGCATCGCATTTCCCAGCCACAAGGCTGAATAGATTAGGCCTAGCAAAAGTATCAATATCAGAAATATTGTACCTAAGAACATCCAACTTTCCCATCTACCGTAAGTAAGACCATAGGTAATTATCTCCCACGCAGTGTACGGTTTACCTGCATCGAGTACTAGAAACACTAGACCGAGTATAATAGCTACCAAACTCGTTATTCCTATTGACAACTTGAACTTAGCGGTCCTTGATATAGAGTCTACTGAACCTCCGGCAGCTGGTACGGGTATTTTAATGTCGTTTATAGCAGATATCACTATTATCATGCTCCCTAGTCCTATTAAGAAGTAAGCTAATGCTACTTTTACTGCCCATACTGCTTGGTGATCCGGTGGCATATCCGGTCCCCAAGAGACTGGGTAAGAGAATGGCGGAGATGGTGCAGTTAGTAATATTATAGGTATGGACATACTTTCTCAAAAATTAATTATGTTTTCTTCGATATTTAAAAAATTCTTTTCTTTTAAATGAAAATATTCAGGGAAACTTTCAACTCTGTTAATCATTATAAATTGTAATTTTAATAAGGAGTTGTTATATGCATAGAGAGATAAAAATATATTTGAATAACTTATGAAAAATTCTGTAGAGGAATATTTTTGTAAAGAAGAATTAGATTGCAGAGATTTTTCAATTCTTAAATACATTTTTAACTCTGAAACGTCCTTGTACAAGTTAGAGAAAATTACTAAAATACCTATAGCTACGTTGTGGAGAATAGTTAACAGACTTGAAAGACTGGGATACGTCTATCATTCGAGCAGAGGAAAATACGAAATCACTTTAAAAGGTCTTTTTTATCTCCTATTTAATGAAGGTCTAGAAAATGAAAAAATAATGTTATCTATCTCGGAAAGGATTGATAAGGATGTCGAGAAGACAAGAACAATAGTTAGATGTCTAATTACAACTGCTTTAGAGAATAAAACATGTATTTTAGACTATATAAACGAGCTGAGACCTTTGCTTAGATTGGCTGTCGTTAAAGCGTTAGAAGGTAAGCTGCTGCATAGATACTTTGTGGAATTTATCACTGAGAGATTAGGAGACGAAGTACCTTTTGTAGAGCTTGAGGGATGTAAGTTAATAACTATTACTACTAACAGAGGTACCGAAATCCTGATTGGAAAGTGCAAAAAACAAGGATATGTAAGCCACATTCATTGTCCTCATTACTATATCTCAAATATTAAGCAAAGTAATAACATTTTAACATCCACTGAAAAGCTTTCTAATAAAGAGGGAATTGTAAGCTCATAAAATAAATGATAATAAAATTAATAATGTGTAACGTAGATCAATATTTTTATAGTTCAGTTATTGATGCATAATTACTGATATAATTTCTTTTTTTAAGAAATGAAATATTAAAATACATCTTTAACGGTGTTAAACTGCACGTATTATTGGAAAAATTAGTGAGAGTTAAATATTCTCGCCGATGGCTAATATATTTCCGTAATAAAATCTATATATATCACTTGTAGATGATATTTATATATCTACGGACTTAAAGTTTTTATTCGTGAACAAAAAATTAATTCTTGGTAATATTATAAGTCTTGTTGCTGGAGTATTCATACTCATAGTCTTAATACTCCTAGCGTCTTCCGGAATTATTTTCGTATTCAACGTAACTACTGAAGCGTTAATGTGGATAATATGGGGTCTCGCCATTTTAGCCTATATGGAATACAGCACTTGCAACCTTAAGGCTGAGATATTAATGAAAGTCTTTCCTCCAATGGCTATAATAATAACCTTCATAGGGCTCATTTTCATTCTTCAAGGTAAATTTTTAGGACTAGAGTTAATAGTTTTAGGATATATTCTAGAGCCTATAGCCGGTATTTCTCTATTCCTAACAATAAAGGAGTACAGTCCGGTTTCTGCTTATCTCTTCTTCCTAGGGGCAGTAGTGTATACCCTTGGGTTACCCCTATATTTGGTTAGTTTTCCCTATTTGGCGATAATGGGTGATGTGGTGAAAATTTTAGGTTTGGTGAACTTCATATTCAATAGTATTAGGGGAAAATACTCAGGTTAATTGGAGGTGCTATAAATGACGGTGACTAATGAGGAGTTGAGAAGGATATATAACGACATACCTAAGTTTTACGACAGAGCTAACGCCCTCATTTCTTTCTTTCAAGACGTCAAATGGAGAAGCGAGCTAATAGGAATTGTCAGGAAATATTGTAAGGAGCCTAAAATTATCTTGGACGTTGCATCTGGTAAAGGAGAGTTGTCATATATCATTCACAAGCTCTTTCCGAAAACCCAGATAATAATGACAGACTACGCGGAAAACATGCTCAAGCTGAGTTTTGTTGAAGGTGATAAAGTCTTGGCCTCTTTTTATAACTTACCTTTTAGAGATAATGTTTTCGACGCTGTAGTGAGTAGTTTCGCGCTCCATGCAGCTGACGATGTAGAAGCCGTTATTAAGGAGATGGTAAGAGTATCAAAGAACGCTATAGGAGTCATAGCTATGGGAAAATCTGATAATAAGGTCTTAAGGAAATATGTAGCGTTTTATTTGCGGTTTATTCAGCCCTATTTAGCAGCTTTAGTTGGAGCGAAACCTAGTGACTACAAGTATATTTATTACATTTATAGAAAAATTCCGACTAATTCAGAATTAAAGAGGATCTTTGAGAGAAACACTGAGTTGAGAGTGTTTAAAGAAAAAGCTCTTGGCACGGTTTACATATTCGTTGGATTGAAAAGAAAGGAAGAGAAAAGTAGACAAGAAGTTAAGCTTAGGGAGGGAAATACTAAAGCATAGATTTATTTATACAAAAATAAAGATATTTTCATGATATTTCCAATAAATTAAAGTAATTCTTAAAATTAATGGGGGAAAGGATATCTTATAGGGCGAAGAATATGAAAGTGAATAATATGAAAGTGTATAAAGTACTTGATTATAGTAACGTTAATAGTTGTGAAAGCGCCTCAGGCGAGGTTTTATCCATTCTTGAGGAACTTAATAAAGATGAAGTACTTCAAGTTATTGTGGATCAAGAGTGGAAACTCAACGAACTTAAAGAATTTCTAGGAAAAACCAAATATAAGATTTTAGACGTCGATAAGAAAGACGGAAAAATTGTTATCACTATAGGTGGTAGGTAATGAGGAAAGTAGTAATTCTGGGAGGAGGAATAGGTGGAACAATAGTAGCTAACAAGCTAGCTAAGAAATTGTCGAAGGAAATCGACGAAGGAAAAGTTAAGATTACAGTTCTTGACATGAAGAACTACCATGTTTATCAACCTTCACAACTTCTCGTAGCTTTAGGTTTAGAAGATTATGATCAGATAGTTAAGGATGAGAGAAGTCTATTGGATCCAAAAGTTGAGTTCATTAGCGGGGATAAGGGAACAGTGACTAAATTGGATTTACCAAATCACCGAGTGTTTACAGCTGGCGAAGCTGTATATGATTATGATTATTTAGTAATAGCAACCGGATCTCATCTAGCGTGGGATGAAATACCGGGTTTAAGAAGTAAAGAGCTGTCAGTATGGGATCTTAATGACGTAATGAAAATAAGGGAGGTACTTGATAACTTTAAGGGAGGTACTATAGTAGTAAACGTAGCCAGGCTCCCTATAAAGTGCCCCGTAGCTCCAGTAGAACTGACTCTAATGCTTCATGACCTGCTAGTGAAAAAGGGAATCAGAGATAAATCGAGGATCATCTATACTTATCCAGCACCCGGAGTATTCGGGATAAAACAAGCCAATGACATGTTCATTGAAATGTTCAAGGAAAGGGGAATTGAAATAGTAAGTCCTTTCATAATTGATCATGTAGAGGGTAATACAATGATATCGCAAGATGGTGAAAAAATTAGCTTTGATTTATTGCTAGGAGCTCCTCCTCATAAAGGAGCTGAAGTACTAAGAGATTCAGGAATAGCGGACAGAAGGAATTGGGTGAGTGTGGACAAATATACCTTAAACGTAAAAGGGTATGATAACGTATACGCGATAGGTGATACTACAGACTTACCCATATCTAAAGCCGGTTCTGTTGCTGATTTCGAGAGCGGTCCGATAAGCGAGAATATTGTCCACGATATATTGGGTATAGGAGGCAAGGAACTTTATGACGGCTCTGTTTTTTGCTTTTGCGTGGGTGGAATAGGCACCTCCAGCTACATCAGATATAATTACAGTTTTGTTCTACCTGTGCCGAAACCCACTACCACAATTTGGTGGATGAAACTTATGTACAACAGAATGTATTGGAGCTTAACAGCGAGAGGGGTGGTTTAAGTGGAAAAAAATGAGAACATGAATAGAATCATAAAATTACTTGAGGAAGATAAATTAATAGACACTTTGGTTGAATATGCATATATTCTGAAAATGATCAGGGAGATCGGGCTTAACGATGAAATAATAAGGAACTTAGGAACACTGATGAATTCCATTTTATCACTCGTACCTATCTTGGAAAAATTCGCAGACTTATTGAACGACCCTAATGTTAGACAAGTTATTGACGTTATAACTAGCGAAGACGTAGTCAAAATAATACAAAATCCTGAGAGAATGACTGTGACCAAATTACTCTCAGAAATGGGAAACGAAAATTTCCAGAGAGGACTCGGAATAGTTATTAAAATTGTAGAAAAGATAGGAGAAAAAACGAAACCAGAAAGTAAACGAGCGTAAGTTCTTTTTTATTTACACGTTTCCAGCTCAGACTTCAAAGAAGCGTGAAAATCTGTGTACTCAAGTAGTTATGACTATTTCGCTATCCTTACCTTAACTCTACCATCAGGAAGTGATGTGTATCAAACCCTGGGAAGTTTTGTTCGATTTTAATAAAAACAGAGCACTTTATTACTCCTCCCAGCCATTGAAGATCATCAGGCATAATAGAGGTGTTTGAATCATTGTCTTTACTTGTAGAAGAACAGCTATTTCGATTCTCTTCAAGGGGTTATATTAATTGAAAACAATGACTTATCGACTGATGTAAAGAGGCGAGAGATTAGAAGAGATTTATGAAGGATTTTAACAAAAATCTAAAAATGTCAACGAAATAGGGGACTTCAGCCTCTTACCTTGGTGTATATGTTATCTCTTCCCTAAGAAGCTCTGTCTTAATTACTCGAAATAATTCTTAACTGATGTTCACATCACTCACTGTGGGCATTCAGGGTCTAACACTCTGTATGACAGACTAACATACGAAAGATCTGCAGTTCCGACAGATAATATGAACTACATGTTTAGAATTACTATGTTTTCTCAAATTAATTATTAAAGTTAAAATTTTATAAGGAAATATGGTTATTCACACCGATAACACATTTTATTGAGGGTTTCGTAACATGTATTTAATAAGTCAGACGTTAAATACATTTTATGATAACGCCTACAATTTGTCCTTTTTGTGGAGTTGGTTGTGGCTTATTACTGGACGTCGAGAACGGGAAAGTAGTTAGGGTTATACCAGAAAAAGATCACATAGTCTCAAAAGGGAAAATTTGCGGTAAAGGGGCTACAGCCCACAAGACTTTATACTTACCCGGCAGGTTGACGAGACCCTTAAAGAGGGTCGGAGACTCGTTTGTAGAGGTCGGGTGGGAAGAGGCTTTAAGCGAAATAGCCGAGAGGATCAAAGAGGTCAAGGAGAAATACGGAGGGAAAGCTATCGCTATTTACGGAGGTTGTCAGAACACATTAGAGGAGGTCTACTTGATGTCAAAGTTAACAAGGTTTTTAGGGAGTAATAATGTAGACTCGTGTGCTAGGATTTGCCACGAGCCCTCAGCTACAGCGTTAAAGGAGGTCGTAGGTATCGGGGCTTCAGGTACTTCAGTAGAGGAAATGCCTAACGCGAAAGTATTGGTTATCGCGGGCGAGCAGATAACCGAGAGCCACCCGGTGTTGACAGAGTACTTAATGAAGGCTAAGAAATACGGGACGAAAATAATAGTAATCGACCCGAGGTTTACGAAGACGGCTAAACTCGCCGACTTATATATCCCGGTGAACCAAGGTACTGACGTCTACTTGTATAACGCTGTCGGAAACTACTTAATACAGAACGGTCTTTACGATGAAAAGTTCGTGAAGAGTAGGGCTAAAGGTTTTGAAGAGTACGTGAGGAACGTGTCACGCTACACGTTGGAAGAGGCTGAGAAGGTAACGGGAGTCCCCAAGGAGCTTATTATCAAGTTCGCTGAGATGATAACTACGAAGCCGACGATCTTCTCATGGGGTTTAGGTCTCAGCGAAGGCGGGGGAGTTAACGCCGTAAGGGCTTTCCTAAACTTGATGTTATTGACTGGAAACGTAGGGATGAAAGGGGCAGGTCCCATAGTGTATAGGGGACAATCCAACGTACAAGGTTCGGGTGACTTACTGAAACCGTGGATTTTACCCAACGGACCTTTAAACGAGGAAAACGCTAGGAAACTGGGAGAACTGTGGAGTTTTGAAATACCTTTAGAAAAGGGTTTGACCGTGACTGACGCTCTACTTACCGAAAACGACATCAGGGCAGTAATCTTAGTCAACTATAACGTCGCCCACAGCTTGCCAAATAAGAGCAAGGTAATCAAGAGGCTTAAGGAGATGGATCTGGTCGTAGTTTTAGACTCTTATATGACAGACACTGCGAAACTAGCCCATTATGTTTTGCCGATCGCGATGTGGGCGGAAAGTGAGGGTTCCGTAGTCTCGTTGGACAGGTTGGTCAAGTGGAGGTATAAGGCAGTTGACCCTCCCGGTGAAGCTAAACAGTCTTTATGGGTCTTAGCTGAACTGTCCGAGAAGTTGGGACTTAAAGCCAGTAAAGACCCTAAGGTCGTTTTCGAAGAGATGAAAAAAGTCGTGAAGTTGTATTCCTCGCTGAAACTTGAGGACGTCATGGACCACTCTAAAAACAGCAGGTATCCTAACGGTGAGGCTGTACTTTATGAAAACAAGTTCTATACTTCCGATGGTTTTGCTCATTTCATACCGGTTGAGTATAGGCAAATTAACAGAAAAGGTATCATCCTCATCACGGGTAGGATAGTTACTAAGTATAACACAGATACGTTAACGACTTTCATGAACGGTGAGGAGGATGTAGTGTACTTGAACGCGGAAGACATGAAGGAGATGGGAATTAAGGAAGGGCAAGAGGTTATTTTAAAGAGCGAGTGCGGTGAGGTGACTGTTAAGGCTAAGAGTGATGCGAGTTTGAAGAGGGGATACGCGTTTATGATCAACTCCAGTGACTTAGTCAACTACGTGGTCTGTGATTTGTTAGACCCGGAGACTAGGATCCCGTATTACAAGTCCACTGAGGTCGTTATTTTGCCAAAGTGACTTTTCCTTCACCGTGGAACGGTAGTCTTGGAATCATCTTCTTAGAATAAATCTATAGCTAGAGAATTTTCAAATAACTCAATATTGCCCTAATTATCCCTTTTTTTACCGATTAGACCGAGTCTACCATCAAGGCAAAGCTTTCAATCTTTAGTAAACGCTGTAGTCCAAGACACAGTGTAGTGACTTATCTATTCAAAATGCTACAGTTACTGACGGGACAAAACCTACATATCAACGTGCCCCTCGTTTCGACTGTGAGGTGTCCTCGGCAAGCATCTTCCACTTGTGTGGGTTTTAACTTACATCGCGGAAACAGCTTATATTACAGCAGTTATGGGACTTTAACGTAACTTAAAGATTTTCATCAGTCCAAGTGGTCCACCTAAATAACGTTCAACGAACCTGAGGAACGCCTCCACGCTCCTCAGGTTAAGAGCCCCCACCAGCTCCCTGACGACGTTGATCATGATGGTGAAGATCGTGAGGTACCCCTGAAGCCTCTCTCTCCTCCAGAACGAGGAGTCCTCCAGTCCCAAGGCCTTGACGTCCCTGTGGAGCTTCTCGATCTCCCACCTCATCCTCCAGGCCTCCTCGATCTCCTCCTCGCTGAGCGAGAGATCGGTCGTGTAGAGGTACCTGACGTGTGTCCCGGAGTCACTTTTATATTCCTGGACTAGCAATTTTACCGTAATCACTCGGCCTCCCAGGGTCAGGTCGGCGTAGTAGACGCCGGGGGGTAGGTCTCCCACTCGGAGGTGTCCCTCCACCTCCTCGAGGGTCCCCCGGACCGACTCGACCCTGAGGAGCCTCCGGTTGGACTTGAGCTCAGACACCACGTTGTCCTTCACGAGCTTCTCCGACCAGTACCACGAGTCGAAGACTACCCTTGATACGCGGAAGTACCCCTTGAGCACGTCCAACATCTCCTTGGCCAAGTCGATCTTGGTCTTGAACTCGGTGACCATCCCCAAGTCCAACATCTTCCTCACGGCGTAGGGGAAAGCTCCCACCATGAATGCCCTGCCCGTGGAGAGGTCCACTATGGCGACCGTGAGGAGCTGCACACCCCTCTCCAACCTCCGGTGGGTGTGGCAGTAGATCCAGTAGTTCCCGTGGGGGCTCACGTCCTTTCCTCTGGAGTACTCCTTGTGGTCCACGGTGTCGTCTATGATTACGGCAACCTCACCCTTCACCAGCCCCGACAGGACCTCTAAGTAGTCCTTCCACGCGTCGTGGAGCTCTCCCAACGCCTCCAGCAGGTTTGCGTAGTCCAACCCGAACGTCTCAGCAGCGTTCTTCACGCTGGCCCTACCACCTAGCAGGGTCATGAGGACTAGTGC
>QEFN01000020.1 GCA_003086555.1 Sulfolobus sp. SCGC AB-777_G06 | reverse complement strand
TTGGAATATGCTAAGAAATTATATGAGGAGAAAAGAAATAGATAGTTTCTACAAAGGTGGTTATTCAATTTAATGTCACTTGTCCCAATAATAGAGTGTACAAGAGTTTGGCCTCCATAATGACTAATAGTCAATCGGCTGATCTGACTTTCTTCCCGCCCTAGAAGGGTTCCCTTTCAAAGTGGCTTATCATTCTCGCCATCGGTTCGGACTACATTTGGTGAGCAATCAAGATGCACAGAGAACCAAACCCCCTTACATTCTAGAGAACCTGAGGGATTAGTATCCTACGTATCGAGAAAAAGGCTCCTTTATTTCTGGCTCTCTTTATTAAATTTAGTGTCAAGGGAATACATTGTTTACCCATTGACTAAGCATACATCTTTTTCACAAGTTAGAGAGTAAAGCTAAACACAAATGTTCTACCTCATTTTCTCTACATTTTTTAAGAAAATACTCTTCGTTAAAGTCATTACGAGCTTTGGAATACTTTATGACGTCCTTAGCTTTTATGACGTCTTTTACCCCCCTCTGTTTAGAAGATATTACGTAAAGTACTGCTAAATCTTCCGGTGACGTTATGTAAATCCTTCCGACACCTTTGATTACAGCCTGCCTCCTCTTAGAGAGGAACTCTATGGTTATGTTATACCCTGGAGGTTTAACTAAGTCAACTTTTATGTCGTCGATAATCATTACGTATTGCCAATGTCCTACGTCATTGGGAGTTATTTTATATTGTGAAGATGTATACTCGATCAATTCCGCTAACCTCTCATGATCATCTAAATCTACCAAGAAGTCTATATCCAAGGTCGTCTCAGGCGGTGCATAAAAGTTCCTTGCAAACCTACCTATAAGTGCGTAATCCGGGTAGAACCTCTCTATTAGTCTCACCGCTTTTCTGAAAGCGTTTTTGTACTTCCATTCGATCTCCAAAATTCAACACCCAAGCTTAATGAAAGTAAGACGTACTCGACCTTGGTCATATTCGTTTCCCTATCTAAGTAATAGTTTAAGTAATCCCTAACCTCATCGTCGCTAACCTTATACTCTCTCGCAATCGTAAACAGCTCTTCCCACTTCTTTAACCCCTCTTTTCTTCCTAAGTAATACCTCTTTGGTCTTTTACTTAATTTGTCCCACATCGTCACGTAAATGTAATCTCCTTTAACTTGGATTTTCATTACTAAAATATACTATGAATTCATAGTATATATGCATTCATAAACGATTAAAGCTTAACCACATATTGCGGAGAGTAAGATTTCAGACTGTGTAATACGTCATAAGGTTAAGCTCGTTAATCTCCTCCAGAAAATATTGTATAACTATATCCCCCGTCTCGATAACGAAAAGATATTTTACAATTACTTCAATACAACTTATATAAATTATTTATAAACAATACTCTAACCTTTACAATCCTATATTATGATCACTAGTGGAAAGTATTAGAAAAAGCTTATAAATACTAAAAGCATAAATACATTAAAAATATGGGATTTCTAGATAAATAGTCCTAACCCACTTAATTTATATTACTTGATAAAATTGGACAACACTGTCTCCAGTTGTACCGTAGTCTTTAGAATGTGTAACTTTACAGAAAAATTTTCCTAAACTAAAAACGCTAATAAACTAAAGTGTTAATACTCTTGTTACTCTAGTAAAAACAAGAGAAAATATTTAAAACAAATGAGGATAATATAACTTCTCTTATCATAATGACAATGAGTACTCAATACTCATTGATAATGTTCCCTCCGGCTAATAAGGGCTATCATCTTACATAATTTTTATTTATACATTATATGGACAAGACTCTATTATAATAGAAAGCTGATATTCCTTGGACACTACCATCAATTAAGGATAATATCATTTTTAAATTTAAAACTTTACTATTTAATACATAGAGAGAATATTCATAATAAATTCTATTTTAGGTATAAATATCTCATAGCTTAACTCTGAATATAATATTATGCATTCATGATTTATTGATCTGCTCTTGAGTATAAGGACTTTTAGAAAGATGTAATTGACGTTTATAACAAAGTGAGACCGCTCTACGGGAGGAAAGATAAGGCTTATATTAGGAAGAGAATAGAAACTAACTTGAGAAATTATTTATTTACAGTATAAGACTAAATTATTATATAATTTTTAAGGAAATTAGACTCTTTAAATTACAACCTTAATTAACTATAAATACCTCTTAAACGTAAAGGCTTATTATGAAAACTTCTGAGATATTAAGGGAAAAAGTAAGAGAACTATGGGAAAAATATGTTAAACATGAATTCGTCAAGCAAATGAGGGACGGTACCTTACCGTTAGAGTCCTTCCGTTATTATTTAATTCAGGATTCTAAGTACGTAGAGGTAATGTTAAAGAGTCTAATGAGGGCCTCCTCATTTGCGCCTACTAACCAGGCTACTAAAGTCCTATCCTCTATACTTTCAACGAGGGATAAGGGAATGGAAGTACACAACTATCTCTTGGATAAGCTAAACATAACTCACGAGGAAATAATGAGGACTGGTTATAACTTAGCAAATTATGTATACACTCGTCACTTGTACTATTACTCCACTAAAGGTTGGAAGGAGTTTTTATCAGCTTGGTCTCCTTGCATGTGGGGTTATTATGAAGTGGGAAAGTTTGTTATAGAGTCCCCAAACCAACTGTATTCTAAATGGGCTGAGTTTTATGCTTCAGAGGACTATAAAAGGAGGGTTGATGCAATCCTTGAAGCTTTAAACTCATATGAGTTTAACGAAAACTTGCTAAAACCTTTTTCTGCAAGTGTTAGGTTTGAAATACTGTTTTGGGACTATTCCTTAAGGAGGGAAGAGACACCTTTTTACGAGATCACGTAGTTTTGGTTAAGCCTACTTCCTCACGACCCTAGAAAAGCGAGGGTTCCCCTCATCTATTCAGAGTTCCGTGTATAAAACTATTCTTCATTAATACACGATACACCAGTTCTTTTTTAATTAGAGCTAAAAACTTACCGCGTAAAGATTAGCTCTTAAATATGTTTTTAAAACGACACGTAAATTAAAAAGCTAAATTCACGTAAAACTTCATGGTGATTATGACTTCACATAAGAAAAAGCTTAATAAAAAGAAGTCAAGAAAAACACGTGGCTGTTAAGTTTTACTCTCATGAATTAAAGCTTTTCATAGTCTCTGTCCTCTCGTTCCTAACAATACATTATTCAACAACTTTTTACATAACATTGTCGTATATACATAACCTACCTTATCGTGAGGTAATAGACGTAATCGTAAATCTTGTGGTCTATTCTTTCGTTCTGTCCTTATTGACTTATAAGCTCTTTAGGGGGAACGAACATGGAAAATACTACATCATCTGGTTCTGGTCTATATTCCTTAACTACTACTTTTTTGGTGTTTCCCTCTATTTCCCTTTTCATCTAGGTATATTTACCGGTGTAACGTCTGCTTTATTATACTCCATCCCGCCATCGCTAATAATGTCCGCAGTAAGGATCAAGAATAAGGCTTTTACTGGGTCTTTACCTACTCATCAATTATGGGCTGGTACAGTAATGTTCGCTTCACTGTTTTTACTCTCCCTTTATACTGGGATAACTATTAATACCTTTATCTATGGTGCACTAGCTGGGCTTTTACTGTCTTTCATAGCTGTGGGAACTAAACAGACCATGATAAATCTTTCATTAATACCTTTATTCGTCATAGCCTTTTATTATTCTGGCGGCTCAATATATCACGTAACTCCTCTTACTCTCTTACTTGTTTTCGGGAGTTCTTTCCTTATCTTCTGGGTATCTATGAAGCCAGCACTCATGGTCAATCGCTTCACGGGTGAGGTTACTCCATTAGGAGTAGTATCTTCTATTTCTTTATCGTTATTCTTTCCCATATTAGTTCTAACTTTGTGGTTTGTAACACGGATTGTAACTGTAGCATTTAAGCACAGTGATTACATTTCGGCCCTCACGTTGTCAACGATCCCTATAATCTTCTTACCTACTGTGATAAGTAGCACTGTAACGGACTATTTTAGGGGAAAAGAGCTTAATAAGATAACAAGGTATTACGGCGGTGAAGCAGGGACAAGTATAATTGGCGGAGTAGGTCTTGCCGACGGTTTATGGCTAGACTTAGTAGGGGTTCTCACATACTACTTAACGGTTCTTAGATTCGGGTTCCTCGACGGCACCATACTTTATGTGGTAATAATAGTCCCAGCTATTGCAATTCTCTTGCGTTTTGCTTAGCTGAGTTTTCCTCCCAGCCGTGAAGGGACGAGGCTTTTTAACCTTTTGTAATAAGAGTATTACAAGGATTAGTTAAGCCAAAGAGGAAATAGTTTGCTAGAAGGGGTGTTAGGATGAGTAGTAAGAAATTAGGCATGCTAGGGAAAATGATAATGAGTCTAGTCGAATCTGCAGTATCTCCAGAAGCTAAAGAAAAAGCTATTAATATGACATCTGGAACAAAAACCGACGTTGTTTTGTCCCTAAGACTGTAACTCTTTTACGTAACTACTCGCTATCTTTAATTACTTCTAATCCCCTTAAGAGAGTGTCCTAAGCGCAAATAATTGAATAAATCTATGTACAAGTTTATAGATAATTATTCAAAAGTAAAGAAAATTAGCTGAGAAATTTTATGAGTATTTACAAGAGCTTAAGGACGACCCAGAAAATTATACCATAATACGGTATCGAGAAGTTAAGTTAGAAGATGTAAAGAAAATAAAATGGGAAGATAATCCCATGTGTTTAGCCCTTGAAGGGAATAAGGTTGTTAGATCATTGCAAGCTATAAGGGGCAAATATTTCGGCATTGCTAGACAAAATCATGTTAGCGAATTGGCTTATTCAGTATCTAAGGAGTTCAGAGGGAAAGGATTAATTTATGCACCATTCTCACATACTTTAGAAAACGTAAAGTTAAAAATAATAACCGTGTGAGTTGATAAGAGGAACATAAGGTCACAGAAGCTTTTAGAGAAATTAAACTTCACTAAACTAGGTAAAATTAACGAGTTCATATAATCCTTGAGAGAAAGGATTTATGTAAACTTATTATTTTATGAAGAGAACGCGGATTATGTACTAAAAAGAGTTAAAGAAGAGTTAGAAAGAAGGGGATTAAATATTTTGATAGTTAAGCTTAATTATTGGTAATTCAATTATTTTTTGGTAAAAGATGGAGAAAGTGGTAATAAAGAAAGTTGACAGCCAAGGAAGGATAGTTATACCAAAAGAATGGAGAGACAAGTTTAACACCGATGAGTTCATTATAGTTCTAAAAGACGATAGGATTGAGCTTTACCCCCGTGCTTCAAACTTAACAAAACTTATTGATAGCATAGATGTTGAAGAATTGCCAAGTGATTGGCATGAGCTTAAACGTAAAGTTTATAGACTCTAACGTGTTCATTTATGCAATACTGAAACCAAAACGTTCAGTTAATGAAAAGATTAAGAAAATGAAAGAGAAAGCAAAGGAAATACTGGCAAAAATTGATAACGGGGAGGAAAAAGTTCTAACTACTGTAGTTCACGTCTCTGAAATTGCTAACGTAATTGAGAGTTTATCTAACCTCACAACCTCAATTAAGGTTATTGAAAACATAATTAGCAATGAGAATATTGTCATAAAACAAGTCACAGTACAAGATTATACCGAAGCTGTTAAAATAGCCGATGAGGAAAACGTAAGCATTAATGACGCTCTGGCTTATGTTATAATGATGAATAACGGTATTAACGAGATTTACACTTTTGATGAAAAACATTTTAAGAAATTAAATGTGAAGATTCTGTGAATGTCTGTAATATTTTTAAGTAATTATTCATCATTTTTAATCACTTCTAATCTCCGCTTAATGTGATAAGGTAAGCTAAAGTATGGGAACGTATTTTAACTCAACTACAAAAGTTTTACATTATAATATCAAACTTGTATAGCATTTATTGGGGAAAATCCTTGCAGTTTGAGGGATGCTTGAAAACTTTTTAAAAACATCCCTAGAGTGTTCAATGAAGTTCTTCATCTTCTTGGTGTACACTACAAAGTGATTAATTAACCTGAATTATTATTCTCCCTAATAGAAGACGGTGCTTCTTTAGCGAAGTTATCGGCCCCATAAATCCCCCTTAATTTTCCTCAAACACAGTATATCGCCTCCACATATTAATTATAAACCTTTTCTCATAAATACTTCACATTTGGTAAAAAGGTTTAATTTTAAGGTGTGAAAAAACTCTCATTATTTAACGTCATGAGAATCTCTAGTGACTCTTACATCACGGTAAGCTTAAGTTTTCTGACACAAATAATATACCGTGCAGACTTTTACCGTGAAGGAGGTCATTTATCACATAACTCCTCACGGTAACTTTAAGGAGTACAGAGAAGTAACCGCGACTCGTTATTTCACGAGGCATGGATGGACTTTAACTAAGGTAGATGAGGACAAAGTCCCAGAACACGAACCATGTACTTCGTATAGGTCTCCAGCAGTAGATCAGTTTTCCAAAGCCGAGGGGATCAGAATTACGGAAGGTTATGCTATTTCTAAGTTACTCACTCGTGCAGTTGACCAATGCGTAGAAGAAAAAGTCGTTAACATTGTGGAATACAAAGGTGTTAAGTTCTCCTATGCTGGAGACCCCTCTGATATCCCCACAGTAATAGACTACCTAAGGGGCACGGTTAAGGAGACGGCACAGTCAAGGGTGTTTAGCTTAGAACGGACTTATGGTATTTTAGACCCCGAGGTAACACTTCATCTTTTCCATCACGTTATATTTATGTTGAGGGCTGACAGACCTATGTTAAAGCTTGAAGAGAGGTTTTCACAGAGTGTGACTTTAATAGACGACCCGTTGAACCAGGAGCTCATCGGTTTTTCTACATTTGATGATGAGGGGGTGAGGACTAGGAGAAAAGAGGTCATTGGAGACGGTTACGTACTGAGTTATTTAGGAACACTAAGTAGAGGTCAGCCGGGTAACGCTAGAGGGGTGATCCCTAAGCCAGATTACTTCAACCTAGTCGTTAAGAACGGGGACTGGAGTTTAGAGGAGTTAAGGGAGGAGACGAGAGAGGGGTTGATTATAACCGGCGTTGAAAGGAGTGAGTTAGTAAAGAACAGTATAAGGATTTTTCCAAGAAGAGTAACGCTGATGGGAAAAGGGGATATACTGGTCAGAGAGATAGCCATCCCTTTACAAGAGCTCGACACTATTGATGCGTTGACTAAAGAAGTTAGGAGCGGTTATATTGATGACCACCACGGAGGTATAGCCCCTTATCTGAGGATGAAGGTTAGACCAATAATATATTAATTGATGATGCCACAAAACTATAAATGAGTGACACTGGTATATTTAATCAAAATATACTAGTTAGTTTAGAATCTCTCTAATCCTACTTGTGTAGCTCCTACTAATCTACGTTGACTTGGCTGAAGTTACATCCATTCTTTTCCCCTTTTTAAATGTTATCCTTTCCTCATTAGAGTAGGCATTAAAGCTACATCAGTGCCTGAGAGTTCAACCTGAGGCGAACGTAACGGGTTTATTGACTTTACACGGTATCATTGATTAAGTTTGGAGTAGCATCGTAAATTGCAAAGAGGAGACTTAGAAAATGAGTTATATGTGGCTACTTTTTTATTAAAATCATTTTATATATACGAAAGTTAATTTCAAATCATGCCTTTTGATTTTGAAGACCTTGGTATGGGAGTACTCTTAGTAAAGCCAAAGGTCTTTCCTGACAAAAGAGGGTTCTTCCTTGAAGTGTTTAAGTCTACAGATTTCAGTAAACATAACATTCCGATACCCCTCCAAGTTAACATGTCCTTCTCGGTTAGAGGAGTAGTGAGGGGTTTACATTATCAGATAACACCAAAGGAACAAGGAAAAATTGTGTTCGTCCCTAAAGGGAAAATATTAGATGTCGCAGTTGATATTAGAAGGTCTTCCTCAACTTTTGGAAAGTATATAAGTGCAGAATTAAGCGAGTCAAACCACTACATGCTATGGATTCCTCCGGGGTTTGCCCACGGTTTTCAGGCGCTCGAGGACTCTCTAGTTGTTTACTTCGTTACTCATAACGATTATTCACCTCAACATGAGAGATGCATTAACTATTCGTATATTGACTGGGCGATAAAAGAGATTATAATAAGCGATAAGGACAGACAATGTCCTCCTCTTGATAAGGCTGAAGTGTTTTCTTAAACTTTCCAGTGTTCTTGTTAATTTATTACAAATAAAAAGATATATAAGGGTCTCCTATCGTTTTCATAGTTTAATTAATTTTCCTTGTAATCAATTTTATTTAACACTTTATTAATTATTCTACAAGATCTTTTTTCTATTTCATCAGTATGAAAAAAAGATTTATAATTTCTATTGAATAATAAGTACAATGCGGGTATTACTAATAGGAGCCTCAGGTCAGTTAGGCGTTGAAATAGTTAAATTACTTTCTAAAAAACACCAAGTCATCAAGTTGTACAACTCGTCAGAAATCCCTGACGGTTATAAGATGGATATAACCGATTTTGCACATCTGGAAGATTTCATAATCAAGACCAGACCCGAAGTTATAATAAACACTGCAGCTATGACTGACGTAGACAAGTGCGAAACAGAAAGAGAGAAGGCGTATAAAATAAACGCTGAAGCAGTAAGGCACATGGTGAGGGCAAGTAGGGTAATAGATGCTTACTTTATTCACATCAGCACGGACTACATTTTTGACGGAATAAAGGGCAAATACAAAGAAGAGGACTTACCCAACCCGATAAACTACTATGGACTCACCAAGCTATTAGGAGAGACCTTTGCTTTATCATATGACGACAGCCTTGTTATAAGGACTTCTGGAGTGTTCAGGCACAAGGGATTTCCAGTCTACGTGTATAAGACATTGAAAGAGGGAAAGACAATCTTCGCATATAAAGGTTATTACTCGCCTATTTCCGCGAGGAAACTCGCTTCAGCTGTAGAAGAGTTGTTGACCCTTAGAAAAACCGGTTTACTAAATGTTGCAAGCGAGAGGATATCACGTTATGAGTTAGCATTAAAGATTAAAGAAAAGTTCAATTTGTCAGGAGAAGTGAGGGAAGTAGATGAGGTTAAAGGGTGGGTAGCTAAGAGACCCTTCGACTCCTCTTTAGACTCCTCCAAGGCTAGGAGGTTCTTATCCGTTGATTTTTACAGTTTAGACCTAGACGGTATGGTGGTATGAGATGGAGGCGGTAATCCTACACGGAGGACAAGGGACAAGACTTAGACCGTTAACTCACACCGGTCCGAAACAGTTGATAAAAGTAGCAGGGAAACCGGTTTCACAGTGGGTTTTAGAACAGATCAGAGACGCTGGGATAAAGGACGTAATAATTATCTTAGGTGATAACACGCCCACACGTGTTGTAGACTATTACGGAGACGGTAGTAGGTTCGGAGTGAGGATAACTTACGTTTACCAAGGTAAAGCTAGAGGACTAGCTGATGCTGTTTATAAGGTGAAGGACGTAGTGTCGGATAGGTTCTTAGTTTACTTAGGGGACAACGTAGTTCCTTACGATCTGAGTAAGTTCTCCTCTTTTAAAGGCTCGGCTTCAATCCTACTCGCTAAGGTTGACAACCCTAACAGGTTTGGAGTAGCCGTGATAAAGGACGGGAAGGTCATAAAACTAGTCGAGAAGCCTAAAGAACCGATTTCTGACTTAGCCCTAGTAGGTGTTTACGGGTTCACGAGGGAGATCTTTGATGTTATCGAATCGTTAAAACCAAGCTGGAGAGGCGAACTTGAGATAACAGATGCATTACAAGGACTAATAGACAGAGGTAAGGAAGTGGATTACGAGATAGTTCAGGGTTGGTGGAAGGACACGGGAACTCCAAGGGATATCTTAGAGGCCAACGCATTCTTGTTAGATAGATATGCTGAAAGGAAGGTTGAAGGTGTAATAGAGAACTCTACAATTGACGGGAGAGTAATAATCGAGAAAGGAGCTGTAATAAAGAACTCTGTGGTAAGAGGGCCGACTTACGTAGGAAGGGACACGAAAATTGTCAACTCCTATGTAGGACCTTTCACTTCTGTTGGCGAGCAGAGCGAAATAACAGACAGTGAGATAGAGTACAGTGTAATCCTTGACCGCGTTAAGATAAGGGGAGTGACACTAATGGACTCTTTGATAGGAAATAACGCTACTGTTGAAAAGGGTGGAAGGTGGCAAAAATTAATTATAGGCGAGAACTCTTCGGTGATACTATGAAAATCATCGTAGTTGGTGGAGCGGGATTCATAGGTTCTGCTTTCGTGAGGGAGTTAAACAAGAGGGGGATCAGACCCCTTGTAGTCGACCTATTAACCTACGCTGGGAGAAAGGAAAACCTTAAAGAGACAGACCACGATTTTATCCAAGCTGACGTAAGGAACGAGCAAATACACGATATAATTAAAGACTATTCTCCTGATGTAGTGATAAATTTCGCAGCTGAGACTCATGTAGATAGATCGATTTACAAACCCCAAGATTTCATAACCACTAACGTGCTTGGTGCCGTAAACCTACTTGAGGCTTCAAGGAAGTTCGGTTTTAAATACATCCACATTTCAACAGACGAAGTCTACGGTGAGGAGTGCGGAGATGAGAACTCACCTTTAAGGCCATCATCGCCTTATAGTGCCTCTAAAGCATCAGCTGACCTATTCGTAAAGGCTTACGTAAGAACTTACGGCATAAACGCGATTTTAGTGAGACCGTCTAATAACTACGGTCCCAGGCAGTTCCCTGAAAAGTTAATACCTAAGGCTATAATTAGGACACTGCTAGGGATGCATGTGCCGGTGTACGGTGATGGCAAAGCTGAAAGGGACTGGATATTTGTAGAGGACACTGCTAGGATAGTTTTCGATGTGATGAGAAAAGCGGAGTGGAAAGGAGAAGCTTATAACATCCCGGGTGGACAGAGATATAACGTGCTCGAGATACTGAAGATGTTGGAGGAAGTGAGTGGCAAAGAGGTTAGGATAAAATTCGTCTCAGATAGACCTGGTCACGACAGAAGGTATTGTATGATAACAAGGATGAAGTATGAAGTAACACCCTTCAAAGAAGGACTGAGAAAAACTTACGAGTGGTATTTAAATAACAGATGGTGGTGGGAGCCGTTAATTACGGATAAGTTCTTCGTAGAAGATGAGCCGTGGTTAGCAGTAAAGAGTAAGTAAACATTTAGGTAGTTTAAGGGAAGTAGAGTTTTAGATAGCATCTATCACACTGTACATCTTATATTAATTTTTAGCCTTCTCTGCAATCTCCCTGATTATATCTAAGTCTATCTTGATGTCATATCTAGACTTCTGCAATACTTTCTTCCACTTCTGCAATTCCTCAAATATCATTTAATGTAACATTTTAATGATTAAGAATCTTCATCGTAAGGTTTTAAGTCCTTTCTGAAACTTCTATCATGTGCTTTTAGAGGACGCAATGGAAAACTATGTAAGCTCCGCTTAATACCTCTCAGGGATATCCTACCTTTTTCTCATTCTCCTAAGTCCCTCTTTATTTGAACCTTATAACTAGTTCAACTTTTTAGTAGCATATTAAGTTTTTAGCAAGCTAGAACTACTAGTACGTATTTGAGTGTATATTAGAGCTTGTTTGAGATCGAGCATAGTTATTATCATTCTCCTAAACTTTTATGAAAATGAGAAGAAGTCTATATCTTTTTCTTTAAATACTCTAATTTACTTAAACTAAATATATAAACAATGAATCAGGAGAGGTAAAACCCAAGTCGAGTATAATGTTCACTTTTCTATATTTACTTCATTTCCTCTTCAATAGTAATAGAACTGCTCCTACTACCGCTAACACGACTATAATTCCCACAATTATAAGTGGAATTATATAACTCGATACTACGCCCGAACTTACGTTAGTATAACCGTAAACTACATAATATGTCGTAGATGGATCGTCTACGACCACTACTTTACCCTGATAAACGAAGTAGTCTTCAGGGTTAAGCTGAACAATACCATTTACAGTCTGCTTGAACACTGCAAAACTCTCGTTGTGTAACAAACTAACGTTAAACATTATGTATCCACTCCCGCTGACATTGACTACTTGGGCTGTATAGGACTTACCTCCGATCGTCACATTACTTACACTGACAGATTGAGGAGTTACGACACTTACATATACGTAAGAGCTGTTGGGATATACGATCACGTACTCTCCTGAGTCGCTAACGTTTACGTAAACCAGTGATGCAGGGTAAACAATGTACACAGGTTAATAGAAGTTTACATTAGCAGTACTTTCCACTCCGTTGTTAGTTATACTCACTACGGCTATATTACCGTTAATGTTAACCATAGTCATCGATTAACACGGTTGAAAGAGATAGTGAAGTACCGATGGATCCCATGATAGCGTTAAGAGACTTAAGGGCTGTGAGGGACATACATAGAAGTTGCGGAGAAATAAAGAAATAGTTACCGTCCTTGTCCTCTCGATCAACTTTTATTACCATGTCGTAACTCCATTATTTGTGGGTAATATTAAGGAAATTAAGCCTTGGGGAGTAAACGTCCCTTACATGATCCTCGCCGCGATCTACTGGACTATAGGAGGTTTTTCTCTGACGGCTAACCCTTCTGATCACCCCTATTTCATGCTTTTGGGAGCTTACTCGTTATTTTTCGGCATGATCCAGAGGCTCTTCTTTCCTGCAACTAAGTATTTTGCCCTACAAATACTGACTTTAATTCTTTTGTCGATCCCGATCTCCTATTTTCAGGTACTAGCGTCAATTAGCCTCACTCTGACGGAAATATGGGCACTAAAAGATGTAATGACTTACGGTGGTAAATTCCCCGTGAACCTTCTCGTCCTTTCCTCTCCCTTCTTGTCTGTAATAGCTTGGTCTTTATACCCCCAATTTTGGGTGTTAATACTCCCTTTACTCACCTACTCGTTAGGTGTAAATATCGGTGTTTTCACGGCTACTTTGAGGACTAAACCGGTTTTCGGCAGAGACCAATTACCCCTTTTGTTCTTCTTGATACTTTCGGTAATTATTCGACCTTTATACTACTTTGTGGGAGTTATATATTTGCTAATGATCGTTAGGACAAGGTATAAAATGAATCTGAGTGCTTCTGTTACCCTTTTCTCCGTCTTCGTAACCCCTCTATTAGCATTGTTTCTGGGGGACACTCTGCACTCCTTCTTCTTAGGCGTTATGGCCCCCCTCTTCTTTTCGTGCATAGTGTACTCAACGAGTAAATATAATTACGATTACGTGTGGTTTCCCGTTTTGACTTCTTTCCTTTCTTACCTGATCAGGGGAATTAATATCGAACTCTCCGGAATAGTTTGGGCGATTTCGTTACTTTCTTTTCTTTACTTAGTTAAGGATAACTTTTCTTTAACCACTCTGAAGACCGGACTCTCCTCAAGGTATCTTAGGAGACGATAAGAGAAGTTTTTCCAAGTAGTCCTTATTCACTTTTCTCGTTATACTCACATTTCCTTCCTATACTTTTAATCTAGAGCGAAAAACTCTTTTGTAAAATTTTTATCTAAAAACTCACGCATGATGATTTACCCCGTGAATTCTACGGGAAAATGTATATAATAAAAACTTTAAAAGGAGACAATAAATCACTCGCTAGTGATCGTTTACACTTTTCCGCCTTTAAAGGAGGAAGTAGTAAAGGAGAGACCTAACCGCTTTACAGTGATAACAGCCTCGGGAAGAAGGTGTCATCTCCACGATCCCGGTAGGTTAAAGGAGTTAATTTACCCGGGTAATAGAATCCTTATGAGAGAGGCTAAGGGTAATAGGAAGACAGACTGTCAGGTGACAGCAGCTTGGAGCGGGAAGGAATGGGTCATCACAGACTCCAGTATTCACAGCGAGGTAGCCAGAAAATTCCTCCCTACTGATGTTAAGAGCGAGGTTAGGGTAGGAGGGAGCAGGTTAGACTTCACTTACGACGATACTTTTGTAGAGGTAAAGGGATGTACTTTAGTCAAAAACGGCGTTGCATTGTTTCCTGACGCCCCAACGGAGAGAGGTAGAAGACACATTGAGGAGTTAATAAAGCTAACGGAGGAAGGTCATAATGCCGTTATCCTAATCTTGGTAATGAGGAGCGACGCTATTTGTTTTTCTCCGAACTTTGAAACGGATGAAAAGTTTTCTGAAACTTTTCTAAGAGCATTGAAGAAGGGAGTTAAGGTCGAGGTAAAGACCTTTCATTTTGACGGTAAAGACCTCGTCTACAAGGGTGACATCCCAATATGTAGAGACCTTCTCCATTGAGAGGTAGTAGGTACTACAAACACCAGAAATAAGGATCTAACACTCTTAAACAAGTTGTCAACGGCAACTTAACACAAGCTTCTCTTGTTGTGACAAGAGATGGTTTTACCTTATTAACTCGTGAATCCTATCGTATTATGTGCTTTGGATAAGCAAAAGGAAGGCTGAGAACTTTTATAAGTTAGCAATGACGTCCTTGAAAGCTGGAGACCTTGACGAAGCTTTGAGGAACTTGAGGCAAGCCGTAAATTTAGATGGTAACAACGTAAAGTACCGAAAATCACTTTTGGACATTTACGTTAAGTTAGGGATGTGTGAAGAAGCGGTAAAGGAAGCTCAGAAGTTAACGGAGCTAGTTCCTGATGATCCTGAAATTCACTACAAATTCGCTTTATGTCTTCATAAAATGGGGAAGGTAGAAGCCCTAAACGAGGTGGAGAAGGCTATAAAGTTAAACTATAATAACCCGGAATATCACGCCCTAAAAGCAGAAATCCTTAACGACGAAGGATACCATGAAGACGCACTACTTGAGGTAGAGAAGGCAATTAGGCTGGGTAAGGACGACGAATATATTCATTATTTAAAGGCGCAGATTCTGAAGGAAGAGAACAGGCTTATGGAAGCTGTCGAAGAACTGGAGAAAGCCTCGTCGTTCAACCCTTCGAGCATATTTTATTATATAGAAAAGGCGAGGATTTACACACAATTAAGGTGGTATGAGGAGGCTCTGGAAGAGTATGAAAAAGCTTGTAATTTGAACGACTCCGATGACGAGTGTCATTACGAAAAGGCTATAGTGTTAATGACGTTACACAGATGTGACGACGCACTTAACGAATTGAACAAAGCAATAAGGCTTAACCCGAGTAGGATAGAGTACCGTTTAGCTAAGGCCAAACTCTTAATAGTTACGGGTATTTACGAAGAAGCGTTGGATGAGTGTGACCAAGTGTTAAAAAAGGATCCGAATAACTTTGAGGCTCATAAGCTGAAGGCGGAAGCGTTAGAACATCTAGGTAAAAACGAAGAGGCTAAGAGGGAATTCGAATAGTTTATAAATTGACCCACGAAAAGGAGGTTTTTGAAAAAGGTTAGGTAAGACCTCTCCTTCTTAACGTCTCAGATTATCTAAATTATACAATCCAGGGCGAAGTTAGCTTTTATCAATACGTTGATCTCATCGCGTATGTTAGATACCGAAAAATGTTAAAGGAGCTTATTATGTGTTTGTATCGCTTAAAAATCGGAGTAATGATATACGAGCTTTAACGACATTAATACTATTTTTACGCTATTAGGAGAGTGTTATACCTTTGTTGGGAGACTGTATACCCCTAGAATAAACTTCTTCGGTGGAGTGACCGTGGAGGAATTAGAAATAATTAAAAGTTCAAGGATAAGTTACACAACGGATAGACACAGTGTTTAAGAGCAATAGCTACTAGTGTAAGTTTTCGCTTATTCTTTTCTCTACTACATATAGTACAAGGGATATAACACCGGCTAAAGTGGTAGCCTCCAGTAAAGGCACAAACAGCTGGGGCTTAGCGAAAACCAGAAACTTTAGGGAAAAGAGAAAGTACGTTATGATAAACCGGTATTCTTTCGTGGTGTACTGAGAGCTTTTCAGGAAGCTTAGCGAGATCACTAGGGAAACGATATACCACCCTAAGAAGTTAGTCACCGGAATTCCGTACCATTCCAGTCCTGAGGTATACCAAGTCCAGTAATGGGCTGTAACCATTATTGGATCGACTGACATGTCTATGATAACCATCATTAAGGGAAAGAAGATGATCTTATACTTTAAGGGAAAGTCCATTAACGGTAAATAGGATATGTAACTGATTATCCCCCATGCAAGGATTACGAATATAGGGACACCTAAAATGTAAGGAGGGAAATTATAAGCGTAATGACCGAAAGGTATGCCCGTATGTATTCCTAATTCTTCGAATGAGAAACCGATTAACATGGCTCCAAAGAATAATCTAAAAATATCCCTCCTCTGCAACGAAATCAAGATAAGAGAAACAAGAGATAGTGAGAAGAAAATGAATAGTATACCGTCAAGAATTATTCCTACCAGAAGTATAATAAAGGAGATGGTTATGAGTTTATCACGTTCCATAACAAAATAATGTTAGTAAAGAGGAATATAGAGTTTGTTAAAATTTATCTGAAGTTGTCGTTTAAAAAGCATCTAACCGCCACTACTAACTTTTTATGCCCATTTGACATCTCGTTATTTACCTTCCCTTTTTCGATAACCTCTCCGAACCTCCTAACCGGTGGGGGATATCTTAGCACCTTCTCTACTATTTTTACTGAAGTGGAACGAGATACCCTTACCCAGACGTGGATAAAATAAAGGAATGGTCAGACCTAATTATGCTGAGTTTAGGAAAACCCACGGAGATATTTAGAGTACGGAATAGGTACCTGCCATTAGTATTCTCTAAACGAGTTTAGAACGCTCTGATTCTCCCCTAGTTAGGACATAGCTAGTTCTCAGTTGTCAGGCGTCGAGAAGAGCGAGTATATAATATTGCTAATAATAGCCGGAAATTAAACTACAACTAACTAAATAGGGAACCTAGTGGAAGCCCTTACTTCTCTAGAGATGTGGATATTCTTAGCAATTTTGATATAACAATTAACGGCAAAGAGACTGTTAACAAGCCTATGACGTCAAACTCATTCTTAACGTTATTTAAGAATTGTTTAACGATCTCACGTAATACTATTTTCCAATCTCTGACTTTTACGAAATCAAAGGTAGTAGAAAAGACCCTCCTTAGCTCTTTATGAAGTGGATGATCTGAGACTAACATTGCATAACGAGTCAGGGGTTCAAAAAGTCAATAAGCTTATCCTAACTTCTGTACCTTTTCGTTGTAACCAGTAAGGTTGAAGTAAAAGATCTCTCATGGTTGTTTGATACAGTCTTACAGTCCGTGTACTCGGATAAATTCCATAACTTCCCCGTCATAGTATACAAGGAATTTTTCTCATTTGCTTTAAACCATTCATATATTTAATTAAATTGTGAAACTCACCGATAAAACTTTATTACTTGTATGTAGAAACTAAAGGATGATGGTGTTAAAGAAAAGGTAAAAAAATTCCATTTACAATATTCCTTTGTGCTCGTATAATACCTGAGGTGTAAAGGCTTTAATTCTCCAACTTATGTTAAACTGCTTAGCAGCCTGCATCAACATGTCCATGTTTTCGACATCCCACTGACAAATCGCCGTCTTATTTTCATGAGAAATTTCTACTTTTTCAAGCTTCATTCCCTTAGGAAGTTTCTTGTCCTTAACCATTTTGACTAACTGGTTGAAGAAGTTTGTAACAGCGTCTTTCTGGCTATCGTCCCATTCATGAACTACTACTACTTTCATAACAACCTGCCATCTATATTTTATCCTAGAAACTAATAAATCTACTTGTTGGAAACATTTTCAAGATTATAAAAATAATGTAATAAAATAATAATAATAATTAGTTAAATTAAGTTTTATCAAATTACTCCAAAATAGTTTAGTTATTACACACAATGTTTAAGTTTAGCATAATTCACACGATTATGTTCCCCTAATAACCAAGAGATTGTATCTCTAACCCATAAGTAAATAGGAAACGAAAACGACATCAATGAACTCTCCAAGTCCAAGTGACAAGGACCTAACGTGAGGCCAGCCTGAACTATTTTCACGTTAAAAACTTTTATCTGATGAGTCACTTTAAACACTCTTTTATGAAAGCTGTGGCATAACTGTACTCCTTAGCTAAGGTCTCTGGATCAGTTAACGAATGACCGCTATCATTTACAAACAGTAACACGTCATTTCCTAACTTCCTCGCTTTCGCCACGTATTTCAGCGCATGGGCTGGATGAACCCTATCGTCGTTTATCCCCGTATAAACGAAGGTTTTTGGCAACCCGCCTTTCAGGTTGTGGTAGGGGCTATAAGATAACAAGTAGTCCTTGAACTCAGGGTCATCTGGATCCCCGTACTCTTCAATCCAATATTTCCCTACGTACATTTTATGATATCTCATCATATCTAGAACCGGATGACCGATTACCGCACAGTCCACTAGTTGAGGAGTCTCGTTAAGTACAGCTCCAACCAATAACCCACCGTTGCTCCCTCCCATTGCAACTGTCCTACCTCCAGCAAGTTTGACCAGGCTCAGGAAATGCTCAAAGTCCCTGAAGACGTTTTTCTTATTCAAGAGCATCCCCGCCTTATGCCATTCCTCCCCGTTTTCATAACCTCCCTTTAAGTTAGTGACAAGAAAGGAGTATCCATCCTCCAGTAAGACCTTAAGGTGGTACGGTGAAAAAGGTAATAAAGAAACACGGAAACCCCCGTATCCGTAAACGATTACCCCTTTCGACTTCTCGTGTTTATAAAGGAGGAAACCATGAAGTAGTACATCACCTTTTACATATATGTCTTTAACACCTACTTCGTATTTTCCCGTCTCGATAATTGTCTCGCTATTAGTCAACACTCCTCCTTCAATCCTTCTCCTTGTCACCTTAGAAATGAAGGAAAACAAGGTCTCGAGTAGGAAAAGTGAACTTCCTCCTCCGTCCATCATAATTACGTTATCGTGAGGCTCCTCTCCTATCTTCTTACAAAGAAAGGGGTTAAGGGGTGGAAAGCCTCGCCAAGGGGATGGATAGCCCCCTTATATTTAAATACTTCTTTGCCAAAATTTTTCTTAGTGACGCTAACGACGCTCCTTCCCGGCTTGATTGAGGGCTTAATGGGACTGTGGGAGGAGCAACCGTTATCTTCCTTTTCCTTCAAGGGACTAGAGCTTGGCGATGAAAGTCCCCCTTTCAAGTGGGAGTGGTTCTCTGAGCCACTCGACTGCTCACCAGATGAGAGATGTAGTCCTGAATTGATGGTGGGAACGATGAACCCTCTGGAAGGGAACCCTCTACCCTTCCAGGACAGGGAGCTTCCGGTATAAAAACTTTCCTTAAAAATTGAGCATAGTCCACACTACTTACGCTATGGAACCTGCTTTACTCACTAGCGTTAAACTGCTTATTTTAGTACAATTAATTTATCTTTTGATACATCTATTCCTGAACTGGGGGCCTCCACTTACACTCACCCTTATGTTTTATTCGGGCTTTTTGCCCAACTTCCGGTCCGAGTTGGAGGCGGCCAAGCTCCCCATCGGGCTTTAAGCCCAAGGAGCGTCACGGCCTACACCCCAGTCAGATCTGTATTACCCAGATCTGACTAATATGTTTTATATAAGG
>QEFN01000019.1 GCA_003086555.1 Sulfolobus sp. SCGC AB-777_G06 | reverse complement strand
GGAATTTGGTAGCAGGGACCAGCACTGGAGGAATTTCCGGTAAACTACCTGGGAGGGTAGGGGATTCTCCAATACCTGGTGCAGGTTATTACGCTACTGAAAAAGTCGCCGTCTCCTCTACCGGTACAGGAGAGATAATTCTGAAAATTTTACCCGCAAAAGAAGTAGATATCCTCGTTTCAATGGGATTTAGGCTTGAAGATGCTATAAGGAGTGTCATTAATAAAATAACTGACAGATTTGGAACGGATAACGTAGGGCTGATAGGTGTTGACTACAGAGGTTTCGTATCAGCTCATTATAACACAAAAGGTATGGCTAGGGGTGTAAAAGACCAACAAACCCTTCGTGCTTTCATATTTGAAGGGGAACTCTAATGAATCTCTCTATTTAACTGAGGTAGGTGTTAATTTTTTCTAGGCTGGTATTAAGTTGACCTGAATAATTGAACACACGAAATCCAAGTCAAGTAATGTATAATTAACTTAACATTAGAGCCTTTTTTCTTATTATTACTTTATAGTCAGTTCTTTTAGGTAATATCAGACTAAGAAATACTTAAAATCAACAATGACAAATACTGAAATACTTTCAGTTGTAACAAACATACATCAATTCACTTTCTACTGTTGTAAACTGACAGATCCCTTAAGATCCATGATTAGACTTCTTTATCTCTTTGAAAGGATCATGTTCACAGAGAATGTTTTAATGTGAGTGATTTAAAGTAAAATATAAAGGTCATACACTCTCTTTTCCTTCGTTAAGCAATATATATCTATCAAGATAATATTATATAATCAAATTATAACAATTATTCATGGCTCTAAAGAACAAGGGAGAAGTACTGAAGATCTCGTTCTCAGCATTCTTTGCAGACTTAGGGTATCAAGCAGCAGTTGGAGCCTTACCTATATTACTTGTAGTATACTTCCACGCACCAGTAGTCATTTATGGCATTGTAGAGGCGTTAAACTACGGTGGAGGAAGTTTAATTTCTCTATTGGGGGGATACATGGCGGACAAAATAGGAAGTAAAGTCATAGCAGTTACTGGTAATGCATTGATCATAATATTATCATTTACCGGATTAGCCCAGAATTACCTTGAAGCTGCCCTATTATTTGTAGCCGGATGGTGGTCGCGGAACTTCAGGACCCCAGCAAGGAGGGCAATGCTGGCTGAAGTGACCTCTGAAGAAGAGAGAAAGGAAGCCTACGGCATTTTACATTCTCTAGACATAGGAGGGGCAATGCTGGCTGTAACGTATTTGACACTATCGCTATATTTCAACATATGGATAGGTTATGTGTTGTTATTTACTGCAGTTCCTCTCACAATTTCTACGTTGTTATTGTTTATAGTGAAGGCTGGAAGAAAAGGTACAGCAAGAAGACCCAGAAAAACAGCTCTATTTCTAGTTATTTCTACTATGTTTTTTGGCTTTAGCCAATATAGTTTTGGTTTCCCGATACTCACAGCATACGATTTCTCACATAAAACCTATTTGGCTACTGTAACGTACGGAGTTTTCTTAGGTTTCTCTTCTCTTTTCGGATATATCTTCGGCAAGATAAGACTGGAGAGTTATAAAGGACTTGCTTTCTTAGGTTATTTACTGGCAAGTATTGCTACTCTGGGTTTTGCCCTTCTATCGTCAGGAGGTCTAATTTTCATATACTTGTTATCGTCAATAATGGGGATAGCTGTAGCGTCAACCGAGACTTTCGAACCCACGATTATGTCGAAACTAAGCCCAGAAGGTTTAGGCTCGGGAATGGGTGCTCTATCCTTCGGAAGAAGTATAGGACTCCTTATTGGAAATTCGTTAATGGGCTTCTTATACCAAATAAGTTATGTATACGCCTACTTATTTGCGTCAACAATGTCGTTCATTGCGTTCTTAATAGTCGTTTCTAAAGTCAGAGAGGGTTAAACAATCAGAGATTTTTTTTTTTTTTGCTTTGTATTCTAATAATTAAAGGATTTCAGTTCTTTTCCATAAAAATAGAATTCCACAATGTTTTAATTATCCGTAAAATATAATTATAAATATGGCAGAGGAGTATTCAAGAGATCTTGAAAGAGCAGAAGAGTACGAGCAAATTACAGCTAGAGCGACAGCTCTAGGAAAAAACAAGATGGAATTAAGTACCGGACTTATTATAGCTGCCAGATATGCAGACAAACTTAGGAGAGTTGCTCTAGTAGCTTTCAGTAAAATGGTTCCAAAGGAAGTAATTATTAGAGACATTGCAGAGTTAAATAAACAGCTCTACGACAAGATCGTTAATGAAATGAAGCTTGACAAGCTTAGTGTGATTAAGATTATAGTAGATGCAGAATATGACGAGCAAAATAAGAAGTTAGTATTCTCTAATCTGAGAATTTTAAGGTACTATAATGAAGAAGAAATCAAAAAGATGTGTAAGAGTTATGAAGATAAGATAAAAGTACTAGAGGAAGATATTCAGAACTATAAGAAAAAAGTAGTTCAGATAGAACAACTCCTGAAGTCAATGGAGTAAGATAGTTTACTGTTTCTTTTCTTCGCTCTTGCTCTTCTCCTCTTGTTTTTTGTTAATACTTTCAACATATTTTACTAATGCATCTACGTTCTCCTTGTGGACACTTTTTCTCCTCTTGTCAATTCTTATACTTAATTTCTTAGCTTGTAGTAAAGTGAGCTTTGCTTCCTTTATTTCGCCTAAGCTAAACCCCCTTCCTTCTTTAGTTTCCTTTCTCTCGTACTTATACTCGAAATGGTAGTTAGGCCTCTTAACGATAGGCCTAAGCTCCATACTAAGATAAATTATATACGTCTCACTTTAAAATTAACGTCGAAGTGAGTTTTAAATAAAGAACCTACTTAGAAATAAACATCATACTTTTCTACAGTGTCTAACTAAGCGAGGGAAAAAGCAATCTGTGAATAAGACATTGGTTAATCTAAGAGATAAGGTATAAATTATCACATCCATAGAAGATGCATACGTAACAATTTAAACTATCTAATGTTTAATTAGTGAATATTTTATAAATAACAATGAGATGCTCGTCATAGGAAAGTCGTGTTATAATCCGCTTACGCTTTACTATCGATAAGGTTTTTAAACTCATAAGAGAATGTTAAAGTTCGAAGAAGAATGTCAATTTCAATAAGAGGCCAAGTAATTTCTACTGAATTAGACAACGGAACTTCGGCAATGGGTCAAGATGTAATAATTTTCAGATATCCTAAAGAAAATATTACCTCAAAATCTTTAATAATAGTGCAACCGACAGAGAGATGTGTAGTGGTGATCCAAGGTCAAATAGCTGCTGAACTACCACCTGGAAGTCATAACATACAGTCGCCAGCAAATCCGCTCTCAGCTTTTCTTTCTAAGTTCAGATATAACCAACTACCTTATGACACCGTAGTATATTTCATTTCGACCACAAGACATGAAGTTAGGCTAGCCGGTGTTAGTCAAACAGACGACCTTGTACCACTGGAATACGAAGTAGCTGTATATTTCAGAGTCCAGAACCCCTCATTGCTAATAACTAACGTTCAGTTCGGGGCTCAGTTTTTCAGAGACGCTGATCTAGCAACTTATATATCACCCATAGTAGACCAAGAGGTAAGTCAAGTGTTAAATCACGTGAAGCTAATCGAAGTATTTAAGAAGTTCGGCGATATAACCACTGCCGTAACAGCCGGTCTCAAAACGTTCTTATCTGAGATAGGAATCGAGTTAATATCAGTAAGAATGATAAAGCTAATTCCCCAAGATCCAGAGCTCAGAAGGATCTTACAATTAAGAGATCTAGGTATTGAAATATACGACGCAGTAAGGTTAGGATTAGCGAGGCTTCTTGCCGAGAAAAGCGACCCAGCAAGCGTAAACATGGCTTTGGGCATACCTTATTTCCCAGATTTATCAACAATAGTAGTCAGCGGTGCACCGTACACTACAACCGGAGTAATGCTAGGGACTCAAGGAGGAAATACGCCAGGAGGGCAATCCTCTGGAGGAGGGACTACTCCGAATCCCTCGCTGTTCCAAGCGGCGATAAAACAAGTCTTCGGAGACGTAAAAACTAGTGGGACTAAAGATGATGAACAGTAGGGATCTAAGCTGGAACATAGCTGCAGGTGTAGGTTTTTCTTTCGTATTAACCGTAATCATGGCTATTACTGCCTTAGCCGTTAAATTTTTCTACCCCCCGTCGATGATCTCGATCTCACCTATAATATCTCTTTTTATTACACCGACTCTTGGAATAATACAGTTAATAGTATTGGCTCTTAGCATAGCCTTTGTAACACCTATCAGGTCGAACTTAATTGTAAAAGAGCTCGGAGGAACTAGAAAATTAGGGTTCTACACAGGGGCAGGTTATTTAATATTTTCTATTCTCCCCTATGCCTTTCACGTACCCTATATTCAGACGTATGTGGGATTAATAATTGCATTTAACATAATTAACGGGGCTATCGGAGGCTTTGCCTCGTCGGTAAGTTAAAAACCTTTTTTACAATATATCTTCTCATGGAGATAAGGAAAGGCGACTCTAGGGCAGTCATTCTCGAGAAAGGTGCTTATTTGTTCAGCTTAACTTTGAAAGGTAAGGAAGTTTTACTTCAAGGAAAGGAGAGACAAACAAGAGGGGGAATGGCGTTATTAATACCGTTCGCTAACAGAATAAAGGGCGGAAAGTACACGTGGAATGGAAAAGAATACTCATTACCAGTCAACGCTGAAGGAAATGCAATACATGGGCTAGTTATGGACAAAATATGGAAAATAGTAAAATCAAACGATACCTCGGTGTCGCTGTCATTAAGCCTTGATTCTGAAGGCTATCCCACATCGTTAGAGGTTAACACTCTCTACGTTATAGACTTTGGCAGTATCCTTATCAGACTTCAAATAAACAACATTGGTTACTCTAACGCACCACTCACAGTAGGTTTTCACCCTTACTTTATTGTTAAGGGATTATGGAATCTAACCCCCAATAAGGGAAAGAAATGCGTAAGTATAAATAAAATACCTACTGGGGAGATGATTGAGGAAGAGGTAGACGGAACTAAGCAGTACGATGATTGCTTTTATATGCCTGTCGAGGAGTTAGTGCTTTCCTCTGAGTATTCGGAGGTTAAAATAAATAAGAAAAATCTGGACTATGTGCAAATATACACTACCCAGAATGCAGTAGCAGTTGAGCCCATGAGCGGAGCTCCAGATGCTTACCATAACGGTATAGGTCTTAAGGTCATTCAGCCTGGAGAAAAAGTTACCTACGAGGTAAAATTTGAATTGTTGAGATAAGGGGTTATTACCCTATTTTTGACAAGGAAGAGCTTTACTGGGAGCTTGGACTCATAGAAAAACCTTAGATTTTCTTCCTTATCATCATAAACTTCGACGTCTCCCTTAAAAATAGAGATTATCTGGGCTTTCCATTCCTCATCCTTCATCTTCATTTCGTCATCTGTCCTACAAATAACTCCATTTACTATAAGACCGTGCGATAGTAGGGAGAAATCAACATAACTCCTTACGGAACAATGCCTAGCCGTTAAAACAAAAACTTTATCCCCTTGTTTAATCCTTAGTTTCAGATACTCAATCAAATCGACATTAGGCTCTGCTAAATAGTGGTATTTAGTATAGGCTAGAGAATATATTGCACTCTTACCAGGCCTTTTCTCCTTTCTCACCTGCTCTCCCGTCAGTCTCTGACTCCATAATTCCAAAGCTGCTTGTTCCACACAAGGGTCTGTATTGAAGAGAGTGTTATCGAAATCAACTAAAAGAATTTTGAATGACACTAGCCATCTTGTTCTCGATATTATTTAACTTTTTATTCAAAACTCATGTTCGTGGAGAATATTACTCTCAAACTGTATAGTTACATGCGTAATATCGAATTTCTTTTTCAATATATCCTCTGCCATCTCTCTCTTCTTGTCTAACTCGCTCAATGTAATATCAGGATTTTCCCTTACATGTAGTGTAGCGATCCTAATGTGATCGCATAAGTTCCAGACGTGTATATCGTCTATTTCCTTAAAAATTGGATTCAGATCTCTTTTCACTTCATTAACATTAACCGGAGAGCGTTCCATAAAGACATAATAAGAATTCTTTAAAACACCAACAGAGAAAAATAGGATTACGGGAATCGTTAAAATTGCGGCAATTGGATCTAGGAAGTAATATTTTGTAAATACTATTGCTAGTCCCGTTACAGCACCTATCAAGTATACTAAACTATCTTCAAAAGCATGAAATAAAATTCCAGTATTTTTGTCCTCATCTTCTCCGCTTTTTACTACTAGCACTGAAATAAAAAGGGACACTAATGAGGAGAGTAAAAGAATGTAAGGGTTATCAGTGACTCGATTAAAAAGGAATATAGCAGCAAACGCAGCTCCTAGAGTTGAACCCATTATTACGGTAAAAATATTAAGTAAAGCACTTAGTACTTCTAATCTGTGAAGACCGTAAGTATACATTCCATCCCTCTTATTGACTACTTTAATAATATATGCAGAAATCGAGACTACTAGGGCATCAAGTAGTGCATGTATTGCTTCCGTTCCTAAAGTGACGCTCCTACCTACAAAAGCTGTAATAAGGGTTAGTACAAATATTGACCAAAACCCTAGTTCTGTTTTTCTCACAATCTTTTATCTCATTGTAATTTTAAATACTTACTTTAGGGAAGTCCAAATGAACTCAATTTTTAATAGTAATACAGATAATTAACTTGTATAATTTTAATTTCTTGTTACACAATTTTCTTGTCTTTTTTAATAAATGGTTATATAGGCTTATATACTTTATATATAATGATGCCATTACGTAAAGAATTAGGTTTAATTGAACTTGTAGTTATAGGTATCGCGGGAGCAGTAGGGACTGGAGTCCTCTTTAGTTCAGCAGGTATGGCGGCAGTAGCAGGACCGGGTGTAGTGTTGGGATGGATATTGGGATCGATCTTCTACTTCTTTGTAAGCCTTACTTACGTTGAGTTATCCTTAACTTATCCTGAAGCTGGAGGCCCTTCAAGATATGCTTTGTACAGTCACGGAAGAGTAACAAATTTCATAAACGCCATGGCTGACTTGATCTGGTACCTTTTCATACCACCTATCGAGGCCTTAGCCGTAGTAGAAGGTTTAGATTTCTTTTACTCTGGTTTGATCAACCAACAAACGGGTGTACCTACACTACAAGGTGTTATATTAGGAGTTATCCTACTCTTATTATTCGTTCCGTTTAATTATTTCGGTGTAAAAGTTTTTGGAAGGTCAACTTTAGCTTTCGGTCTTATTAAACTTATCATGTACGTTGCTGTAGCTATAGGAGTTGTATTCGTATCGTTTAACGTTAGTAACTTCACTTCTTACGGTTTCTTACCTTTCGGAATAGCAGGAGTTTTTTCAGCGGTCCCTCTTGCAATGTTTGCGTTCGGAGGGATAAGAGTTTTACCGGATTACGCTGAAGAGACTAAAGACGCAGATAAGCTTAAAGAGGGAATAATCTTGACGGTATTAGGACAATCCCTAATTTATGTACTGTTCGCGGTTGCATTTGTAGGAGCGATTAACTGGAGCGGACTGGGAATTAAAGAGGGGGATTGGTCCGCTTTATCATCTCTCCCTGGAAATCCCTTTATAGATATTGCTTCATCATATCATGCTAATGCGTTATTATTACTTACGGTTATAATAGGGATTATAGGACCTTTTGTTACAGGCTATATATACTTGGGAGCGGGTACCAGAGTGCTATTTGCTATGGGGAGGTCAGGATACGTCCCGAAAGTGATGGAAGATTTACATCACAAATACGCAATACCCTCTTGGGCCTTATTAGTCTTTGCGATAGTAGGAGCAATAGTAACGTACATTTCTTCACCATTACCAACGATTTACGGCTTAATTACTGATTCAGTAGTAGCCGGTTACCTCGGGTTTTCAGTTAATCCAGTAGCCATGATGGTATTAAGGAAGCAAGGCATATCTAGGAAAATCATTCCGGGGGGTGCCATCATTGCTGGGATAGCTTTCGCTTCAGCTTCACTGATTGTATTCTGGTCGGGTTGGCCTCTAGTCCCTTATGCGGTCTTACTACTTACTATAGGCTCAGTAATATTTGGAGTTATTTACAAGATAAAGGAGAACTTCACTAACTCTTTATGGTACATAGTTTATATAGCGTTCCTTACACTAATGTCTTACATAGGGTCTGACGGTGCGTTAAACCTTATCAATTTCTACTTAGCGTCAGCTATTGTAGCAATAGTTTCAGTAGCAGTGTTCTACCCTTGGGGAGTTATTTCCGGCATGAAAGAGGTGAGGACTAAACAGAATTAATTAAGTTTAACTTCTATACTTTTTTCTCCTTTATGTTAAACTAATATAATTAAATCTTTTATTAAATAGATTTTTTCTTAATATTAGAGTAGACCATTTAAGAAATACTTATTAAAATTTTTCGACTATTTTGCAAAAAATTATAATATAGTATAATCTATTCTTTTCACATACATGAAAGGAGAACGAATGATAGTATTACGAGGACTACTACCAGTCTTTGTCTCATTTATAATCTACAAAAGAGGAAAAAGAGCAAGAGCAGCAGATATAGTAAAAGATTTACAGTACTTATACGGAAGACCTATACCAAAGAGCTTGGTGTTTACAACACTGAAAAGATTGATAAGATATGGAGTAGTTGAAAAAGAGACTGACGGAAATAGAACCTTTTATATTTTAAATGAGGACGGTGAAGTATTTTTAATTAGACATATTGAGATTTTAAAGAATATAAATGTGGTCATACAAAAGGTAATAAGCGAAACGGAGAATAACGGATAATTTTGTTAACTAAACTAAAACAATCGCAGGAATGCCTACAGTATCCTTATCTGCTGTTGTTAGCATAATTATAACTCTCTCTCCTACCTTTAATGAGTTGAGCTTTCCAGAGAAATATATCGTTACCTGATTATATCCCTTCATCAAGTACGGTGGATTAATAACTTGAGATGTATAGGAGGTACCATCTATTTGAGCTGACAGTAAATAAACTTGCCCTAAAGAATATAAATGTAACCTTACCATTCCGTTCAGGTAAACTTCACCCACTTTCAAATATTTCACTAAATTTGCTTGAGAATAAGGAGATTGAGTAGACGTTGGCTTATTATTATAGGGAGTGTAATTATACTGAGTATTAGACCCACTCATAATTAATTATTAGATATTTTGAAGCGCATTATTAAATCTTATCTGCTTGTTCTAAAAGAATTATCTTATCTCATTCACCCATTCATACTTACCGTCTTGTATAACTAAGTTAGCGTTAGTATACTTTTCCTCTGCCGTCAAGATCGCGTCAATATTTCTCTTAACATCACCACCCAGTACATTGTAACAGTTCCTTAGGTCTTTAATCATCATAAATTTTAACAAGGTCAAATCTGGAGGAGAGACCTCATTGCATTCAAACTTGGCAAAATCCCTTTCGAATATTCCTCCCTTTTGGATAAGTAACGCGAGGATTGGATAGTAATAGTTACAATCACCAATTTTTATTGGTTTTACTACCTCCCCTATATACATCATAACGTTTGTCAGGCATTTTTCGTCCCACGCATCTACTTCAATCAGATCGTTAATAATTAACTTTCCGTCCCCTTCAAAGTACTCAATCTTTCTTACACCAAAATACAAAACTTTTTGAAGTTTATCCAAATCCCAACCATGATATATTACTATACTCGGGGTTTGATTTTCCACAATTTTAAACAGTCTTTTTATATCTTTTAATATAGCCTTATTGTCAGCATAGAGATGAAGTTCCTTACGCAGGTCCTCATCGATCACTACCACTCCGCTCTTGTTAATTTTTATCGTAGCTCTTTTGTGACTTACGTCTAGTAAGCTCTTTACATCCTCTACGTCCAACGACTCAGCGGTAATAATTCTTAGACTCCCGACATCTAGTTCCAATTCACCTAACAGTTTCAAAGGGATTTTGAGAGCCTCTGCGACTTCTATTAGCTTGATTATTCTTTCGTCAATCACAATAAGAAATGTGAAAACATGGTAAAAACGTTATGTCACGACTTCAGAGTTGGTTACATTGCTTTCCTTTTGTGACAGTAAAATAATTTTTAGTAATCCCCTTACTTTCTCCTCTAAGATAACAGTATCCCCACGGATCATTCTCACAACTTCTAACGTTGATAATTCTACGCTGTCTACACCTTCTAACGATATTTTTCCGTTGGTTATAACGAATCTCTTAGCGACTTTATACTCCTTTTTATCATGCTCTATAACATTAATGAAAGGTAATAATTGTGTCTCCGAGTCAACTTCTTGATTATTCATTAACTTCACCAGTCCTATATAAGCATATTCGCCGTAAATGAAGAATAGACCTACCGTAATATTTTTCCCTTTCACTTCCACTCTCTTACCTCTAGGGTGAACATATGTTATATCGTATTCTTTAGCCAAGTTTGTTAACTCTTCTCTTATCATTTTCTCTAGAGTTTTTGAGTCTGTTTCTATGTCTTTAAGAGTATAGGAGTTCTTAACTTTCTCCTTTACACAACTTAACTCCTCACTTCCACAATCATTTACTGCTTTATCAACTTCATTTTTGACGTATTGTAGAATAGAACTGACCGTGTTGAGTTCTTTACCGTTCCACATTGATAGAACTATTGGATATAATTCTTCACTTAGTGGTTTGCAGTAAACCTCTATGATTTCCCTTATATCATCCGCAGTTAACGCACTATCAAGGCTTATCCTACTCTCGTCAAGTCTTCTCCTTATAGCTAGGTCTGTGACCTTGTTATAAGCATCTGTAGGTATAGCCATTAAGACCGGTACAGCTAGGCCTGAATTTATAAGCCTATGAATTTTAGGTAAGTGTGAGTCTCTAACTTCATCTATAAATAACACTACGTCAGTTACTGACTTTAGATCCCCTATAAGTTTAAGCATACCGTCGAAATCTCTCGTGTAATTTATGCAATATAACCTGATCAAGGGATCATTCAGTTTATCGCAAAGACCCTCTAAATGCTTCTCAAAGTTTATGCCTCTAATCCTCTTAAAGAATGTGTAACCGTACTTCTTCTTATCCATTTTCGGGAGTACTATCTCTCTAAGCTTAAACTTGTCTACTTTACTCCAGAACTCGTCTTCTATCTCGTTTTTGCTAGCAAGATCAAGGAAGAACGTGAACATTTTGTCTTTACACGACTCTTCAGCCTTCCTAAGTATCGTAGTTTTTCCCATCCCAGGTTGTCCAATGATCGACGCAACGTCCTTAGAGCTTATTATCTCTAACGATTTATTTAAGTACTGCCTATAGGTAGGGCCTGCTAATACTATCTTATCGGAAGACCAAGTAGTTACAGTTACTTTAGGTATATTACATATCATTTCCCATTACCCCTCCTTCTTATAATCCCGTAAACTACACCTTTCTTTACTAAACCCTCCTCACCTCCTGCTATGAGGTCGTATAAAGACTCTATATGGTTCTTAAACTTAGAGTAAAATTCTTCCTTAGGTAATCCCAACTCAACCCTTATTGATTGGAGGGAAGCATATCCTAAATTATCCTTTATTTCATCGTAAATTTTGTCAAAAAGGGAATAGTCTATCTTAGACTTCTCGTTTACCAGATCTTCTAACCTCTTTAGCTCTTCCTTTATTTCCTTAAGCATGTTAAGAATTTGAGTTATCGGATCGGTTTTAACTGGTTCGTAAGCCTTACCACCTCCAACTTCGTATCTCCTTATCAAGCCCTCATCTTCCATTTGCTTAAGAAGCTCCTCAACTATCTCAGGACTCTCTTTTATTTTCTTTTTTATTTTAGAAAAGGCGACGGGTTTGCCGTCATATAATTCCTGAAGAACAGTCAATAGTTGTTCCTTCGTAATCATAATTCTTAGCTTAACTTAGTGTTTATAAAAACGTAAAGGTATATAATACTCTCCGTGTTAAACGAGATTACAATATAATGCCAGTGTCCCTTTCATCTCTCCTGCCTAACGTCAGAAGTCCTACCTTTATTGACCCTGGCTTAAACTTATTACTAGTGATTACTGACGGATTCACCATAGGCTGTATATTTGCACATATAAATGCCAAACCTTGACTCTTAGCGTTGTCTATGATGTCTTTAATGATAGTGAGGGCTGAAGTATAATGAGTGTTAAAGATTTTGTTAAAGTTTTCTATAAATTTCTTTTCATCATCTATAAGCTTTACAACTTCCTCAGCTTGGGGAAACTTTAACGTTATTATAATTTCAGGGTGTTCGTTCCCCTCATGCTCAAGATAGACTTGTTCCCCCTTTACCGTAATTTTGTGACCGTGATGGCTTAAGCTGAAACCGTCTTCTAAAGTTATGATGGGTGTGGTAAATGAGAATAATTCAAAATTTTTTCTAGTTACTATTATCGTCCTATTATTAACTGTTATTGTATTTCTATCCGGCACGTAGATTATTATAGGTAGAGCCACATTCCTAAAAGTCTCATAATTCGTAGATTTCACGCCGAGAGAACTTTGAGAAGAAACCGGAAAAGGTAAGCCACAATCGATCTCATTTATTACCGATGCAAATTCCTCAGCGTTAAATTTGGACGGTATCTCGTTCTCAGGCGGGAGCCTCAGACCTCTTATCAACGTGTTTAGCATATACTGCCTAAATAAAGGCAATATTACATCTTTACCTCTCTTTCCGTGTCTTGTTAAGTGTTTATAGTAGAAATCGATTAATCCCTCCATACTAGTTGTAGCACTCTTTATCTCAGACTTTGTGACGTTAGCCTTATTTATACCGAGAAGATAAAAGTGACTTCTACTGACTTTAATTCCGTTTGCCTCCAATAATTTTATGAAATAAGCGTCCCTTAAAGTTAGAATAAGATCATAAATAAACTTCTCTCTGTTGTCATCGTATACAAGCCTGAGAATATTTTTTGTGAACGAGGATCTAGGGTTATAACATATTCTTTCTAATAATGCATAAACTCGGTGCATATCGTACTTTAATATAGCACTGGTGATTGCGAATGCTTTTATGGAGAGTTCTGCTATTTTTCTTACGTCTGGCTTTGGCTGAGTTTTATTGTTAAAGAAAATTGTTACTACTAAGTCATTAAGAAACCTCATCAGAAACTCGTGTCTAGCATCTAGTTGTTTAACAATATCTATGTCTAACTCGTTCACTCGTTCGATTATATTCCTAACAGTGTTTATAACTTTCTCAATCCCGCCTAAGAGGATTAAACTGCCGTCTAAAAGGATATTTACAAATAGATCCCCTAATCCGTAGTAAACTTTACACCCCAACTGTTCCTCCACGAAAGGTATTGAAAACAAGTAACTACCTTCATGTTGAAGTAAAAGACTGCTAAAAGGAATATAATAGTAAGAATTCTGACAATCCGAACTCGTAAGTTCGTATATTGCCTTTGAGAAATAAAACGAAGGGGTATCGTAATTGAATTTCTTTCCTAATAATTTTTCTAGGATTTCTGACTGATATTTTCTAATCTTCTTTACTTGATATTCCTTAAAATTCTTTAATAATAGTAAAGATGACTCTGTTTCGTTTCTGTTTACTGTTGCTATTAATTCTTTTAGGAAGTCTAACGTGATTATAGGAGTTACTAATAGGTAAAAATCTCCTTGTTTTACAATAGTCAAATCTTCTACCCTTATATAACCAACGTCATTCACAAATTCTTTTCTAGATATAATATCTAAATAGTTTTTTACATATTCCTTTATCCTTTCTGGCGGAGCTACAAACATATTTATGAATAATTTCTCTGTTCCGCCTACGTACTCAGCTTGTTTACCTATAATATAAACTGGGAAAAACTCCGTAAAGAAGTCTAAAAGCTCTTCGAAGAATATAGCGGAAAAGGACTTATCCAACGTCTCTGTAATTGATTTGGTTCCTACTAAAATGAGGTATTCGTCCGGTCTATTTGGTTTTAACTCTGTTATCAACCGATCTAAGTCATCTCTCAAAGCGTTGAGACAAGTTAATTCCTCACGCTTTCCCGTGTAAGAAACTCTGCAAGGCTTGTATAATGTCTTACCCATATCTTTAAGTTCGCCTTTTTCAAATTTGTACACATTTAGCGGATATCCTGATGCATAGCTTAATATACTCCCTACTATCGATTGATAGAACTGATTATCAAAGACTTTCGACGTAATATATTTCACTCTTATGTCTTGGATTATATAAAATCTTTCTATAAATTCTATCCTGTTTTCCTTAGGATTTTCCATCCTTAACTCAAAAAGAAACTTATGCGTACCGCTCTCTCTTATGACAATCGGGACGTAGAAGGATACAACTACCAAATATTTCTTCCCTTGTATATCAACGTGATACCTCGTTTCATTATTGGGTCTCTTAAGTTTTATTTTCCTCGTAGATCTTGTTTGTGCTACACTTTCCGTTTGACCCTCCAGTTTAAAGTATAACCTCATTTGATCTGAGCCGGAATCCACATCTCTTAAGACAAGATAGAATTCATTTGGAAGGTTTACGATTTCAGGAATATTGATCTCTATTTCGGATTCTCTGGGCTCGTCCATACTTGTGGGATAATTAACGAGAAATGTAGACGACATATATACGTTTATTCCCTCTATAGGGATCCTCAACTTTCTAGTAGGTGAACGAGTGTGATCAAAGCTCTTGATAATATTCATAACATACACTCTCAAAAAATAATACTATAAACTTTGTTCACATAGAGCATTCATAAGTTATCTACACTTCCCCTAATGAACCCGACACCACTTCGTCTCCACTTTCGCAGAAATAAGATAAGGAAGAAGAAAACACCACGTTCTCTTTTCGGTAGAGTTTATAATACTTACTAGGTATACCTTTCTTTTTCACGTAATCTTCGTTGTAAAAATTGACGTAGAGAAGTTGCGGTATGCCTTTCTCCCTAGGGATCCTCAGGATGAATAAGTTTAGTGCACTCTTAGTAAACTCCTTCAATTTGTCTATAGACTCTTTACTCAATCCTTCCCTGACGAGAAATTTCCCTATGAGTTCCGAGTCAACCATAAACTGAGGGTCTATTCCCAAATATTTCCCTATAGAAAACTTATCAACACTACCATTGTGAGCAAAATAGAGTAGCTCATGTGGGGTAGACTCTATGTAAGGGTGTGAGAACTTCGAGTCGACTAATTCTTTCTGCGAAGCTAATCTAGCGTGTATGATCACCCAAATCTGACCTTCCAAAATATCTAATATTTTCCACAATTTATTATCAGAAAAGATCGGCAAACTACTTCTGTAGTGAATTAAGGTTCCACTGTCGCTATACACGACTATACCCCACCCGTCACCATGAACATCGCCAGTAATAGGATCCTTTTCTGCAGCTTTTACAAGACAAGAGACATAATTTTTCAACTCCTCCTTGCTTTTTCCTTTATATGCAAGCATCCTACACAAAGCTAATCGTTCATATTAACCACTTAGTCGGATTTTAATTTACCATTAATTCTTCAACGAGTGTGAAGACCTTATTGTTTGTTTACTTTAAATAAGATCTAAACTTTCGGTTCAGCCAAAATTGGCAAATAAGTTAACATAAAAAAGTTACTTAAACTAACCCACTAGTAAGTACAACGAATCCAACAGAATATAGTATTGCAACTGCTAATCCTTTCAGTACTTTTTTCGATACCCTTTTAGACAAATCCTTAAACACAAATAAACTCCATAAGAAACCCAGGACACCCCCTATCAATCCCAACGCACTACCAGATATTATCCATGCACTTACAGAAAATATATCGACTTCCAGTCCCTCAGCTACAATACCGATAAAGGCGAGCAGGAAAGCACTGTTCGGTTCAGGATAATTGTCCGCATAAAGGAAGTAGGTGGCTAAAGACACGAGTAGAAGTCCTAACAAGAGTTTTATATAATATTCTGTTACATCGGACACTAGAATAGGTAGCATGATGAAAGTTAAATACAACATTAGTGTAACGACCAAAATACCGCTGATTACACCCATGTTAGCTTTAGCTTTGTCTTTTAAAGACGCTAGGCTCCAAAATATACTCATTTCAAATCCTTCGAAAGAGGAGGGAATAAAAGAGGCTAAAAAACCCACCTCATTTATATCCACTACTTCCCACCTTATTACCAGACCTAAACCTTAGTGCTCCCGCGGCTAAGAATCCTATTAGACCCGAGTATGTATAGTAGTGAACTACGAAAGAATACATCACAAACGATGAGTTATAGTATAGAGCTATACCGGTAACTAATAACATTAAAACTAATGATAAATTTAGTAGAAGCTTTCTCTTAGACCTTATTAAAAATGACGCTACTATCAATGCAAACCCCGTAAATGTCATGGGAAATAAGAATGAGACTGCAGGGGCTGGGTACACTTGAGCGTAAGACTGTCCTTGAGATACCTTAGCTATATAACCGTAATGAACTGGATACTGTAAAGGTATTGGATAAGTCCAGTTATTAGGCGTCAAAATTATTGGAGGCCTTGGCTTCGAAGAGAAGTTGAAAGCTTGTAAAATACCTTCCACATCACTATTCTCTACCCACTTCGTAAGCCATGGTAGATGCCAATTATAGTCTATAAACCCCAGAAGAGTATAACCGGAAAGCGTGTAGTTGTCTACCCATGCCTCTTTAGCATAAGAGGATATTATAAGCAAAGGAATCCTTTGTCCTAAGCCCATTGTGTTAATCGCAGGCGGGGTGATTTGGTCGTAATAACCTCCTCCTTCGTCAAACGTTATGAATATTACTGTTGAGTTCCAATAAGGGCTCTCCATTACTTGGTTTATAATGTTGCTAAGCTCGACAGCACCCTCAGTGACGTTGTAAGGCGGGTGCATGTCATACTTGTCAGCGTTACATCCGATTAACATAACCCAACTTACTGCCGGTAGTTCACCGTCCTTAAGGTCGTTAAAGAACGTAGTTAGGCCGTGAATGTGGGATTGATATTGTTGAATCCCTATAAACGCATTTAACGGCCAAGGAATACCTCCCTGATAATCATAAACGAAATAGTCCCACGAGATACCGTAAGAGCTTAGCTGATAGAATATTGTCTGATTAATTGGAATTACATTAGAAGCACTATCGGTAAAGAAGTTAGGAGGTGCGCCGGTTAAGTAAGCAACCCTGTTAGGCTCCGTAAGCCCTAATACCGGAGCGTAGTAATTATCTGCCAAAACATATTCCTCAGCGTAATCCCATAATATCCCTACATGCTGATAGGAAAAGTAAGCCATAGACTGAGGGCCAGAGTAATAGACAAAGCCTATCGGCTTTCCGAACCAATAATCCCCGTGATATGATGACCAACCTTCGTAAGGGTCTACCGTATCCCATGAATTAGCATAATAAGGATGTGATACACCAGCTAACGGAAACCAAGGGACGTTGGGTACCGTGATATAACTCAGGACTCCGTTTTTAGACTGTTGTAACTGACTATAATTGGTGTAAAGCCCTTCGGGCCACATGACAGATAGAGTAATGTTATTCACTATAGGAGGCCATCCGAAGGGATATGAACCGAACAAGTTGTCAAAAGAGTGGTTTTCTTCGATTATGATAATGACGTGCTTTATAGGAGTAGCAGTAGGGGTCTCTGAAGAAGCTATTGGAGAGAGTAAAATTAATACTACGAAAGATAGCATGATTAAATTCCTAATTATAGATTTCATCAGAAACACCTAATAGATATTTTGAAGGTAATTTATAAAGTTGCCTAATAAAAAGACTTACAATCCTACGTAAGGTATCGTCCTACCGAAACCGGTTAGATTCGCAACAATATCAACGATGATTAATAACACTATCACTGCAAACATAATATAATCCAGTTTACCAAAAGTTAGATTAACTAATGACGTCCTGCTGGGATAAGCCCTGAAACCTCTAGTATCGGCTGAAATTGCCAATGTTTTTGCTCCCCTAAATAAGTACACTATTGCCGGGACTATAGCCATTATTCCGGCGTAAAGGTAATAAAATACCCTTAGAATCCTTGGCTTATTATGACTTAACCCTCTAAGTAACTGCATCTTTACGGAGGTATCTAAAACTTCGAAGATCTTAGGCACGGTCCTGACACCGACCATAACGGAGAATGTAATGGGGAGTGGGACCTTCATCTTGGTGAACATCCTAAAGATGTCAGAAGTTGTAGTTGTGAGAATTAAAAGAAGTGCTGAGACTAATGTTGCCGTAACCCTAAAGGATATCTGAAGACCGTAAATCAGCGCTTGCAAAGTGAGGACAGGCTCGTAACCCATATAAGTGAAATAACTCGGCCACACCCATACGGTTTCGTAAGATGAAGGATTAGGGAATACCAACTCGAGAATGCTAGTGGGAGTATAAGGAGCTATCGCCCACATAGAGCCTATAATTGTAGAGAACACTAAGAGTACTACGTAAAGGAATTTCTTAAGACCGTTATTAAGAGTTAGATAAAGAGGAAGTATAGCTAGAGTTAGTAGAGCACCTATCCACCATATAGTAGTTGAAGCAACAGCCATAACCACAACTCCGAAAACCAACTTTGTAATCGGATTCAATTTATAAAGGAATGTACTTCCTCTCTCAAACCTGGTTAGCTCGATAAAACCCCTAAGACCTATCGCACCAACTATTATTACGACGGGTAATGCTACACCATAAAAGAACAGAAACCAACTTATCACGTTTTGAGTTAGGGGATTTTCATAAAGGAAATTCCAAGGAACCATATTTCATCACCAAATACTCCGTGGGAGGATGAATCCCAAGCCCTTCTTTGGAAAATATTTCCTCCGGTTTATCGTCAGCAACTATCCTTCCCTTTTCCATTACCACCACTCTATCACAGAACTTATCTACGAACCTTGAGTCATGCGTGACTATTAGGAAGGAAAATCCCTTATCTCTCAGGTACTGAACTTCTTTTCCAAACATCTCTCTGTGATACCAGTCTTGTCCGCTCGTGGGTTCGTCCATTAAAAGTACTTTAGAACCAGAAGCAATAACTGAAGCCATAGCCACCCTCCTCCTCTGACCCATCGACAGCATTAAAGGGTCTTCACGCCTTATTTCGTACAAAGAAAACATCTTTAGAATCTCGTCCAGCCTCTCCCTGCTATAAATACCTCTATTTTTCATAGCGAAAGCCACTTCGTCTTCAACCGTTCTTTTTATAAACATCACGTCAAAGTTTTGAGGTAAATATCCAATGTAAGCACCCCTTTCCATAATACTCGATTTGCTCAAGTCCTTTCCCTCTACTATCAGCCTTACCTCTGACTTCAACTTACGGTCTAAAATACCCATGATCGCCTTTAACAGAGTAGACTTTCCGGCACCGTTCTTACCCATTAGTGCGGTGATTTCACCCTTACGTAAGGATATAGACGTGTCTACTATTACCTTACTTGACTTCTTGTCCCAAACTTTCACCTCTGCATATAAAATTGTGCTGTCCCCTTTCATCCTAGGTGGAGGTATATAAACGTAATCTTTAAGGGATTTACGGGTTCCTAAGTGTAAATAGTAATCCGGTACTTCCACCCCGGCCTCCCTTAAGAGGTGAACCTTATCGAAAAGCTCCTCTTTTTTAACGTCAAAAACTAACCTGCCTTTTTCTACTAAAACTACTCTATCAACATAAGGTAAAACCCTTTCCAACTTATGTTCAACAATTATTAACGTCCTTTTCTCCCGCCTGAACTTCTTTACAAGGGAAAAAATCTGAGCTGTTCCCTCAGGATCGATGTTAGAGGTGGGTTCATCGAGAATCAAGGCCTTAGGGTTCATGGCCAAAACTGAAGCAATGACTGTCCTCTGTAACTCACCTCCAGAAAGATTGATCGTCTCCATATCTAAAAGTTCGTGAACTCCAGTGATCTTTGATGTCTCGATCACTCTGTTCATTATCTCTTCGGGGGGTAACATCAGGTTCTCCGGACCGAAAGCAATTTCGTCTATGACCTTGTGATTAAAAACCTGCATTTCAGGGTCTTGTAAAACTGTCCCCACTTCTTTTGCAATATCGAAAATAGGAGTCTTCCTCGGATCCTTACCGAAGACGTTTATTTCCCCTTTCACATTAGCAGAAATCATATTAGGGATTACGCCATTGATTACGTTTATAAGTGTCGACTTACCGGATCCAGACTTACCCACTATCAAAATAGACTCTCCTTCCTCTACGTGAAAATCATGAACTACCAGAGACGGTTTGGCTCTCCCTGTATATACCACCTCTACGTTTCTTAGCTCTATTACATTCACTGTCCCACCGCCCTAGCTATGTAATATGCTAGAATTCCGCCTATAATACCCATTATAATATCTCCGGGTAGGAATGCTTGAATATGAAATATTATTTTCGCCCAGTTGGGAGCGTATGCATATATGAATGGCCCGAAGAAACCATCATAAAACAATGGGTCTGGCAGTGCCCATAGAGCACCGACTATACCTCCCTCTAAGGCAGCTAATAGATTTGTTCTACTCACAGATACAGCATATGGTTGGTCTACTTCTTTTGGTGTATAGCCAATACCGAATATCTTTCCCTTAGCGAACACTATCATTAAATCAACGAAAAGACCGTACGTTAACGTCTCGTATATGAAATACATAGGTTCTCCTCCGAAACCATAGTGAAATAGATCCGCCAGAAGATTATATATGAATAACGTTAACATACCTACACCGGCTTTTCTAACCAACCCCGCTACTATGAAAACTATTATCAGTCTTCCCCAGAAACCCACACTAACAAAAGGTGTACTGGGAAGGAACCTTCCTATGAAGCTTCCTATGTAGAACTCCCATACCATTGCGAAGGCTCCACCCATACCTATGTAGACGAGATCCAATGTAGTGAACGCCTTTAAGCCTCCATATTTCTTACCTACAAAAAACATTGTTGCTAGAGCTACAGCGAAATATCCTACTACAACTTCCCACGGTAATTCTCCAGGTTCATTTAGTGCACCAATTATACCGTTAAAACCCATGCTTCCTCGATATAAAGTCACTATCACAATTTATAAGGATATCCTATTTAGACTATATACATCCTATAATTCTCTTTAGAAC
>QEFN01000018.1 GCA_003086555.1 Sulfolobus sp. SCGC AB-777_G06 | reverse complement strand
AGGAGATAGAGAAGAAAATGGAGGAAGTGTTAACGGGTAAGACTAAACTCACTTTAAGGGATGTTTATAAACAGTTAAATGCGATGAGAAAGATGGGTCCCCTTAATAAGATTCTCCAGATGATCCCTGGTTACAATATTTTATCACAAATACCAGAAGAACAACTTAAGTTAGGAGAGGAGAAGATAAGAAAATTCATGAATATCATGAATTCAATGACTTATAAAGAACTCGATAACCCTGATATAATAGACAAGTCTAGAATAAAGAGGATCGCAAAGGGGTCTGGAACTACGCCCGAGGAGGTAAAGGAGCTCCTTAAACAATATGAAATGACAAACAACTTATTAAAAATGATGAGGAGGAAGAAAGGTCTTGCAAAGCTTTTTGAAGGGAGAGATATTAAATAAGGCTTTTACTCTTCTTTCTAAATATCCTCTTTGTAACAGTTGTTTAGGCAGATGCTTTGCCAGATTGAGTTATGGACATAGCAACAATGAGAGAGGTAAGGCAATGAAGTTGGCACTTTTGATGGAGATCGATAAGATGATTAAAGATCATGAGATTCAAGACCTTACAGAGCTAAAGGAGGTATTCTTCAACATTGGAGAGCTTGCTTCGCCTCTATTTTCCCTCTATTATAATGAGGGGTTCCAAAAAAGAAGCTGTTACATTTGTGGAGACAAAATAGAAGAGATTAAGGATAAATTCGAGAGAAACGCGTTACAAATCCTCAAGGAGAAAGGTTATAAGACTTTCGTTCTAGGTGTCAACTTACCTACTTATTTGAAGAGGTTGGAAGAGGATTTCATAGTTAGTAACGACTTGACCTATTACGAGAGTATTAAGAACGAGATTAAGAGAGAAGTAGGAAAGAGGATAGCTGAGAAGGGCTTTATGCCTGCTTTTGAAGATGCAGAGGTCGAACTGATTTACGACATCGAGTACGATGCGGTCTTAGAAGTAAAGAAGAGTTATAAGATATTAGTTTTCTATAACCGGCTATCGAGAAATGTACCTATATCTAGCTGGTATGCTAAAGATGGAATATCCTTGGAGAGTTCTCTCACTAACACTAAGTTATACGTACCGTTTTCGGAGCCATCTGAGTATAGAATTTTAGAAGAGTATCCTTTGATAGTTGAGGGAGAAGTTAAGGACGTAGCAGGGTACTATTTTAAACCTTACGGAAAGGTTCAGGGTAGGGAGCTTTCAACAATATTCACCCTAAAACCTACTAACAGAACTTATAGGATTACCGTCTACTCAGAAAAACCGGTTGAAGGAAGTGTGAACATTTACCAAGGAGTTTATGACTTGTTTTTAACGGTGAAAGAACCAGAGGAGCTAAAGGCAAAAATAAACGAACTTGAGAATAGAGGCATGGTTATACTAGGCATAGATTTAGTAACCACTTCAGGTAAGGTGAATACATTATATACAATCCTTTACAAAGGATAAAATAGGATAAACGTGAACGTGAATATAAACGGTAAAAAAGTACTTATTACCGCTTCAAGTGAAGGTATCGGTTTCGGGATAGCAAAGAAGTTAGCTAGAGAAGGTTGTAGACTGGTTTTGACCTCTAGAAACAAAGAAAAATTGAATAAAGCCGTTGAAAGTTTAAAAAAGTATAACCCTGAGGTATACGGTTTCCAGTCTGATCTCAGTAAGCTCGATAGTTTGGATGACCTAGTTAACTTTGCATTAGAGAAGTTAGGGAATGATATTGATGCTCTAATTTACAACACGGGGAATCCTCCTTCAGAGCCCTCTACTTTCGCTGAAACTACCATGGAGGATTGGTTTTATTCTGTAAATCTTTATCTGCTTAGTGCTATAAAGTTAACTAAATCACTGCTACCGCATATGGTAAGGAAGAGAAGTGGTAGATTGATATATTTATCCTCATGGACTGTGAAACAACCTCAGAGTATATTCGTGTTAGCTGATGTTTCCCGTTCCCCATTGATACAATTGGTTAAAGTAGTCTCTAAAGATTACGGTCAATTTAACGTAACAGCTAACGTGATCCTTATGGGAAGTTTTGAGACTGAGGGAGCTAAGAGGAGCTTAAGAAGATTAGCTGAAAAATTGGGAATAAGTTTTGATGAGCTCTGGCAGAAAGAGGTAATCTCTCGCTCGCCGTTAAAGAGAACTGGGGACGTGGAAAAAGAATTGGGATCATTAATAACTTACCTTCTTTCGGAGTTCTCTTCATATATAACGGGGTCTGTAATACAAATTGATGGGGGAACTAGTGATGCAATATAATTTAAGGAAGTCCTTCAAGTTATCTTTAGCTTACTATTGGTATTATCCTTTACATGAGTTGTAAAAAGGTTTTTAAAGTTGTCTAAAATAGTATAGTAATGATTGATATGGCTGATAAAAAAGTAAAAGTAAAAACTCCAGGGGGTAAAGAGATGGAACTTGCACCGGAGAAAACATGGGTATTAGCTCCTAAAGGAAGGAAAGGTGTAAAGATAGGGTTATTCAAAGACCCTGAGACTGGAAAGTACTTCAGGCATAAACTTCCAGATGATTATCCAGTTTAACGCGATTTTTATATGCTTAAGCTAAAGCTTGTTTTTACTTATTCTTTTGTACGTTCATACAGTTGAGCTTTAATTTTACCTCAAATGATTTATTCCTCAAATGATAGTGACATTGAAGATAAGCGGGAAATTTTTTGATGATGAAAATCCGACTAATTTGGAAATTATAAAAAAATCCGTACTCTCTCTACAAAATTCTGGACATAGAGTAGCTATTGTGACTGGAGGAGGAGGTACCGCGAGAAAATACATAAACTTGGGAAGAAAAGCTGGTATCAAAGAAGCTCACTTAGATCTTCTAGGTATTTGGGCGTCACGCCTTAACGCCTACCTGGTAGCTTTCTATCTGGGAGACCTTGCTTATTCCAAGGTTCCCGAAAGTCTAGAGGAGTTTATTGAAAAATGGAGTTACGGTAAGGTTGTAGTTACTGGAGGTTTTCAGCCTGGTCAATCTACTGCGACCGTAGCGTCTCTAGTTAGTGAAGCTACCAATAGTGATCTTTTAGTTCTAGCCACTAACGTGGACGGAGTTTATGATAAAGACCCTAAAAAGTTCTCCGAAGCTAGATTATTACCTCGACTTAGCACTATTGAGCTGAAAAAAATCTTAGAGTTAACGCAGTCAGTTAATGCAGGAACTTATGAGCTTTTAGACCCATTAGCGATTAAAATTATAGAAAGATCAAAAATAAAAGTACTGGTTGTTAATTTCAAAAACTTAGACAAGCTTTTAGATATTATATCAGGGAATATAAGTATAGGAAGTTTAGTCCTTCCGGTGTAAAATATGTCAATAATGGATGAGGAGGAGTTTAAATTAATTAGACAATACAAGAATAAAATAGATTTACAAACTGTTATATCAATACTAGAGGAGATCGAACAGGATTATATGCACAGTGAGAATCTGACTTCATCTATAATTTTTGTGTATAGTAATCACCTTGATGTTATAAGGCAAAATAGAGAATTTTATGAATTACTCTCAAAAGTTTTGGAAAAATATTCAAAGAGAATTGGATTTGAGAACATTTCACAACTCGTAATAAACTCTCTTAAATAGTACGGTTTTGAAACCACTCTTTACCATTTTATTTATAACCACATTACTGTCATAGACATTACAAATGAAAGTAGGAATCCTTGATTCAACACTTAGAGAAGGAGAACAAACACCTGGAGTAGTATTTACCGTAGAACAGAGAGTTGAAATAGCTAAAGCGTTGTCTGATATAGGCGTTACAATGATAGAAGCAGGGCACCCTGCAGTGTCTGCTGACATTTACGAGGGTATAAAAAGAATTGTCAAAATGAAGAAGGAAGGCATAATTACTTCAGAAATACTAGGGCACAGCAGAGCAGTCAAAAGGGATATTGAGGTGGCAGCTGAATTAGAAGTAGATAGAATTGCAATTTTCTATGGTATAAGCGATATTCATTTAAAGGCAAAGCACCATGTCACCAAGGAAGAAGCACTGAAGATAATTTCAGAGACCGTAAGTTACGCTAAAAGCCACGGAGCTAAGGTCAGATTTACTGCTGAAGACGCTACACGAGCAGATTACCAATATCTTCTCGAAGTAATAAAGACCGCTAAAGACGCAGGTGCTGATCGTATAAGTATTGCAGATACTGTAGGAGTTTTGTACCCTCCGAAAACTAGAGAGTTATTTAAGGATCTAACTTCTAGATTCCCAGACGTAGAATTTGATATACATGCACATAATGATCTGGGAATGGCTGTAGCAAACGCTTTGGCTGCGGTAGAAGGAGGGGCTACTATTATTCATGCAACCGTAAACGGACTGGGAGAGAGGGTAGGAATTGTTCCTCTTCAAGTAGTAGTAGCCGCATTGAAATATCATTTAGGTGTAGAGGTCGTTAAACTAGAAAAACTACCTGAGGTAGCCAGTCTTGTTGAAAAATATAGCGGGATTCCGATGCCTCCGAACTTCCCGATTACCGGTGATTACGCGTTTGTGCATAAAGCGGGAATTCACGTTGCCGGAATTCTTAACGACCCGTCAACCTATGAATTTATGCCACCCCAAACTTTCGGAAGAAATAGAGATTATGTAATAGACAAATATACTGGAAAACATGCCCTTAAAGACAGATTCGAAAAGTTAGGTGTCAAGCTATCTGATAGTGAATTAGATCAAGTTTTAGCTAAAATAAAAGCAAACCCTAGTGCAAGATTCTATCGTGACGTAGATCTACTGGAGCTTGCTGAGAATGTTACCGGGAGAATACTAAAACCGAGACCTCCTGAAAACATTCAGGCTATCGTATCCGTAAAATGCGACTCGAATGTTTATACAACTGCTGTAACTAGGCGCTTATCGGTAGTACAAGGAGTTAAAGAAGTAATGGAGATATCTGGAGATTATGATATAATAGTGAAGGTTGAGGCTAAAGATACTAATGAGTTAAATCAAATAATTGAAAGTATAAGATCCGTTAAGGGAGTTAGGTCTACTCTTACATCTTTAGTCCTCAAGAAGATGTAAAGTTTTTAACACCTTCTTGCGAATTCGTGAAGCATACGCGGATGAAAAGATTTTATTTTTAACTTTCAACCTACTCTGCTCATTTTTAATTTTTCAGTTACTTCATGAGAAGTAAGAGAGGAATCTCAAGTATATTAGGTGCTGTAATACTAGTGCAAATAATAATAATGTCATTATTAGTAGTTTTATCCGTAGAACGACAGCTAGGTTCATCATCTCAAAGTCTGATAAAGAGATTAAATTATTATTCACAGAACTCTCCTCTTTCTATAATAGAAATTAATGGAAATTATTATATAACTTCTCCCTCACAACAATACATATGTTACATAATATATCCGAATGAGTTAAAACCTATACATGAGAAAATCAGTATACCAGTTTCTATAAACTCATTATTAGGGGGATATCCATGGGCTATTATTATTACAAATAAGGGCACTTGGTATAACGTAACGTCTTTAGGAATATATTCCGATACAAGTAACAAATTATACTCTTTACAGCAACTGGTTAGTATGGCTGGAATTCCGTATCAAGGGAACTTCCCAATAACTGAGGTTGAAAGTCCAGATTGGGATTATCTAAGAGGTATAAGTACACCAGATCCCCTTGCTTTAATACCTTTAAACCTCAATCTGGTATTACTCAATAATAATTGTGTACCGATAGGTAATATTACTTATCCATATGAGATTACAAACACAATTTTGAAGATTGTCCCATCCGGTCAATACCAATGGATAAATTTGACGTTCGTAGCACCAAATATAAATGAGCAGTTGACCTTAAACCCAATTGCCCCAACCGATTCTAGTTTCTGTTTAGGTGGCTTATATCTTCCGGTTTATAATGAAACTAAAAATCATTATAGTGACGGTTATATATATTATGCAATAGGTGTAGCGGAAGGTTTAAATAATTTCGTACCGAGTATTACGGGTTCAAGCTATTCATATTTCGGTACTATAAGTTACGATTACAATTGTTATGGTGGAACATTCGTACCAGACCCGTTCATTTACTACCCAGTATTTTTCCAAGTTGATATAAACCCATCTAATTTAACAGTATACTACTACGTAGAGTATGGCACGTATCTACACACAAATGGAGTAATTAATAAATGGCATTATATAGGCTCTGTGAAGTTTACTAAAAACGTATTATTTAATAATGCACCTTTGTACATAGCTATTCCAAATGGAGTTTATTTGTTAAACGTTAGCACTTGAAAAATAAATATAAGAATGCACGTTTCTATTCCTTTTTATTATCATCTTTTTTATTACAATACCTTTTTACTATCTCTTGAATTATAGAAGATGTACTCGAATGTTCATACGTGGATATCCTTTGAGGTAATCGCATAATTTGAACGTTTTCTAAACCTCTTTTTTTAAGCTCATCAATTAATTTACTTTCATCGACTTTCTGATCTGGTCCTAGGAATAACACGTCAGGACGCACTCGTTCCACACTCTTTAGGAAGTCGTTTTCGTCGCCTAGAAAGGCTTTGTAAACATATCTTATACTTCTTATTACCTCCAATCTATGATTTTCGTCATTTATGGGTCTTCTTCCCTTTATTTTTTCCGAATTTTTGTCCCTAGCTACAGCTACATGTACTAACCCGTACTTAGACGCCTCTTTAAGTAGTTCTATGTGTCCAGGGTGAATAATGTCAAACGTTCCTGCTACGAATACTTTCTTCGGTATTTGTAGTTCTAAATTTATATTCTCATTGAAAGCAATAGAATCTAGCAGACCTTCAGCATAGACTATATCTACTAGAGCAGTTATATAGTCTCCCTTTTCCAGATAGTATTTGGCATCCTGCGTATATTGTCGTGCTAAATCATAAATCTTTCTATATTTTTCTATAAAGAAAGATGGAACTTTCTTAAGTCTCTCCTCCATTCCTCTAATATACTTTTCAGCCCTATTTTTTACCTCTTCATCAAACATTTTAACCCCTCGCTTTCCATGAAGTGTAGGGACTTAGAGGGATAAACTATTATATGTGGTTGGGGCTTAAACTGATAATTAACCACATCGCTAAGTCTCATTGCTACAACTTCTTCGTCTTGACAGCCCAATCTTTGTCCCACAATTATCACATCGTCTCGTGAAATAACTCTCATTTTCTCCATTTCTTCCATTTTAAGTAATAATGACACAGCTTCTATTGCACTCATTGGTTTATCGTCTCTTATATCTAAGTAAAAAACAGTATGAAGCTTACGCTCTTGATTTTCCTTAAGGACATAATAGGGTGTCGTATCTATCTTATCACCAAAAGGGTAAACTATAGTTACGGACTTTCCGAAACGATAAGAGGATAACATGCTTTTCGAGATCATGTAACAGTGAACCGAAACACCCGGAACAATTAGAAATTCGTGACCTCTATTCTTAGCCTCTGTTATTAGACTAATATGGGTAGTTGCTATCATAGGATCACCTATGGTAGCGACGGCAACGTTTTTTCCTTCATCTAGATATTGGAGAATTCTCTTGAAATTATTCTCCAATAGTGAGCGATTCGCTGTAAATACATGAACATTATTCCCCGTTAGACTCGAGATTAACTCTTCATCAATGTCACACGATAGGGATGTATAAGAGTCTAAATATATTATATCTGAAGAGGATAACTCTTCTATAGCCTTTTTAGTCAGGAACTTACTGGACAAGCCTAGGCCGATTAGCTTTAACAGTGACACTTATGAAAGAGAGATTTATTAGATTTAAGATTTAGTATTACACTCATAAGTAAGGATATGATGAATTTAGCTTCTGAGATTTTTATTGCTGAAGACTTACCTGTAGTTTACGTAAAACCACTGAACGCCGTAGTTTTATCTGACGTTCATATAGGTTATGAGGAGGACATGGCTTCCAAGGGAATTTTTATACCTAAAATTCAGAAGAAAAGATTCCTAACAGTATACAAGAGAGCTCTTAAAGTCTTTAAAACTAATAAGTTAGTCGTGAACGGTGATTTTAAACATTCATTTAGTAAATTAAGCAAGCAAGAGAGGGCTGAACTTACAGAAATACTTACAACGCTTAAAGAGGAAGGAGTGGAGTTAAAAGTTATAAGGGGTAATCATGACAATTACCTTTCCTCACTTCTAGAGAAATTTGATAATGTAGAACTTCTAGATGAAATTGTTTATGATAAAATAATCATCTTTCACGGTCATAAAGAGATATCAATAGAGAAGGGTCGTATTTATATAATAGGTCATGAACATCCAAGATTGAGCATAAGGGATAAGCTGGGATTTGCACATAAAATTCAGTGTTTCTTAAAGGTACCACTGAATGAAGGAGCAACAGCCATTGTATTACCTGCAACCGGAACTTATCAGTCTGGTAACGACATCTCGTTAATTCACACGAATTATATGTCACCTTTAATGAGAAAAAACGGAGTACTAGAAAAGGCTAAACCTTACGGGATTATAGAAGGACAAGGAATAATGGAGTTCCCTGAACTCAGTCTTTTAAAAGACCTCATCCTTTAAAAAACAAGTTATTTATAAATGTCTTTATAAACTATTTTTAGGTGGTCTAAATATCAGAAATACCCTATAAGGCAGTAGTTAATATCGAGAATATAGTAGCTACTGTAACCCTTGAACAGTCGTTAGACCTTTACGCAATGGAGAGAAGCGTTCCAAACGTTGAATATGACCCTGATCAGTTTCCAGGTTTAATTTTCAGACTTGAATCTCCCAAGGTTACTTCATTAATTTTCAAGTCAGGTAAAATGGTAGTAACCGGAGCTAAAAGTACTGATGAATTGATCAAGGCAGTAAAGAGAATTATAAAGACGCTTAAAAAATACGGAATGCAACTTACCGGAAAACCTAAGATACAGATTCAAAATATAGTTGCATCAGCTAACCTTCATGTAATAGTTAATTTGGATAAGGCAGCATTTCTCCTTGAAAATAACATGTACGAGCCTGAACAGTTCCCAGGTTTAATATATAGAATGGACGAGCCTAGAGTAGTTTTACTCATATTCAGTAGTGGAAAAATGGTAATTACTGGAGCAAAGAGAGAAGACGAGGTACATAAGGCTGTAAAAAGAATTTTCGACAGGCTTGCCGAATTAGACTGTATAAGACCAGTAGAGGAAGAAGAGTTAGAGTTTTAAGAAAGTGTTGAATAGGTGAGAAACATGGCACTAAAACATCAGAAATATCAATATGTTCAAATAAGTCCGGATCATTTTGTAAAGTTCCGTGTCTTCAAGTCTAGACTTGAAGAGTCTAATCCGCCAGACGCATATCTCATTTTAAACAGACTTGTAAAGAAGCTTCCTAGAAAAGCTAAAGTGATAAAAGTAGAAGATCTACCCGTCGAAATTAGGGATAAATTAGGGATAAAAACAGAAGAAAAAACAGAAACTAAGAAGGAGCAGAAGTAGAGTTGAACTTATATTTTTCTATTATATTCATAAGTATATACACAGAGATTAAAACGAGCGTAGTTATAGATAAGGAATAAATAGTTTGTAAACCTACTTCTGTTGAATTCTGTTCTAGGTTTTTAGCCACTACCACTATAATGTAATATATTATGACTGTCGAAAAGATCCTAAAAATATCATGCCACACTTTTATATCTTTAGCTATTATTTTGTTAACAGCCTTACCTCCGAATAGAACTACAGAAGCAAAAACAACATAGGGAAGTATACTTAATAGAACCTGAAATTCCGTGAGTGCATCATAAGTTTTCAAGCTGATAAAAACAAAATAACCGTTTACTATACCGGCGATAAGAGAAATTAATGCAATAATTGATACTATAACCATAATAGTAGAGTTTTCCCACCAACTTTCTATTAAATCATCTATTCCCAAACCTCTAATTATGAGTGCTGTTGCTATAACCATCATGATTATAGGACCGGCATAAGCTGTTAAATTAAGCAGGGAAAAGAGACCTAATATAAACAAAATGATCCCTGGTACTCCTAAAAAAATCCGTGAAAATCTGGGTTCTGATAAGGCTCTCTTTATATACCTCCCAAGTAGAGCATAAGTCTCTTCAACTCCCCTATACTGCTCTACCAAAACTCTCTCTATACCTGCGATGGGAAGCCTCGATTGAATTATTGGGATAGCTTTTGCGTCTTCAGGACTATCATATACTACTATAGCCTTAGATGGATTTACTTTTTTTATTACATCATCCAGTTTTTTTGAAAATTGTAACTGACTTTCCAATGAACTGCCTTCACTACCTGAAATAAATGCGATATCTACGTTTTGCCCTTCATTGCGCATTTTCTTGAATATATTATAAGCCACTATCATAGTGTTTAGGTCTGAGTCGGTGGGAATTTTCTCCTCAGCAATCCTAATCGCTTGAGATACTTCTGACTCTCCTATAACTGGTGTCTTGATTCCAATCTTGCCTAAATCATCGTCAATATCAATGTATATTACCAGAATCTTCTCCATTATCATCATTTTGGTTGTAGTATAGTATTAAAAGTTCATCAAACGAAAGCCTCTTGTTAGTCTTCAATTTCTCTTCGATCTCTTTCCTTTTGCTCTCAATCATCTCCTTATTCACTGGATTAGCCTTTATCTGATTTTGGTATATCTCTGTCACATTCTTAGCATTCTTTATACTTTCCTTGATCTTCTTTAACTCATCTTTGAGCTGTTGAATTTCTTTTGATTTATTTTCTATATCTGTCCTAATAATTACAATCTGATCACTTATTGTTTTTATCTGATTATTTATGTCCTCTAATTCTTTTTTGAGTTTGTCTCTCTCCGCTTTCAGTTGTTGCAGAAGTTTTCTTTTCTCAGCAACTTGGTTACCTAATTCTAACATTTTTTGCCTTATATTAGATAGTTCCACTCTCTTAGCTAACAATTCTGCTTTACTTTCTACGTTCTTCTCCTTTAAAGAAGCTAGTTTCTTAGCAGTTTGTAACTTCCTTTCGAGTTCTGCTATTTTAAGAATAATTCTCTTTTCTTCTTCAAGTGAAAGAGTAGATGTTTGTAACTTCCACTCAAGCTGTTCAATTTTTTTCATTATCTGAACCGGATCTAACTTCTCTTTTACTTTCTCTGCATTCTTAAGCTGTTCAAACTCCTTTCTTATCTCGCTGATCACTTGAACTAAGTTTTGCTTCTGCGCTTTTAGCTGTCTTATTTCCTCGACCTTGGACTTTAACTCCTCCCTAACTTGCATGAGCTGTTCTCTTATAGATCTTATTTTTTCTACTTTTTCCCTTCTTTTTTCTTTTAGTTTCTTAACTTCTTCGATTAACTTTTCCTTCTTCTCTTTTAACTTTCTTATCTGCTCATATGCTAGTGAGAGCTTTTGTTGAATCTCGTCCTCTGAGGAATCAGCTGTTGACATTCACTTATCACTTTAATGTATGAAGATTTATTTTTATTTATAAGTAGCCGTAGGTTAATAAAGTATTTAACCCATAATCTAAATCCCAAGCAGAACGCCATTTTACGTTTTCTTACGCTGGTATTATTATAAATACTATCTAATATACAAAATGAGATGTGGATCCTATGACAAAAATTAGACTTCTTGAAACTGGAAATTTCTATAAAAACAGTCTAGGTAATAAATGGCTAATTGAAGGAAAAAGAGAGATTGACTACTCTAAGTATAACTACATAGGAAAGATTATAGTTACAGAAAGTGGAAAAAGGATAGCAAAAGTTTTAGACATTATAGGTAATGTAAATAGACCGTTCATTTTAGCTGAACCCCTTACTAACGAGAAGCCTACCGAAAAATTGTTCATTGAAATTGTAGAAAGAAAGAAAGGAGGTAGAAGAAAATGATTAAGTGTCCTAATTGCGGTTCTTCTGATTCGATAACTTTTGATCATGAGAGAGGATTTCACGTATGTACCCGTTGCGCGACCGTCATAGACGATATGATAATAGATCAGGGACCAGAGTGGAGAGCGTACACAACTGAAGATCGTATGGAAAGGGAGAGAACAGGGTCTCCGATAACGGCTAAGGTACACGATTTTGGCATAACAACAAAAATCGGATATTCCAGAGTCAAGGACAAGGCTAAGATACATAGATTGAGACTGATGCAAAACAAATTAAGAGTACCTGCTAAGGAGAGAAAGTTAGTAACTTACTTGTCGGTATTAAATAGCGAAGCCTCTAAACTAAACTTACCTGATCATGTAAAGGAAACTGCAGCGTTACTGACAAGAAGGATAATAGAAGAAGGAAAAGCTAAGAGAATCGATATGTATACTCTAATTGCTGGAATCCTATACTATTCTTGCCAAGTTAACAAGATTCCCAAGTCATTGCAAGAGATAAAAAGTTTATATAATGTCTCCTCGTCCGATTTGTGGAAAGCTCTAGAGAGAATTCAAAGCGTGGCTAAAAGCGTTCAAGGTTTTAAGCCTACTATCAAACCTACTGAATATATACCGAAAATAATTGAAAAGTTAAACTTACCTCCTTACGTCTCTACTAAAGCATCAGAACTAGTCGATTTAATGCATAAAAACGGACTTACGAGTGGTAAGGGTTATACTGCACTTGCGGCTGCCAGTGTGTACTTAATAAGTACATTGATGGATGTAAAGAGAACTCAAAAAGAGGTAGCCGAAGCACTAAATATTACAGAAGTAACCATAAGAAATAGATACAAAGAAATAATCAGCAACTTCGACATAGAAGTAAAATTATGAGAGGGAAAAATAAATAAGCCTTAAAGTATATATATATTTATTGATAATTCGGTGATTTTAGAATGGAGTCAAGTTCTTCATCATATGAGGATCTTATTTATCAAAAGATAAAGGAGGCGGGCGAAAAAGGAATTCCCTTAAAAGAACTCATTAAGGAACTCGGACTTGATAGTAGGACAGCTAATCTCGCCATACGTAAGTTAATGAACAAGAAAGTTATAAGGAAGAACTCAGTTAAAGAAAATGGCAAGACAGTTGTTAAGTATTTTATTAATGAGGAGCCGACGCTCATAACGGTTAATTTAGACAATATAATTGAGATACCTTGTTTTACGTGCAAGAATTTGACTAAATGTGGAAATGGAAGTGTGGTCTCACCCACAACTTGTACCTACTTATCTAAGTTTATACTAATGAACATAAAAGGAGCTAGTTAACCTTAATACACTCTATAACTTCTTCAAAGTTTTTACTGGTTTTTATTCCTACAGTATCAAAGTGAGTAGCTGAAGCTTCATTTAAACATTTTATGACTTTATCTTTAGGTGGTACGTTTCTTTTCAATCTGGGCGAAATAAAATCAAGTTTATAATAAGGTTCTATGTATTCTGCTTCGACTGAAATTATCGAGATTAACCTAGATATAGTACTAAATGTAGATAGATAATTAAAGTAAACTAACCCCTCTTTAATCCTATTAATCATACTTTTATCGTAAATTTCCCCATCCCAAGCAGGGCCGTAAGCTTTCATTGATGCCCCACATTTGGGGCATGTGGCATGTTGATAATAAACTGACTTATCTCTATAACCACACTTTGGACATTCATAATAGTAAACTAGTCTAGAAAGTAAACTGTCTGCCTTTTTAGCACCACCTTCTACCTTAAAAAATACCCTATAATAGTAGTCATGATAGAAGGAGAATACTGGTATTGCAGCTTTCTCTACTACTGCAGCTTCCCTTATCGCTTTTCCTATTAGCCCCCTTATTCCTACCTCTTTCGAAAAACTTAGTCTATCACAAATAATATCGTATTTTCTTCTAGCTGAGGATTTAGAGGAACAAACTAGAGCTGATAGATCAGTCGCAGTAATCCCGACATAGCCCCCTCTTATAACTGAGTGGAAAGATGCTAGTAGGAAAGGTGCAGGTGTTCCAAAGGGATCAATATCTACGAAGTCAGCTTTAACTTCATAAAGTAAGGAGTTTGCATCTTTATTAAATACCTTACCTTTAATGTTATTGATCTTTATATTTTCATTTATTAATTCAACAGCTTCTTTACTTAAATCATTAAATATCACTTCTTCGACGCCTTCTACCTCTTTAAAGTACCTTATTCCTCTTATTCCAGTTGCTGACAGTGCATCTACTATGCGTCTAGGTCTAATTATATTCAAAAATAGCACACTTATGTCTCTATTTAATTCCATTCTTGGGTTGTAGAAAACCGGAGCCCAACTAGGATCGAACTTACCTTCTTTTTCATATTCTTTAGGATCTGGGACTAGAATTTCAGCTTTTCCTTCCCGTATTTTAGTTAATTTCATTTTCGATCTTATCTATATCTTCTACAGTGTATGCGTTGAAACTCTCTTTTTCATAAGCCTTGAGTGTCTTAGATGTTTTGGCAATGACCACTAGTTCACCGTTAACTTTAGAAACTAACTTACTTGCCTCATTAAATTTCTTTAGAGAAGTTGAAACGTTTTCTGCTTCAATACAAAAGAACATCTTTTTATTATCTCTGGAAGCCGCAAGGTCTACAGTAGTAAAATTAAATCTGACTATCTTATATCCGTTTCCCGTTAACTTTTTAACTAATAAGCTTGTTACATCTCTATCATTCCCTACATTCAAATCCTTGTCATCAACTTTTACATCTTCTGTCTTAAAATCACTTATTATGTCCCCTAATATTCTCTCTCCGAACATATCTACTAGTTTTTCGGCTACGTCAATTGATACGTAGGAGTCCTCTTTTTCATAATCATAAATCGAAATCCTAGATACTCCCAGCTTCTCTGCTAATTCACCCAAGCTCATACCTTTTTCTTCTCTTATCTTTCTAAGTTCTTTAGAGTTTATCTTTACGAAAATACCCCCTCTGGTTTTTAGCAAGAATATTTTCTCACCGCTAACTACTTTCTCAAACGTAGTGGAGCTCATTACCAGCACCTTATCCCTATCATTTATAACTTCCTCGTCTACCTGATCGTCTATTAAGATAGGTAATGCGCCACTTAACGTAGCCATTTTCTTTAAGTCTTTTACTAGTTTGCTGTTATGGACGTATTTGCTGGAAGTTACTTTTAATATAAATGAACGCGAGTTATCTGTACTATCGCTCTTCTTTCTTGCAATTATATCTATAGATTTGTTTTTTTCTGGATAGTGAATGATAGAATAATCATAATACCCCCTTAACAAAACTCTTTCTATCTCGTTAATAGTACTCATCGTTTTCATCACCACTACTAAGAGAGCCTAATGGACTTAATGTAATAAACACGAGAGACTTATATTCTTTTATAATCTTTTCTACATCACCTATTGTCATATAACTTTTTATATCTTTCTTCAATAAGGCAGAAATTGCCTTATTTTCCCACTCTGAACCATTTAAAACATACTCACCTGGATTTAGAGTTTTAACAATTACAAAAGGGATCTTAACTAAATCCCATAAGTAAAGGGGGAGATTTTTAGATAGTTTTTCTAACTCTTCCTTCTTGAAGTAGTGTTTAAAACCGCCGTTAACTTTTACGTAATTGTTACCGTCTAGAGCTTGCTTTAACGTTACGAATTCTTGTGGGTAATAAGAAATAGTTCCTTTAATTCCTATGTCGAAAATTTTATCGAACATGGTTTCACTTAAGTCTCGCCAATACCATCGCGTGATCTTTGTCGTAAGGGTCTAGTTGAATTACTTCGATCACATCGAATCCTTTTTCTTCTAATTTTTTAGCCTCACTCTTATAGATTTCTTTGGGATCTTTAGTTACGTCTATACTTCTGGCTTTTATTGCCATCATTAGATAACCTTTATCCTTCAAGAAAAACTCAGCGTTATAAATTGCTATATCGGTCTCATCTGGCTGTGCAATATCTACATAAACCACATCAACATCCTCAACTAGAGCCCTATAGTATTGTGGAAATCTAGCGTCTGCCAAAATAGGGAATAAATTAGGTCTGTGCTGGGCAACCAGAATGAGTTCCCTGACTACTCTAGGAGAGAACTCAACAGCATAAACTTTACCTTGCATTTCAACAATATCCGATACGTGACTTGGAGTTGTTCCTGAAGCAGCTCCTAGATAAAGAACCTTTGTATTCCTTGTTATTGGATTGTGTTTAAGCCCTTTCTGGATTGCTCCTGCAAGCTTACTTCTAAAGGAGTTCCATTCCCTATATTCAATACCGTTTACTTTGATCAATCTCTCGCCGTAAACATTATGGCCCGGTGCTAGATTCTTCGTACAAAGCCTTACAGTCCCGTCATTATATACGCACTCATAGATGTTATCAAACTCGCTTTTCTCAACCTTGACTACTTCTGACATAATTTCTCACTCTCGCTTGTTCTTCTTTTTTCTCTTTTCATCCTTTTTACCTTTTTGTTTCGGCTTAGGTTGCTGTTGCTCCTGGACTTTTTTAGGTGGAGGCTGAGCATACTTTGTCTTAATCTCTTCGATCCTCTTCTTAAGTTCCTCATTTAACTTATCACCAATGAACCTACCGCTGAACTGATCTACTCTAGCAGCTATTGCTAACTTTGCTGCTAAAGCTCTAGCAATTTTACCCCTCTGCCATCTGGGGGATGTGTGAATATCGGGATATTGAAAGATAACACCGTGCTTTGGTGGTCTACCTTTCTTTCTTAACGCCCTAAAGAGTGCTTTTTCAGCTCCTAAGACTTGTATAGTACTTGCTGGCATTTTAGCTAAGTCCTCAAGACTTCCTGCTAAACTTAAAAGCCTAGCACCCAGAGTAGGCCCCACAAGTGCGGTTATATTCGGAGCAACTTCTTTCATTACCGACTCTATATAATCAGTTAGCTCTCTTCTAATTCTGTATAACTCTAAGACAGTATCACTCAGCATTCTAACTGACTTAATATCTACATCTGTAACATCTGCTCCAATACTTTTTTTAGCCGCAGTAAGAAGTCTCTGTGATTTCTCTTTGCTTAATCCCAATTCTATCAGTCCTTCCTCATTTATCTCGTCTCTATAGCCGAACTTGGAAACTATTGATGCATATAATTCATGATCGTCAATTAAATTATCCAATTCTGGGAAATGGATGCTGTACCATTCCCTTAATCTCTCGGAGAATAAGTTGATAGTCTTATCTATATCATCAATTGCTCTTATAGCCTGAATCGCTAGTAGATCCCTTTTACTTGCTGCGCCCCTTAGTTTCCTTCTTGTATATTCAAAGGATACTTCATACAAGAAGGAGTAAAGTTCTTCTTCCGATGAGACAAACTTAGTTTCTAAAGCTACTTTAGGAAGAGATTGCCTGAAAGTCTTACTTCCAATATTATGAATTTCTACTGATGCCTTCACTCCGCTCTTTTGAAGCTCTGGTATTTCAGCCTCATTCTCAACTACAACCTCGTCTGGCCTTAACTTACTTATTAATTCTTTTGCTGAGGGTAGGGGAGTTCCCTTCTCGTTTTCTATAAGAGCTTCCACAACCTTTCCTAAATCTTTAGGATTTAATACATAATCTAATAGCTTCCCTTGCTCGTCATATGCAAAGGATCCTATCGCGTGCTCTACTAAGTATATTTTCATCAATTATCAAACCCATTATTTAACATTTAAGTTTAAATTTTTCCTTTACTACATTTTATTTATGCCATCCCACGGTTCATTAACAAAGGCTGGTAAAGTAAGGAACGCTACACCTAAAATGCCTAAAAAGGAGAAGCACAAAGAAGTGCCGAGAGTTAGGAACAAGCTAGAGTACGAGAAGAGAGTACTTAAGGCATCACAAGCTAAAGCTAGGTAAAGTTTTTTAGTCCCAGTTTTTCTCCTTTTATTATGTCTGAAACTTACGCAGGTAAGGCACTTAATTTTTTAAAGAAATTTAACTTACAAGAAGGGGATACCATAGAGCTTACAAAAAATGGGGTAATACTAGAAGGAATTATAATGCCCTCTTATTCTTCATCTGATGACATTTTAGTCATAAAACTTGATAACGGATATAACATCGGTATATCCGTAGATAGTATATCCGAAGTTAAGCTGATAAAGAGAGGAGAAAAAAGAGAGGAGAAAAAGGCAGAGGGGAAAGCGGTTAAAGACAAGAGTGAAGTTATTATAATCAGCACTGGAGGCACTATAGTAAGCAAAATAGAATACGATACCGGTGCTGTAAGACCTGCTTTGACAATTGAAGAGATTCTCAAGTTCATGCCTGAGATAAACGAGATAGCTAAAATTGACGCAAAAGTTTTGTTTTCCATACTTAGCGAGAATATGAAGCCTGAATACTGGATAAAAATAGCAAACGAAGTAAAGAATGCTTTAAATAAGGGACCAAAAGGAGTAGTTGTCGCTCACGGAACTGATACTATGGCTTACACAGCATCAGCTTTAGCATTCTCGCTTAAGAGCCTAACCGGACCGGTAGTTATGGTAGGGTCTCAGAGGAGTAGTGATAGACCAAGCAGCGACGCGCCTATAAACCTTTTGACCTCCGTTCTGGTAGCAAAAGACGCTCCTTTTGCTGAAGTTACGGTTAATATGCATGGGGAATCATCCGATACTTACACCCTAGTCCACAGAGGTGTAAAAGTTAGAAAAATGCATACAAGTAGAAGAGACGCATTCCAAAGTGTTAATGACATCCCATTGGCTAAGGTGTATTATAGGGAAAGAAAAATAGAGATTCTCAGAGACGATTACATAAGGAAGAAGGACGCAAACGAAGTAGACGCTAAGTTCGACCCTAACGTCTTCCTATTAAAGTACTACCCTGGTCTATTGCCGGATATAATTGATTACTTGATGAATATGGGTGTAAAAGGTATTATAGTCGAGGGAACTGGTTTAGGACACACACACTCCGAATTTTATAATGCGTTCAAGAAAGCTACTAAGGACGGTATATTCGTAGGGATGACTTCACAGTGCTTGTTCGGGAGGGTAAACATGAACGTTTATACTACGGGAAGACTCCTTCAGGAAGCTGGGGTAGTACCTTTAGAGGATATGTTACCTGAAACAGCTTTGGTCAAGCTCATGTGGGTTTTAGCTCATGAAACAGACTTAGATAAGGTTAAAGAGCTTATGCTCACTAATTTTGTAGGAGAAATTAATCCGATTCACGTTCCCGAAATGTATCCCAGGTGGTATCATGACAGAATTAGATTACAGTAAGTTAGGGTTAAAAGTAGGATTGGAAATACATCAGCAATTAAATACCTCTCACAAACTCTTCTGCAACTGTGATACATCTCTAAATGAAACCTTTCATGCATCATTAGAGAGGTATTTAAGACCCTCATTCGGCGAGTTAGGAGAAGTAGATATAGCTGCTTTGTTCGAGTGGCAAAAAGGTAAGAAATATGTTTATAAGTTACCCAAAAACTCATGCCTTGTCGAATGCGACGAGGAGCCCCCTCATTTGATCGACGAAGAGGCTTTGGGCATAGTCACGGCCATAGCCCTTTCACTCCACAGTACGTTAGTTGACGAAGTTTACGTAATGAGGAAAATAGTTATAGATGGCTCCAATACTTCCGGCTTTCAGAGAACAGCTATTATAGCTTTGGGAGGATACATAGAAGTAGATGGTAATAAGATAGGTATACAGACAATTGCCCTAGAAGAAGACGCATCGAGAAAAATAAGTGATAATAAAGATGAAATCGTCTACAACCTAGATAGGCTAGGCGTACCGTTAATAGAGATCTCCACAGCCCCGGACATACATACACCAGAACAAGCTGGAAAGGTAGCCTTTGCAATTGGTCAGCTGTTGAGAATGACCGGAAAAGTAAAAAGAGGAATAGGGACAATAAGACAAGACCTAAACGTATCTATTCAGGGCGGAGTTAAGACTGAAATCAAGGGAGTTCAGAGATTAGAGCTCGTCCCGGAGATAATAAGAAACGAAGCGAGGAGACAGTACGAGTTATTAAAGATCAAAGAAGAGTTAACTCAGAAAAGAGGAGTTACTAAAGAGTTGATTCTTGAAAATTATAAGCCTACAGACCTAACTTCGATCTTTGCTTCCACAAATAGTAGACTGGTAAAGAAAGAACTGGAAAAGGGAGCTTTAGTCTACGGAGTTAAGATACCTAAGTTTAGAGGGATTTTCGGATGGGAACTAATGAAAAACAGAAGGTTCGGAACGGAAGTTGCAGATTACGTGAGAGTTTTAGCCGGTCTAGGGGGACTATTTCACTCAGATGAATTACCCAATTATGGAATATCTCAGGAAGAAGTAGACAAGGTAAAGAAAGCATTAAATGTAAGTGAAGAAGACGCTTTCGTACTGGTAGTCGGGGATAAAGCTAGGTTACAACTGGCTCTCGATACGATAAGAGACCGTATTTTATACGCTCTGGAAGGGATCCCAAAAGAGACGAGGACTGCTCTCGAGGACGGAACTACAAAGTTTATGAGACCTCAGCGCGGTTCTGCCAGTATGTACCCAGAGACAGATATACCGCCTAGAAGAATTGACTCTAAGATAATACAATTAGCAAAGACTTTTATGCCTGAGAAGCCTGAAAGTAAACTGAAAAAGTTTGTGGATCTGGGGTTAAGTAAAGAGCTTGCTACTGCGATGTTAAACAGTACCAAAATAGACCTTTTTGAAGAGCTTGTGAATAAATATTCTCCTAAAGTTTCTCCATCCGTGATTGCCTCAGTACTGGAGGTCGACTTAAAGTACGTAAAGTCTAAGGGAGGAGATATATCAATAATTACCGATGACTTATTAGAGTACATGATAAAGTTACTTTACGAAGACAAGATAAGTAAGGACTCAATTCCTGAAATATTGCTAGGATATTCCTTAAACAAGGAAGATATAAATAAACTCGTGGAGAAATATTCTAAGATTAGTGATGAACAACTGGAGAAGATCGTAGATCAAGTAATCCAAGAAAATATAAGAATTATCGAGGAGAAAGGGGATAAAGCATTTAATGTAATAATGGGTAAAGTAATGTCCAAAGTTAGAGGTAAAGTGGAAGGCAAGAAGGTGGCGGAAATAATATCGAAAAGAATGAAGAATTACCCCCGATCCTGAATTTATGATGAAAAGGCATTTGTCGGATCTCTTAAGATGATGAGCTTGACCGCTTATGAAGCCAAATGATTTGTTAAAGGTAGCCGCTGATTACCCATTACCTTATTTTCCAATAGTGGAATTAGAAGAAAGT
>QEFN01000017.1 GCA_003086555.1 Sulfolobus sp. SCGC AB-777_G06 | reverse complement strand
AGGATTGATAAGGTAATTTACTTGCACGATGGGGCAACTGCATACAACGCCTTCACATGGTTAAACGTAGAACACGAGAAGTTCAACGAGAGGGATTACGCAGAACAAGGGTTCAGAAGCTTAAAACATAGGCTCGCATCAACGGACTTCCACTTCCCTTGGAATACTAACAAGTTCACAATAACTAGGTGGTTATCAACATTCTTCCTAATATACAACATCCTTTACACCCCAACGTACTTGTTAGATAAGGGGGTGATAATAAATGTAAATATTTCAAATGAATGAAATTGTTGTCCACACTGCTGGTGCATCGAAAGAAACATTTTAAATAGTTCGATAGGGATCGTTTACTTATAATCAATCGAGAAATAAACAGACGTTATCAATAGAAGTGGTATTCAGGAAACCCAGTTAATGGTGGCGACGAATAACGTACATTTGTCCCATATTCATTAACTTTAGCCATAAAGTACTATATAATGGGTTTATATACGAAGGAAAAGTAGTCGACATAGTCGGGAGTATACCTTAGAGGGTAAGAGATGTGGGACAATACGTAATAAAAATTTTTTATAGTACTAGCGAGTTTTATTTAATAACCAGTTAAAAACAATGTCAAATAATTTCTTTTTTTTAAAAACTAAAGATTAATTCATACCTCATTTACTCAATCAATAAAAGTTTATATTTCTTTAAAGTAGATTAAGTATTGTAAGGTGAATAAATTGGGACAGTCTTATAGGATTAGGAGATGGATCTCGGTACCGATTTTTATCCTAATGTTGTTAGGTACAATTACACCCTTGGCTCAACCAACTTCAATACCTGCCTCAACTTCAATAACGTTCATTTCGTATAACGGTGATGATGCGCAAGGTATATTAGCGTTTGAACATGGCCAGATAGCGTTTTACGCATACTCAGTTCCCCCATCAGAGTACACCTCCCTACCACCGGGGGCAAAGGCATATTTAATGCCGACCACTTACTACGACGTCTTGGTAAATCCTTTAAATACAACATTTGGGTATAACCCGTTCCAGTTCCAAGAAGTCAGATTTGCATTAAACTTCATAGTTAACAGGACCTTCTTTGTGGATAATATACTTCACGGATACGGAATACCCTCGATAACTTTATACGCCGGGGAACCATGTGTGTTACACATACAGAACACTCTAGCTAAATACGCTTACATACATTATAACTTCACCTACGCCAATGAGACGATCTATAAAGTGTTGACCGCACACGGTGCTCAATACGTTGATGGTAAATGGTACTACGCCGGGAAACCCATCACGGTTTATGTTTTCGTAAGGACCGATGCCACAGTGAGGCTTGAATATACTCAATATTTCATTAGTCAGCTAGAAAAACTAGGGTTTACAGTTCAGGAGATACAAGGTAATTTGCAAAAGGAAATATCAATGGTCTACGGAAGCGATCCAGCTAATACTACATGGGACATTCTCATAGAAGCATGGGGAGACACTTACGGATATTATGATGCTGGGTTAATTGAAGGGCTTTACTCCACACTAGGTAGTTCTGCCCCCTTCACCTCATATTATGGATTATCATTTGGTACCTTCAACGATAGTAAGTATGAGTCTCCTCTTCTACTTAAAGAGGCAAATGAGATTGACAACTGGTCTTTAACACTTATTCAAAGTGAATTCACCAATGCTGCTCAGTACTACCAGTTAGTTAATGATATAGTTAACGTCGGAATCAACATGTCAGTAAGAATAGGTTTGGGAATTAGCTTGACTCCTCAGTACGTATTGTCTAACATTAACGGTGTTTACCCCAATTACGCTCAGGGTAGCTTATTAAACTTCCAGACCTATCTCTCTATAGTTAACGGCTCCTACCCGAACGTGACTATAGGTGTTAGGTATTTAACCCAAGGAGCTGCTAACCCTGGTGCTGGTTTCACCGATGCTTACACGGACGAGATTGCAACAGCTCTGTTTACCCCCCCTTATTTAACAGTACCCGGATCAGGATATCCAGTTCCTTACATCTATTCATTTAAGATTGTAAACATAACTCCCAATGCTGTGGTACCGGTTCCTTCCAACGCTTTATGGTGGAACCCTGCAAAACAACAAGTAACATATGTTCCTTCAAATACAACTGCACAGATGGCTGTGATCTACAATTTAGCACCTCTCTTCAATAATGATAAATGGGCGGACGGACAAAACATAACTTTAGCGGACATAATATACCAATACATCATAGCGTCAGAAATGTCACTGAACTCCAGCAACCCAATTTACGACTCTGTTACTAGTTCCGTCTACGGTCCTGCACTACAGACGATTAAAGGATTTAAGATAATTAACTCTACAGCAATAGAAATATGGGGTAACGATTGGTTCTTCGACCCAACAGAGGCAGCAGTAAGCTTATTTGGTTCATTCAATCCGTTAGGTTATGCATTAGCTGGTGGAGGTTACTTCCCGTGGCAAGTGTATGTTGGGATGAAAGATGTTGTAGCTGAAGGTAAGGCTGCGTGGTCACAGAGCACTGCACAATCTAAAGGAATTGACTGGTTAAACTTAGTAAGCCCCACTGACGTAGGCTATATACTTTCAGCCTTAGAAAACGCTTCCACAAGCGGTTACATACCGAACAGTTTAATACAAGTAGAAAAATTAAGTAACATGACACTAGTAACTCAACAACAAGCGACATCTGGTTACAAAGCTGCAATATCTTTCATCCAGACTTACGATAACGCTCTAATTGGTGACGGACCGTTCATATTGGTAGCTTGGAACCCCAGCGCCTCCCCACCGTTTGCAAAGATAGTTAAGAACCCGTACTTCCACCTCGTCCCTATGCAACAAGCATTATCAACGCCGATGACGTACTCAATATCCTTCAATGTTCCACCTACAGTAACGGCAGGAGAGGTATTGAACGGGACGGTGAGGGGAACTCCAGCGGGAAGTACCCAAGCAAGTCCGGTAGCTAATGTGACGGTGTATCTCGAATTACTACATCCTAATGGATCCATAATATTCTCGACGCAAGAAATGACTAATAACCAAGGTCAGTTCACATTCAGTATACCGAAGAACTTATCATCTGGCTCTTATATTCTAACAATAGCGGCGTATCAAAACACTTCGATATTGATAAATCCAATGGAAGTTTCTCTAGTCGTATTACCACCTGTTACCACGACTTCGTCTACCACTTCGTCTACCACAACAACTACTTTTAGTACTACATCAGTTCAGACCAGTTCATCAAGTGCTACCTCCACAACGTCGAGTGGTATTAATATAGGTCTCATAGGAGCTGTGGTAGCGATAATAATAATAGTGATAGCGGCTGTCGCGTTATTAAGAAGGAGGAAGTGAGGTTTCTTAATGGCGTACTTTACATTCGTCCTAAAAAAGGCAATTATTTATTTCTCCGTTCTAATTGCAACACTGTCTATTCTCTACATATTTACCTTTCCAATTTTACAGGAAGTCATATCTAAAAGTATAGATTTTCAAGTGGCACAATTCACTCAAAATCTTTTAAAAAATTCTCACCATCTAAACTCCACTCAAGTTCAACTTATTGTTGAAAGGTACAAGGAAACGTTAATTTCTGCATACGGGTTGAACCAGCCTATTATTACTAAATACTTTGTACAAATGTATAATCTCATACTCTTTAATTTCGGTAACGCTTATTTTATCCAAGCGCCATCTGGCTCGAGAGAGGTTAGTAGTATAATAGCATACTTTCTACCTAACACAGTACTCCTTTTCACGACGGCGACTATCATATTTATAATAGCTGGCACTATCATAGGACTACTCTCCGCTAAATCAAAAGTATGGGATAAAATAATTGCCATAATAGCGGTAGTCCACTCCAGTATACCAACTTGGTGGTTAGGCTTTGTTTTAATAGCTGCCCTAGCTTATGGAGTAAAAGTTTTCCCGCCCGGGGGAATGACATCAGTTCCACCACCGAAAAACCCCTTTGACTATGGAATAAGCGTGATATACCATATGACTCTTCCTCTAATCACCATATTCATAGTGAATGTGGGTGGTTTCGCCTATATAGTTAGGAGCTTGGTTGCCTCTATAATGAAGGAGGATTTTGTAATCACAGCTAAAGCAAGAGGTATACCAGAATCTAGGATACTATTCAAACACGTCTTACGAACTGCTTCTCCTTCAATAGCTACCCAAGCTATCTTAGCTCTTGCCGGTTCATTGGGAGGTAGCCTGACTACGGAGGTAGTATTCGAATGGCCGGGGATAGGTTTATTGACTTACGTTGCAATAACATTAAACGATTTGCCCGTAATATTGGGAGTTACTTACGTCTTAACGATAGTCTTACTTTTGGGTTTGTTTTTAGGAGAGTTAGTTTACGGGATTCTGGACCCGAGAATAAGGTCAGGTGAATAAATTTGAGTAAATACGAAGTTGGTATTTCTAGTTATGTGAGAGAGTTTTTACACAATAAAATGGGTCTAACCGGACTCATAATACTTTTAATTTTGCTCGTTTTCACCGTAGTTGCCTTATCAGTACCTGCCCAAGTGTATGAGTCGTGGAATAATCCTGCATCATGGAGTGAGTATCCGAAACACGTACCCCCGGCGTGGCTAGGAATCTTCTATCCTAATAAGTATTTCACGACCGAGCAGTTGTCCCCAACTAACATATCAAAGTATTCACCAGCTAAAGACATTTACATAGCTTTAATCACGTTCTCTTTTAACTGGACTAAGTCGTCTCCGGCTTACAACGTTTACTTCATAATTTCTACTAACAGTACGCCGATTGAGGAAGTAGTCTATTGGAATAAACCCGACGGTAGCACAATTCAGATCCAAGTGCCTAATTCGTATTTTAACGTACCTTTTGACTTAACGGCTATACAAGGTTTCATTCTAAATTATATATCGTCGATCACCGGTAAAGCCCCCAACATAGTAAACGCTACTACATTATCCACCGCACTGTTTAACTCGCCCAAGTCTAACTTAACAGTGACCGAGGACGGCAAATACATAGTGAAAATAGAAGTCATATCTGCGAAACCGATGAATGTAACCAAAACCAAAATTTTTCTGTTAGGTAATTCTTACGGACTCATGGGTACAGATTACTTTGGTAGGCCTATAGACCTAGGCGTGCTTTTAGGGCTTCCCGATGCACTAGAAATAGGTGCCTTAACTTCAATTGTCTCCGTAGTGGTCGGGATTATAGTAGGTGGCATATCAGGGTATCTTGGCGGTACTAAAGACTCCGTTATTCAGTGGATAACATTGGTGTTTCTGGCATTGCCTGCACTCCCGTTTTTAGTCGCAGTATCCTTTGTCACAGAGCCAAACCTCGAATTGGAGGGACTGTTAATCTCCTTCCTATCGTGGCCCTTTTACGCAATTATTGCAAGGTCTATGGCGCTATCGATCAAATCTAACAGTTACGTTGAAGTGGACAAACTCTTGGGCATACCTTCCTATAGAATATTCTTTACTCATTTTATGCCAAGGTTGATACCGATAACTGTAGCTTACATGGCTTTGGGAGTTCCTGCGGGTATATTGCTCGCTCAAACTCTGGCTTTTCTAGGAATAGCTCCGGCTAATGTAGTAACGTGGGGAGGTATTTTAGATCAAGCGGAAGCGTATCAAGCCCAAGTGAACGGTTGGTGGTGGTGGGTAGTGTTTCCTGGCCTTATGATAGTGGTAGTGGCAGTTCCTTTCGTTCTAATAGGTTTCGCTGTAGAAAGGATTACTTTAGGGGAGAGATAAAATGCTATTAGAGGTACAGAGCTTAAAAGTTTATTTCTATACTAAGAGGGGTGTCGTAAGGGCAGTGGATGACGTTAACTTGAACTTGGATAAAGGAGAAATTGTAGGACTTGCCGGGGAGAGCGGTTCGGGAAAAAGCACTATAGGATACGCGATAATGAGGTTAGTACCTAACCCTGGAAAAATTGAGGGAGGCAAGATACTTTTCAAGGGCGAGAACATCTTAGATCTGGATGAGGATACCTTCAGGAGAAATTACAGGTGGAAAAAGATATCGATGGTTTTTCAAGGGTCGATGTCTGGATTTACGCCAGTTTTTAAGATAAAGGATCAGATCGTCGAGGTTTTGAAAATTCACGGTTGGAACGGAGACTATGATGAACGGGTTAAAGAGTTGTTTAAGATGGTTAACTTGGATCCATCATTGGCGGAGAAGTACCCTCACGAGTTATCTGGAGGGCAAAAACAGAGGGCTTTTATAGCCATGGCGTTAGCACTTAACCCTGAAGTTCTGATAGCTGACGAGCCTACTACTGCCCTAGACGTAATAGTCCAAGAATACATTCTTAATTTACTAAAGCAACTTAGAAAAGATCTGAATTTATCTATAATTTTCATAACACATGACTTAGCGTTATTATCTGAAATCTCAGACAGAAATTATATACTTTACGCAGGTAAGATTATGGAAAGCGGTCCCTCTGAGATTATATTTAAAAAACCCAGACACCCTTACACGTCCTTACTGATAGAGTCTATAGCTACGTTAGATAAAGATACAATAAAAGGGATATCTGGCTTTATGCCAGACCTTTCAACCCCCCCTAAAGGGTGTAGATTTAACACTAGATGTCCCTTTGCTAAAGACGTATGTTTCAATGAAGAACCCGAATTTAAAAAATTCTCAGATGGTGACGAGGTTGCCTGTTGGCTCTACTGAGGATTATAGGGTTAGAGTGAGAAACTTAAAAGTCTATTTCACTACTGGTGGCAGGATATTCGGTAAGAAGCACTTGACCAAAGCGTTAGATGGTGTGACGCTTACAATTAAGAAAAGGGAGATTATGGGAATAGTAGGTGAGAGCGGTTCTGGTAAAACTACGTTAGGGAGGGTTACTTTAGGTCTTCAGAAACCCACAGAAGGGGAAGTTTACATCAAAACTGACAATGAGGAAATAAACGTAGTAAAAAGTAAGGTTAAGGTAGTAGGAAGATACGCACAGATGATTTATCAAGATCCCTATTCTTCGATAGACCCAATTATGAGAGTGTATGACGTTCTGGCTATGCCGTTAAAATACCGAAAAGAGGAGAACATTGAGGAGAAAATCAAGGAGGCAATGAATTTAGTAGAACTACCTCTGGAGTTATTAGAGAATAGAGTCTATCAGCTTTCAGGTGGACAGAGACAAAGGCTTAGCATAGCTAGGGCAATAATCGTAGACCCTAAGTACGTAGTTGCTGATGAGCCAACTACTATGTTAGACGCCTCACTGAAAGGCGAAATACTAAAGATAATAAAGGACGCTAGGGAGAAAAAAGGTATATCTTTCATGTTGATAACACATGAATTACCGATAGCTAAAATAATCTCAGATAAAATCACAGTTCTATATCTAGGGAAAGTAGTAGAGATCGGTAGAGCCAGTGACGTTATAAAGAAGCCCCTGCACCCATACACTCAAAGCCTGATTGAAGCATATCCCAAGATCGACCCGTCACTAAGGGATAAGCCCAAGGAGATAAAGATAAAAATAGACGTAGTGAGACCGGAGAAAGGTTGTGTGTTCTACCCCAGATGTCCATTCGCTCATGATAAATGCAAAGAAAAGGAACCTGAACTGAAGGAAACAGATCAAGACCACTACGTAGCATGCTGGCTTTATTAACGAGAAAATCTCTCTCCTAAAAACTCTAATAAACCCCTTATACCCACCAATGCTCCAGCTATTGACACTATCATCGAGATAACTATAATCGACAAGCTCTGTAATGACGCCCCCAAGTAGTCTAAGCCTATTGCTCCTATAAGCATCGTTAAGCCAACTATTACTTTTAGTAATGATTGCATTATTTAGGTCTCGTACTGTGGAACTAAAAACCTTGATTATAATAAAGCTAGAGATTATTAAGGGCGGAGGAAAGGCATTATTAGACAGCTAACTTCTGAAGTTTGAACTTACGCTCAATGTTTTTGAGGGATTAATTGCATAAGTATTTAGCGGAAGTGATGAAATGAAGAGACCTTAGGGTGTGACGAATTAGATGGGTTAAATGGATTAGAAGAGTAACCATCCATGTTGAAGTACCATATGGTGAAGTTTATCGTTTGTGCTGTTAGTGGTAAGCCGTTCTGGAAGGCCCTCAACTATAGCCCACATTATTAAAAATGTGTCATAACAAATTTCTAACATATTGAAAATAAACAAAAATATATCACTGACATAATTGAACACGATAAAGAATAAAATTTTCTTTTTAGATAAAAATTGTTAAAGAAGAGAACACAACCTCTTTTTACGCTGTAATTTAACAAAGCTGATAGATTTCCAATCATTATATTACTCTGCGTTGCGTTTCCCGATTTTACCATGGGGGTTGAGAGTTTTGCCTTTCTCCACCAAGTTTATTTCTACGTGAATTACGTGAATAATTAACCCTATCAATATTGACAAAACGCCTAAAACCAGACTTTCCTCACCTAAAGCAATCAATATGACTATAGACAATAAAATAGAAAATATCTGTAACGCTGGGTAAAAAGGTGCTTTAAACGAACCGAGAAAGCCCCTTCTCCTAGATATTATTACAGCCATAGCTGTAGTAAGATAAGAAAACACAGTCCCGAAGTTAGAGACAAGTCCAATTGCTTCAACGTTGCCAAGACTCAAAGACGATATCATGATCGATACTACGATAAGAGTCGGTAAAGCCTCATTTATCGAAAGTCTCGAGGGTATTAAGTTGTCCATAGCCATTTGCTTTAAAGTTCTCACAGTGGCGATTATTGTAGATAGGGTTACAGTAAGCGTAGCAATAATAGCAGTAGTGGAAACAGCTAAGACCACAAACAACGGGGCTTTAGCTTCTTGTAAAGCAAAAGTTAGCGGGTTTCCTTGCGTACCGTAGACTTGCCAAGGCAGTAAGTACAACATGGAAAACACCACAAGGACATAAAGCACCGAAGTTATGATTAAGGACAGTACTATTGCCTTAGGGATGTTTTTGTCCCCGTTTTCCACGTCAGGGGTTAAAGTTGCTATGGTGTTAAATCCAGAGTAAGCGAAAAATGCCAACGAAGAGGCGGTTAGAATTCCGTTTAAGCCATGAGGAACCAAAGGCGTAAAATGAGATATGTCAAACTTCCCCGATAATAACGAGAAGGCGATAAATAGAACTAAACCGCCCATGTTAATTACGACCAATATCGATTCTATTTTGGAAGCAAGTTTCAATCCTGCTAAGTAAATTCCACCTAAAACTATAATGACAGCTCCCGCAATTACGTAAGTGAGCCTGGGTATCTGAAGGTAGCTCGCAAACCCCAACGCTGTAGCCGCTCCAGACACGGAATATGAAATCATTCTCATCCAGCCCACCAGGAAGCCCACAGTGTCTCCCATGGTTAGTTTTGCAAAAGAGTAAACTCCTCCCTCAGTATCGGGGTACTTTGAAGCGAGTTCTGCACTATTCAAACCAATACTCATGGCAAGTAATCCCGTAATTATAAAGGAGAACAGTGCAGCCGGGCCAGCAAGGTTTATAGTGCTACCAGCCATAACGAATATACCAGCACCGATTATATTACCGAGACCTATGGCGGTAGCCTCAAGGAGGGATAACTTCCTCTTCATGCGATAATTGAGCCGGTAAAAAGTTAAAGCATTAACTTGTTGGATATACACATACATTTCATATTAATTATAATTTATGGTAGAAAGGCTGAGTACTTCTCTGCCTTGGAAGGACGAGGTTTTCCTTTCAGGGGGCTCATCGCTCTCCTCATCGATTCGCTATCACATCCCTCATTTGGTGGGCAGTAAAGAGGCTCAGAGAACTATCTCCATTAAAGAGATGAAGTGACTTTCATCCATTACTTTTAGTCCCGTCAAGGAAAGAGAGATAATAGTTTCCACTTCTACAATTCCATTAACCCCTCAATCGAGCCGGGAAGGAGCATCGTTAACATTACTAAAATTATCTCGGCAAAGGGCTGAATCCTTTTTCACGTTAACAGAGATCTTTTTATATCTGTTTATAACGAATTTTCGTCGCTATATGATGATCTCTCACACCGATGTGGGTGTTACCCAAAAGGGTGGGAGTGATTGCAGAGATGTGAGCCCCGTGCCGTTGGGCTCGAAGGAGTCCCACGACCCACCTACAGTAAGTGGGTGGTTGAGGGCTAAGTCCCTACACTCGATCATGAATGAACATAAAATGATTGAAATGAAAGTGTAGGGACAAACGGTATCAAAATATAAGGGGGCTATCCATCCCCTCGGCGAGGCTTTCCGCCCCTTTAACCCATATTTTGTATAAGGAGAGTTAACTGGACTAATTTAAATGTATTGATTTTTGTAAACGAAGAACCGTTTGTGAGGTTTACGATAGGTTGGAGACTAATAAATGTTAACGTCTCTAACGACAACAGAGTATCATGAGGTCTACTGATAGATTATTCTTTATACACTACGTTAAGATTATCTACCACAAGAAAGTATAAAATGGGAAACGCTTAAGGTCTATGTTTCGAGAGCTGACATAAAGTTAGGAAGAATATGAGCTGAGAGAAAAGACGCTTCTTTCTATATAGAATTCATCTTGTTAGGAAGGGGAAATTCATACATGGTTTAGTACATATACTATATGATTACCGTAATGTTCTGCAGTAACTTTTCTGGTAGTTTTGGGGTTTAATCTCAGCTTTAGCTATAGTACCTCTTAAAGAGACAAATAACACGGTTTTAATTGAGGAAACTAAGGTAGCTTAACGTTAAGTTTTTTCATTTTTCCTTTAATTTTTTATTAAGACATAATTTTTTTATGTATCTTAAATAAAGGAAAATTTTAAATACAATTAACGTAAATATAATTAATAATGATCGAAAGACGGATAATGCTCACGCTTCACGCTGATGCGAAGCTAATACTTCAGGATGTTTATGACTGGAGGAACCTGAGGGATGGTGGATGTTTCTAAAGGACATAGAGATGGAGAATGAAGACACTTACATTGCTAAGTTCCGTGTCTTTATGCCATTTAAGTTTCATATGAAGAGGAAAATAGGACTTAATAAAGTAGTACATGAGGGAGTAATGAAGTTTCCCAAGGCTCACTTTCGTTTTACCGTAGAGGTATTTCCAAAAAGGAACGGTGACGTAGATATATCTGTAAAGGGTGAGTACTTAGGACCGCTAGAGAGGCTTGCGGGAACTCAGATGGAAGTTTTTTTGAGAAACTTCGTAAAGAATTTAGAGGATAAGTATAAGGGAAGGAGCGAAGGTTTGAACATGAGGCAAATTTTGGAATACCAGATAGAAACAAGTAAGGATTATGACGGAGAAATAATGATAACTGTTAATGAGTGCAAAGTTACGTTACGGAAAGGCAAAATAGTTAGTGCAGAGTGCGGAAATATAGTAGGGGACGAGGCGATAAAGAAGATACTCAGCGAAGAAAAACCCAAGATAAAAATAGAGTATACTTAGAGAGGGGTCGGACTTTCATTAAGGTTTCATGAATTTGTATTCAACCTCTCGTCCTCATTTCCATTATCCGGCTCCCCACGCCTAGGTTAGGGAGTATGGGCTCCCAGCCACGACATGGGGAGCCTCATCGAACCCATCCTCCCCCTCACATTGCTCATCGAGTTCACTGTAGGGCTCTCTTCTACATGTCAACATTAACGGAAAAAGCTTATAAATTTTCTTTAAGGGATAGTTAGGTTAGTAATGTTAAATGATATAAAATGACATAAAATTCACGGTTTATCGGAAGCTGCTGACAACGGCAAATTAACATAAATATCAAGGAGTTTGACCACTTATTATTTTGCAGTTTAGGGTATAAAGACTGACGTCTACCGTTTGTCCCTACACTTTCATTTCAATCATTTTATGTTCATTCATGATCGAGTGTAGGGACTTAGTCCTCAGCCACCTACCAAACTTAACTGTAGGTGGGTCATGGGACTCCTTCGAGCCCAACGGCACGGGGCCCACATCTCTGCAATCACTCCCACCCTTTTGGACATAGTCCACATCGGTGTGAGAGATCATTATTTATCAATGAAAATTCGTTATAAACAGATATAAAAAGATCTCTATTAACGTGAAAAAGGATTCAGCCCATCCTGAAAGGACGAAGTTTCCCCTAATCGTTCTCCTCATTGGTTCGGGACTACATTTGGTGTACGGTAGAAGGCGCCAGAACTCCTTCATCTGAAGGGGGACTATCATCCGTGACATCTAGTCCTTTAAAGAGATTTTAGATGTTCCTCCCTCAGTCCAATTAAGCTAAGGAGGAGTGTGGTTAGCACCACTAAAGGATATCTCGGTAAAGCGGTATCAAAATATAAGGGGGCTATCCATCCCCTAGCGAGGCTTTCCGCTTCCTTAACCCCAATCTTTGTAAAGATTGATTTTTTCATATATTATCAAAAAACTTAATAATTAATTTAAAAATGAACTAAAATTATAAGCAATTATGTAATGTTAAAAATTGATAAACCGTGAAAACAGGCTCCACAATCTTGGCTATAGTATTGTTAGTTATAGGTCTAGTTATAGGTATAAGTATAGGTTACGCATTGCATTCTCCAGCTCAAAATACTGTTACGCAAATATCACAGCCTTCTTCCACAGTCACTAGTGTTTCTACAGTTACCCAAACTTCCGGTATGACGAGTATGGAAATGCAGAGTAAAACAATGATAATTAAATCCCCTTTAACTAGTGTAAATGAAAACGTGACTATAACCACATTTAGTAATGTAACTACTACGTGGTATCAGTATACTTTTTATAATTATGGTAATTGTCTGTTACCGGTATGGACGATGGTAACGTATTATCCCTCAAACTTACCCAATGATCCTATAGGATCCCCTAATTGGACAGTCTATGCTTTCTCGCAAAGCCACGAGTCATACCTTAACATAAGCTTCCCTGCTGTCAAATGGGCTTACGAGCAAATTAACGGTTTACCTTTAAACGCTCCCTTCCCCGCTTACCAGGCTCTAGGAAATAAGTCCTCAGCAGTAACATTAACACAAATGGTCGGAGATGCAGTAGGAGTGTCTTATTACGACGGTATAGTTTACGTCCCCGCTGATTCGAATACAATATATGCTATCAACGCGTACACAGGGAAACTGGTGTGGATGGCGACTACGGCAAATGCTGTCATGAGTAACCCCTTAGTTATAAACACATCTAAAGGTCCTATAGTAATAGCCTCTGTTGGAGATGCCGGTTTTTCAGCCTCTCACGGACTATTCGCAGCAGTAACGGGAAATTTTGCTAATGTCGTTAGGGGTTACAGTTATGGTGCAGTTTACGCTTTTAATGCCACTAACGGTATGTTGCTCTGGGTTCACTTCGATAGAGGTAATGTGATGCCAACTCCAGCATATATAGATGGGCTAGTTATATATGGTGATGGTTCAGGACACATAGTTGCATTAAACGCAATGACCGGTCAAGTGCTATGGAGGACTTATGTAGGTGTTTCAGCTTTCGACTCCATGAGCTCCACTAACTACTATATTTTCCCTAACGGCACTGCAATTGCCATAATCGGCTTTACGTTAGCTCTACCTCCCTACGGTGAGTTAGTTGCGGTAAATGTTGCCAACGGGCATATAGTGTGGAACTTCACATTGCCTCAAGGATTTACGCCGTTTAACACTGGTATGGGAGACGTATCCCCTGCAGTATATCAGCAGAATGGTATTGTAGTACAAAGCACTATCGTTAATTTCGTCAAGACTAATAAGACTATAGGATTTGCCGTATTCGCCTTAAACGCTACAGACGGGAAGTTAATTTGGATAAAACAAGTCGGTAGAGGGTATGTTCCTCCAGCGTTTAAGGGAGGTGTACCGTTAATATACCACGGTGTGGTGTACGTAGGTTCTCCAGTTACTAACACAATTTATGCGATAAATGAGAGCAATGGAAACATCCTATGGGAGGCTAAAATACCTAACGTACAAGGACCTCCAAGCGGAGCTGGTGGAGGGAGGGCTAATCCCGTAATAGTTGATGGATATTTGATAGAACCGGCTGGTAGTTATGTTGATGTATATAACGTCACAAATGGAATGCTAGTAAAGAGTTATTACGTGGGAGGAAGATTCGGGATCGTGAATGCAGTAGTAGTGGGTAATACTGTATTTCTGGACAATAGTTATAGTTGGACATTCGCCATACCGCTATCCGACCTCATCTGAAAGTTTGAGGAGGAGAAGAAGAGAAAGAAAACACAGTGCGTTATTAAAGGTGTTTATTTTTAACCGTTAAATCCTTACCTTAAAATGAAAAATTTTTAAAAATCAATATACACGTTATATCGACCTTTTCTTATCGACATTCTGACTAAGTTGGGACAAACTATTAATAATTTTTAAAACGAGGGGTTATAAGTTATTCACTATTTATTTTCATTTTTAAAATATCATTTTAATTATATTAGTAACAAGAATTGTTTATACACAACAATAGGAAGGATTATATTTACTCTGAAAGATTTAAACTCGACCTAAATGAGTTCAAATAAACTGACGTTTTCGTATATACTACCTCCAGTCCTTTACAAAGAAAGGGGTTAAGGGGGCGGAAAGCCTCGCCAAGGGGATGGATAGCCCCTTATGTTTAAATACTTCTTCGTCAAAATTTCCTTAATGGCTAGGAGGGGGAATAAAGCGATCAGAGCTACAGTTTCTATGAAGATCGCTCTATCTGAACCCCTCCTAGTCCTCGTCAATAACTACGTTAAGGCACTCCGTTTCACCCTATATTGGTTAAAGGAAAATATCACGAACCCGGAAGAGAAGGGAGTATTAGGGAAAGTTCACGAGGCGTTGTACGAGAAGTTAAGGGAGGAGTATAATCTACCATCAAAGGTTGCTGAGGATTGCTACCGTGATGCTCTCGCGACGTACAAGGGTTGGTATAATAATCCTAAGAAGGGTAGGTTTCCAAGAGTATATAAGCCAACAGTTTGGCTGACACCAAGGGCAAGTTATAATGTTGACTTCGAGAGAATGACTGTTAGGATAGCAGGTGTTGGTGAACTTCTAATCTTAGGTTATCCTAGAAACCTCAAGGACTACTTAAGTTGGAAGATGAAGGAGGCTAGGTTAGTGATCAGGAATGATAAGGCTTTCCTTAAAGTGGTTTTTGAGAAAGAGGAGGAGAAGGTTAAACCAAAGGAGAGTATTGCCGTAGATATAAACATGGCTGAGGTAGTTGTAGGGAATGATGATGAACACTACGTTAGGATTCCAACTCGTTTGCATGAGGTTTACCACTGGAAGTCGTTAGCTGAGAGGTTGCAGAAGAAGTACCCTAGAAGGTGGAGGGGGAATAAGAGGATCTTGTATAGAGTCCGTTCTTTCCACCAAAAGGCTAGGAGGATTATGGAGGATTTTGCTAGGAAGGTTGGGAAGTGGGTTGTTGAAATCGCTGAAGATTTTGGTGCCAATGTTATCAAATTGGAGAACCTAAGGGACCTCATCAAGAACGTAGATAAACTGCCAAGAGAGTTTAGGGATAAACTGTATCTTATGCAGTATCGTCGTTTGCAGTATTGGATTTCTTGGCAGGCTAGGAAACACGGAATGGTTATTGAGTTTGTTAATCCCAGTTATTCTTCTGTCTCTTGCCCTAAGTGTGGTAGAAAGATGGAGGAAGTCGGTTATCGTTGGTTTAAGTGTTCTTGCGGTTATGAGAATGATCGTGACGTTATTGCTGTAGTTAATCTTAATGGGAGGGGGTCTCTGACCCTCTCGTCTGCCCCTCAAATGAGGGATGTAAACCCGAACCGATGAGGGGAACGATGAGCCCTTTCAGGGAGGGGAGGAAGTCAGCGCACTATCTATGGCGATATTATTACTCATGAGTATAAAGGTGAAGGTAGAGGTAAAAATGAGTTAAAAATGTATAGACTATTTTTCAGTTAAGGAAAGGATAAGTGCTTGCCTAATCAATTGGTTAAAAAATAGTCATGTAGAGTAGTCCAATCCGCGAGTCCACTGTTCTTGAAAGATCCGTAGACTCTCAGCCAAGGCATTTTAACAGTCTCCCTTAACCCTACATCCGCCGTCCGATTTATTAGTCTTACTGGGTCTTCAAAAGCCACATTATCCCTCCTGAAGTCCTTACTCTCCCCTCGTAGTCCATTTTAATACCCTTTACTAACCTCCCCAGAGGAAAAAATAACTCGATTCCCCTATCTGTAGGAGAGGTTAACATGTCCAGATACATGTGCAAAAACACGCCTAAACCGAGGTAAGGATTGAAAAGTGTAACGGCCGAAGCGAAAAACAAGTTGTGGAAAAGCTCTGTGCAGCTGATACCTTGCAAATATCGCTCTTCTAGTAAAAATGTACTCTCTGTCAGGTCAGGCAAGGCAGCACCAATACCTACTAACACGGCGAGTGACAAGTCATTATGAAAGAGTACTAAACCTACAGCTAAGGCAAAGGCTATATGTGTGTTTAAGTTCATATGAAGAATTCTCGTGGTTATTTAACTTCTTTCGACAAGTATGAGAAGAGTAAGGCTCCAAAAATAGTGGTGAAAAGAGTCATTAAAATTACGGCGAAGTAGCCATCTGTGTTGAGTACATTATATGTGAGTCCTAAAGAACCTACTACTATACCCGTCTCCCCTCTCGGTGTCATTCCGAACGAGATCAAGACCGCCGACCTCGAGCTCTTTGTTTGCAAGTAAGCGAACGGAAAGACGCCTACTATTTTGAAGACTATTGCGATCACGAAGAGTTCTAGGCCGAGAATCATTCCGTTGAAAGTTATGTTCTGGATATTAAGCTGAAAACCTACTGTAACAAAGAAGAGGGAGCCGAAAATTGCAAGGAGAGACTCGGAAATCCTCAGGAACTCCTCTCTTTTCTTACTCTCAGCGAGTGCAATGCCGGTAAGGAATGCTGGTACAATCGGAGAAAATCCTACAGTAGTCAAGATAAACACTAACCCAAACAGTGATATAAACGGAAACTCCTCTACGTAATTCTCCCCTATTCTATCAGCTACCTTGGGTAAAATCACTACAGCTAAGGCGAAAGCTAGTGCCCCTATTACTATGTAAAAAACGATCGTCTTTGTAACGGACAGAAATGAAGGTTTCTCCCCCGAGATCAGGGACAGTGCCACAGTCAGTAATAGCAAATCAACGACGTCGTCAACAGCTGAGGCCACTGTAATGAAGTTTGAAATACTTCCCTCCACGTTCCTCTCCTTTAATATTGATGAAACTGCTGCAATACTCGTTGCACCCACCGAAACGGCTAAAATCAACGACTGTGGATAAGGGAGAAGTGCCAGAGCGACTAGGAAAGGTACTAAAGCTCCGAAAAGAGCCCCTAGTATACCATAAATTCCGGAGCTTTTTAAGGTGCTCATCCCGTGCTCAAGTCCTGAAGAATAAATGAGCAGAATCATGGAGAATTCTGCTAAAAAGGATAAGTAATCATTAATGGTAAACAAAGGCATGTTCAAAATCCTGTTAAAGACTTCGCCAAATCCGTAGGGGCTTAATACGATCCCCGTTATGATCTCCCCCACAATGAGAGGTAAACCGTATCTTCCCATATAACTCCTCACTATCTCGGCAACAAAAATTAATATAAATATTTCTAGAAGAGCGAACAAGTATTCCGATTCCACAATAGACTTAACGACTGAAGATAATAATAAGCCTTTTGATACCTGTAATTCGCAGACTAGGTCACATCGTATTCACATCACACTCTAAGTCAGTTTTTTATTATTCGACGTAAAGGATAAACAGAAGGTCTGTAATGAATAGGAAGGGGTTAAACTCTTTCGAAGCTTTTTCTCTTTCCTTCGGCGGACAAGCCCCTTTTACGTCTATGATAACCTACGGAACAGTTGCCCTGCAAATGGGAGGGACTTTTCTCCCCATAGCGACTATTATAGCCACGCTAATAGTTTTACTAAACGGTTTAGTGGTGTACAAACTCTCATCCGACTTTTCCGACGAAGGAGGTTACTTCACTTACGCTTATTTCTCTCTCACAAAGAGGTTGGGCTTGGTAACCGGGTGGATATTCCTAATGTATGCTTTTACTTACGCGGGGACACTGATTGCTGGTTCTATATACATACTGAAAAGTGTGACATCTCAATTGCTGCCAGACGACGTGTTAAGTATACCTATAATCGCATTCTCTTCTTTTCTAATACTTAAGGGACTTAACGTCTCCGTGATGTACGCTGAGTTCGTATCCGTAGCCGAGATAACAGCAATCGTGATTAGCTCTGTAGTACTTTTAATGAAACCTCATCACACATTTCAGCTTATAATCCCTCAAGATATCTTCCTGGTCTCACTATTTCCCATAGGAGTTCCCTCTGGTTACGGAAACATAAGTCCCATGGGAGGTGAGGTAAAAGACGCGAAAAAGACACTGGGGATTGTTACGATAAGCGTTATTCTAACCGGTGGGTTACTTTCAGCCTTGTTATTTTACGCGACCTCACTATACGGGACTGATTTCGTGATGATCCTGAAGGAGAACGTAAGTTTCCTCTTTCCCTATCTCTTCTTCTCAGCATTAAATGGAGGAATATTAGGTGGGATTGCTTACGTGATCGCTATGTCGAGAGTAATCTATGCAATGGGGATTAGGAAGATGGTTCCTACTAGTTTATCTTACTTAACAAACGGCAGACCGTTAAACGCCGAGTTAGCTTCGATAATGTTTTACTCTGTATTACTGTTCGCCCTAATTCACTTCTTGGGCGTTTATACAACTTTCGACTTGCTGGGAGAATTCTCTATGCTTACTTATTTGTTAATATCAATCTCCGCTGACATATCATTGCTGAGGAGGGCTATTAAAAGGAGTTGGGCAGATTTATCTTTATCATTTACCGCTCTCCTTGTCAGTATCATAGTCCTAGTATACTCAATAGTAGAGACGAGTTCACCCGTAATTAATTACGTATTAGCGTTATTCCTTATATTTGGTTTCTTCTACTTCGAGGTCTTGGAGTTGGCCAAGCAAACCAAGGGGAGATATGACTAACCTTAAATTATCGTCGAAAAATTATGAGACATGGCATTTTACAAGAAATTTCTCATAGGTATACTTCTTGTCGTCGTTCTTATCGCCGTAAATTACGTTATGTCTTTGTTCATATCAAACCCACAATTCCTTTTGCTGGTTAAGGTAGCTAGTGTGGTAATAAGCGGGTTATACTTCCTAATAATTATCACGGACGGTTTAAGAGATATATTGAAGGGGAAGGGTAACGTATCGATAGTGGTTCCTAATGTAGTGAAGTATTTAGGTTACATCGTGATTTTCGTAGTAGCTTTCTCGATTTTCGGAGTAACCTCAGCAGAGGCGATTGCAGGTGGAACCTTCGCCGGTCTAGTAATAGGTCTAGCGTTACAACCCGTGTTACAGAACTTCTTCGCCGGATTACTGATCATGGGTACTGGTTACATCTCAATCGGAGATCACGTGAGAATAATGAGTACTAAAATTACCTATACACCAGTCCTCTTTCCCCAATACAAGTACTTCTCGAGGGACTTCATCGAACAAGGGATTGAAGGGGATGTGGTGGAGATAGATTTGTTCTTTTCGCGTATATTGCTAGAGAATGGTAGGGAGATTAGGATACCCAACTACATTCTACTGGAATCAAGTGTTATCGATTACACTTCAAAGTACAGCAAGGATTTCGTGGTTAGTATCAGGGTCGAATTTCCCCTAAATAAAGTGGACTTAGAAAGGATAGAACAACAAATAGTTGAGGTTTTAAAAGGTTACGAAATCGTAGAGGGACCGTTTCTGAGCGAACAGAGCGATAAGGAGCACGTGATTCTTTCCCTGAAGATAAGGGCTAACGTAACTGAGTGGAAGAAGGTTAAGTCTGAAGTACTGAAACGCCTTCTGATACTCAGAAAGAGAATGGTAGAAAGTTAAGGAGTGAAACGATAAACAAAGCGGATGGAAAAATCATATAACTTCACTTTCAATTAAAGTCATAGTCTCCTTGACCCCGGACAAGCTAGCTATAGAGTTAAGTACTGTAGTAGCGACAAGATCAGGATCTTCAACGTCGATAGTTACGAGTAAGTCGTAGGGTCCGTAAACTACTGCAACATCATAAACCCTTGGCATCGCCATAAGTGTTGCTGCGATTCCCCTTATCTTGCTACTTTCAGCCTTAACCAACACATGAGCTCTAACCATACTGGCGTACGTCCTCACGAGATCCCACTCGGTGACAATGCCCCTCAAGTTAGGGGCTTTTGGCTCTCCATCGAAGAGTAACACCGACCCTACATTCTTCATGGTTATCAAGTTCGCTACATCCGCCACTGTAGCATCTTCGTTAGCGTAAACCAATTGCTGTTTACCTATTAAATCTCCCAGCTTATTACTCATAGCGTTCTCATTTAACGCTTTAAGTACGTCCCTTAGCGATACAACTCCTATAATGTCAGAACCAGAGATCACGGGTATGTGGGATATCCCTAAAGAAACCATTAGTTTTGCTGCGTCAGTAACAGGTGAGTCGGAGTTCAATGTTAGCACGTTGCTACTCCCTATAGCCATTGCGGGAATGTTTACTCTAGGAATAATCTTAGCTAAGTCACGTTCGGTAACTATTCCCTGACCTTTCACAATTAGAGAGCCTATTCCGAGCCTTACCATAAGTTTTGCAGCATCCCTAAATGACGTCTCGGGGTCTACACTAATTGCAGGTTTCGCTATATCCGAGAGTTTTTCTTCGGTCCAGTTCTGTTTGCCTAAGGCTTCCTTGATCACAGTTCTGGCTGAGATAACTCCTATTATGTTCCCCGCAACTGTTACAGGTACTCTTCTTACTCCCGTAGTAATCATTAGACTTACGGCATCTTTTAGAGTTGAATTAACGTCTAATGTCTTTAAGTTTGTGGACATTATTGTCTTTAACATTTCAAATAATAGTTGTATTTCTAAGTTAAATGTATTTTATTCAAATGTTTTCTAAGAAGACGTTAAATATGTTAATTATTGCTTGGTAACGAAAAATTGACTATGACAGGTAAAAATGTAATGTATAAATAAAAACATTTTTAAAATGATTATAATGATAAATAATATCTTCTAAGAGCTCAGTAATAAGTAGAGGTGATTTTAGGCATAATAATACATATTCATTGTCGTAGATTAGACAATGGGCAAACATATTCAAACTTTTAAATGCCTAGCCGTTGACAACAATTTCAGATAAACCGTGAATTTTATGTCATTTAATGTCATTTAACATTCCTAGCTCTTCTCATGAGAGTTTATAAATTTTGTAGTTACATCCTATCATGTAGAAGAGAGCCCTACAGTGAACTCGATGAGCAATGTGAGGGGGAGGATGGGTTCGATGAGGCTCCCCATATCCTTGAAGGGAGTGGTTTAACTCCCGTAGATGGCATGGGGATAGAAATAAGGGGAATGAGGACGAGAGATTAAATACAAATTCATGAAACATCGATGAAAGTCCGACCCCTAAACAGGGAAATACCTTACGTGTAGACTCTCCTCGTGTTTTCTCTTTTTCAGACGACTAATATAAAAATCTCCTCTCTACACATGTTCTTGTGAAAAAAGTCACATTCGACGACTACCTTAAATTCCTTAATTCACATGACAAAGTCGAGTTTGGAGAAAACGCCATACACTTAGACCCTATTAAGGTGGATAGGCTAAAGCCTGAAGAAGATGAGCTTACAAACATCTCGACCACTGTGTGGAGTTTCCCAAAAAGAGGTAGTTGGGCTACTCATAAAGGTGACTACCGGGGAAATTTCGCTCCTCAAATACCCAGAGCAGTAATTTTGAAGTACACCGATGTGGGTGATACAGTCCTTGACCCGATGGTAGGCAGCGGTACTACGTGTGTAGAAGCTAAGCTTTTGGGTAGGAACTGTATCTCTGTAGATGTGAACATAAACGCAGTAATGCTAACGTTACACAGGCTTTACTGGCTCGAAAAGTACTTAGACGAATGCAATGACTCTCTGGAAGAAGTCAGTTGTGAGGACATAAGAAAGGCTAAAGTAGACGTGTATATAGGAGATGCTAGAAAACTGACAGAACTGGATGACGAGAGTGTTGACTTAGTAGTGACTCATCCCCCTTACTTTAATATAATAGATTATACTAGCGGGATTGATGGGGACTTGTCTTCATATACCAAGCTGGAAAACTATATCTCGGCTCTAAAAGAAATCGGTGAGGAGATATACAGAGTGTTGAAAAAGGAAAAACAGTTCGCCGTCCTGTTGGGAGACACTAGGATAAAGAAACATTACGTGCCGATTACGTCGTACGCCTTACTGACTCTTCTTCAAGTAGGCTTCGTATTGAGGGAAGAAGTAATCAAAATACAGCATAAAATGAAGACAACGAGAGAGGTATGGAGAAAAGATAAGAGGGATTTTCTGTTGATATACCATGAGAAATTATATATCTTCGATAAGACTGAAGAAGTCAAAAAATATAAGTATAGTTCAGGTGAAATGGTAAGAATACTTTTTTACAAAGAAAGGGGTTAAGGGGGCGGAAAGCCTCGCCAGCGGGGATGGATAGCCCCCTTATATTTAAATACTTCTTCGTCAAAATTTCTGTTAGTGACACTAACGACGCTCCTCCCTAGCTTAATGGGACTTTGGGAGGAGCAATCAGTATCTCTCCCTTCCTTCAAGGGACTAAAGCTCGGCAATAAAAGTCCCCTTTCAAATGGGAGTAGTTCTCTGAGCCACTCGACTGCCCACCATATATAATCCCGAATCAATAGTGGGGACGATGAGATGGGAACCTTCGCCCTTCCACGGTAGACCCAAAATCACCTCCTTAATAATAAATCTATAGTGTAAATAAGTGTTTCAAT
>QEFN01000016.1 GCA_003086555.1 Sulfolobus sp. SCGC AB-777_G06 | reverse complement strand
GGGGGTGATAATAAATGTAAATATTTCAAATGAATGAAATTGTTGTCCACACTCATTCAATTGATATTAAGGGTTAGATTTTATAGCTATAAAATCTGGAAATGAGAATAGGAGAGGATAAGGTCCTTTAAATTCTATTTGCTCCTCTCTTAGAACGCTTATAGGAACATTTATTCCGTACTCCTTAGACTGGGCTTCAATAGCTGAGAAAGTACGAGAAAAGAATGAGGATAGCTTAGATAAGGAAAACACTTGTTCAGATATTGTATAATATTCTACACTAACACTATAGTATTTTTATCTAGAATTTTATGAGTTTAATCTTACTAAGGAAAACAGATAAGGAGTAGCCTGCTGGATAAAGAAATGATATATAGAACAGTAATTACTCTATTAATTCTAAATAGTCTTTCTCTTCATTATATCTTTATGACTCACTCGTCACTTATTTTGTACCACGTATATGTAATTCCAAAGATTTCAAAATGTTAATCAGTATTATTATTCCCTCCTTAGACTTCATAACGGTTTCGTAGCTGGAAAACTTATCGAAAAACATTAAAGTTTAAATTGATGTATTAAATAACGCGGTGCCGCGGTAGCTCAGTTGGCAGAGCGCCGGGCTGTTAGCCGGGTTTTGCATAGAAACCCGGTGGTCGGTGGTTCGAGTCCACCCCGCGGCGCCTTGTAGAAAATTTTCATGTTGTTTCTATCTTTTTTAAAAAGTTAGTGTTTTCCTTCTTTCAAAATTTGAAGATTCTTGTGAACTTTTTGTGATATTTATAAAGTATAACAAGTACCATTTTTCTACGGATTAAATTTATCTATATAATCTCTATCTGTATATAATCTTTATTAATCCTAGAATTAATCTTAAAAATTAGGGTATAAGGTTTTTTACTAAGTATTAATCATAAATTAGGACTGGTTTATGTCCTCTTGCTAAATAGATTTTTACAAAAAATTCACAATAATCTTAATATATGGTCTATAGAAAAATCACTTGTGGTTTCCCAGTCAGAATGTTATTACCTCATATCCGTTGTTAACATAATATGCTACTCTGTCTCCCATTGGCTCGAGCCTTATTCCTATTTCGGTTAGTTTCTCTACTAACCCCTCATTCTTTGCAACACCAATACAAGCGGAATCTATCACTTTTTCCTCGAGCATTTTCTGAAACATTTCCTTAGTTTCTCCTTCGAGTTTCGTCAATCTCTTTTGGCTAGGCCCGAAGAAGGCTACTTTCACATCTTCATATCTCTTTTTAAAGTGACTGTTATATGCCATTCTCATTCCCATATCGAACTTTTGATCATCTGACATTATTAGGAAGAGTACTTTTGCCATATGGAATCTTTATAATTCGTCATTAAAATGTGTTAAGCAATAAAATTGTAAAATTGTATAGACCACACACCGGTGTAATTGCTCGCTAGAACTTATCTAACCATCTCCTCTTAGCCACTTTTATTGCCATTTTCCTACTCATCATCAGGTGGTACCTTGCCCTTAAATAGTATCTCCACCTACCTATATGATAGAGTCTTGATTTATAACCCACTTTGAAAACCTATCAACAACCGTATATAAAACTTTGTCGCAAAATAGAAGTAAGGAAGTAAATGGTTAGGAGTAGAACATTTATAATAGTAATAGGGTTTGTGGTAATGTCATTTAACTCTCTTTATCAGTATGCCTGGAATGCACTCCTACCGTTATTTAAGTCTGGGTTTAATGCTTCCTTGGTAGAGATCGAGGTAGCTTTCACTCTATTTACAGTATTTTCTACGACCTTCCAGATTATAGGGGGAGGTATTGCTGATTATAGGGGACCTAAAGGAATAGGTATTATCTCGGCTTTACTTTCGGCATTTGGTTTTTTGGGGACATCTTTTAGCTCTTCCATTTACGAATTTTACGTGTTCTGGTCTCTCGGGAGTATCGGCGAAGGGATCCTTTACGGGATAGCAGCTAACCTAGCTGTTAAGTGGTTTCCTACGAGGAGAGGATTTGCAACGGGCTTTGTATCCTTAGGTTTCGGCTTAGGTTCAGCTATAGCAAATCCCTTTATTACTTCAGCTACAAACTTCAGGTTACCGACCCTTGTGATTGGACTCGTAGAGTTAATGATACTGCCCGTTTTATTATTTATAGTAGATTATCCCAAGAAAGTGAAGGGTGAAAAGCCAACTAAAGTGGTCAGAACACTCACATGGTGGTTAATATACGTCTCCTTTGCAACGTCAGCCGTGCCCCTAACTGTTCTCTCTTCCTCTCTTTCCGCACTTTCTCCCAAAGATCTCCTCGTTTTATTAGTTACAATCTTTCCCTTGCTCAGCGGTATTAGTAGACCTATTATCGGTTATATTTCGGACAAACTGGGCAGGGAGAGGATTACTTCTGCGGTACTTTTTGTAATGATTCTAGGTAGTGTTTTTTTCTTGTTTAATCTCGTAGTTCCTTCTGTATTATTAATAGGTTTTTTTGGAGGGTCTATGATAACTCTCAGGCTCCTCTGCTTCTTTTCCTATATAACCCTTAGCTACTTGTTTTATAGTATTATATACGTTAATAACTCTAAGTGTAGGGACAGCTTCTCCATATCCTATCATTCCATCTGAGGTCACTACTCTTACAAGTATCATCACTGAAGCCCATGTGGCACTCCCTTTTTCGGGATGAGCTAATAATATAGGCTCTATTTGAGAAATCTTTGACATAAGAAATATCTCTATTCTACAATTTTAAGTTTATCAAAACAGACAAAAAACGTTAGTAGGGAAAAATTAGCTAATCGGAATATAGTTCACTGAGATCTTAATGTAGTAGCCAGCTAAATTAGTGGTACTGTTTTGCGAAGCTTCAGCGTTAAATAACTCTTCATAGCCTTCACCGTTAACTAGGAACTTGGCGGTAAGGCTCTTTTCAGTTAGGGCATTATTAGATGTAAGGCTTACTAGTAATGCCCCGCCATATTTGTTTATAATCTCTAAGATGCCACTGAACCCTCCTATACTTGTCTCATTTTCTTTGATCCACATAGTATTATTACTCGAAGAATAGGAGGTACTAAAGTAGTAATATAATCCTAATGATAGTGTACCGTTCTGAATATAAGTCAAGTTGTAAGGAATTACATTGGGATTGGATATTGGAGTTGCAAACGCCGAGAATTGTAACAGTATAGGATAGTTGCCTCTTATGACCATTGAGGAGTTTACTAATCCGCTTTCTAGTGAATATTCGCTAAACGTTTCATCTAGATAAGCTTTCTCATATATATTATTAAAAGTCTGATATGCAGTAAACCTACCTTCTTGTGTCACTAGAGAATATTCAGTACCGCTCTTAAACTTCAAAACTGCCGAGTAATTTACGAGGTAGTTCCCTACCTCTTGGTAATATATTCCTGAGAACCCAGCAGTAAATATGGGCGTAGAGTCTACGTATCTTGTATAGCTCGTTAATAACTTGCCTGAGATAAGTGGATTAGAAGTGTTAACCCATAGCATTAATACGCCTGCAATATCCCAATCAAAAGCAGTAGACCCAGTGATCTGTAATGCCTCCCTTAGATTTGTGACATGAACCGTAATAACACCTTTATTACCTAGAGCTAACATAGGAGTAAGGTCGATTATATACGGTGTATGAAATGCTAAGGCATTAATGGATGGCATAGGTTTCCACCAGAATAGATCTATTCCTCCAGAATAGATAGTTTGGTACGGGTTTACCACACCGACAAGGCTACCATTGTAATATACTTCAATACTTCTTGTAGCAGGCTCATTGGTGTACCAGAATTCGTCAAGCCCTCCTCCTTCTTCATAAATCAGTAGTTTCATCATATATGTTCCGTTAGGAATATTAACTATTTGGCTAGTGGAGGGATTTAAAGGATTGAGAATGATATAAGAGTAGTTGTACTTAGACACGAAGAGAGGGATAAACATATTAGGTAAGCCCTTGGGTTCGATACCGGGATACAATAATAGAGTAATATTAAGATGGTAAACACCCGTTATGTTTAGCTTAGCATCATAGAAGTTCTCTATAACGGCTTGAAACGTAACATTTCTGCCCACTAATAAGTTCTCAAACATGGTTAAGTCTACAGAAGCGGTAGAATTATTGATCTCTTGAGTAGAGCCCCAAAATATAGGGACACCATTAATAAATATGTAAACCTGCCTATCGTATTGAGTACCGTTACTTTCCGAAATACTCACGTTCATTATAACCATGCTATAACTACCATTAGGAACCTTAATGGTGAAGTTCTCTGGCGTCAAACCGGTGTTATTAAATATTGCATTGGTGGCTACATGAATTATAACTGGTGTAACGTTAGGAGGCTTTACCTCGTAGGCCTGGAAGGAGTAATACTTAGGGTCTGTAAACCCTTTAAGGATAGGCGAGGTGATGTTATAAAAGAGTTGAGGCCTAGAGATTGTTAAGGTATTTTCATGAATATTTACACTATTTAGAGAGTAATATGTAGGAGAAAAAACTATAAGAAAAACTAAAAATGAAACAAAGAATTTTCTCATTTCATTTATCACTTTTACCACCTCCCTTCCTAAAGGTTATAATTATAGCTAAGACGGACAAGATTATAGCTACCAAACCTAACGACAACGCTAATGTTCTAGTTGAACTTACCGAAGAAGCTACTGATGACGATAAACTCTGGAACGGATATTGATTATCTACACTAAAGGAAAGATCGTAATACATACCATTATAAACCTTGAGTGAGACAGCATTCACTCCAGAAGGCATCTCGGTTGAGTTAAACGGTATCTTAACTTCTACTCCGTTAATTCCCTGACTTACACTAAAGTTCACCGGTTTACCATCCACTAGAACTTTTATGATTTTCAACACAGTGGTGTTATAATTGGTTATATTAGCCAATATGTAGGACGTAGGATAGGCGATTTGATTGGGGTAGGAAAGTTGAGGCGTTGGGAAGTTGCTTATTTTACTAACATTTATAAAACTCGTACCGGATGTAACTATACTGCTATTTACGTATTTCAGAGCTAGATTTATATTCTCAAAAGTTACTGAACTTAATGTTATATTAGAACCCTTTGAGTATATTCCTACCTGATTATTCTCTATTTTCGTATTTATTAACTCTAAATTAGAATTTAAAGAAGTAATAGTTGATATTGTTGATCCCTCTACAATCACAGTTGAGTTCTGAGATACTAGGGAACCTATTATTGAATTCTGTATCATATATTTTCCGTTTGAGAGATTTAGAGCTGGAATATAAACTCCTTGAATCTCATAAGTACCATTTACTTCAGTTATCAACGGTAAATATATTATTTTTGATGAGCCTAGATTTAGTGATGGCAAATAAACATAAGGTTCAACCTGAACATACCCTCCATAAGATAGAGAGTTGTACCCATTATAGCTTGCCCCGGATATAGCTATTTTCCAAGGACCAGCTAGAGAGTATATAGAGTTCCCAGTATATACAGTAGCATTTATACCTCCCGGCACTCTAAGTAAACCCACCCACTCTTTCAATGTAGAGTTATATTGAAGTGGAACCTCGTTTTCAGACTCTAAAAAAATCTGTTGATTCTCGTTCTGATATGGTATTAGTGTAGCTGTAAATATACCAGTAGTTATCTCGGTTCCGTTAGGATAAGTTATATTAGCATAGACTTTTATGTATTGGCCTTCGAATACTTGACCTACGCTTTTAACATCTACAGATGCAGTTGAGGGAGAAACATAGAAGTAAGTTGTATAATTCATCTCTTCTAAGCCTATAGACCCGTTATAAAACCCTACTACTACTACTCTATAGAAACCTGGTGAAGCATTCACTGGGACAGTAAAATTACCCTCTTGGAAACCGAACAAATTGTAGACGCCGAACTGGGTTGCTTCAGTTGCAGGTGTTAGGTTCACTTTACCAACTAAATTCCCCTTAGGCGAGTATATATATGCCGTTACGTTACTTGTGAATATACCTAATCCAGATTGATCATATGTAAAAGCTAATATGGTAACGTTCTGACTAAGTGAAATTGATGGAAATCCATCATCAATAGGAGTGAGAATACAAGTGATCAAGTTAAGCCCTCCTATGGTCTCATAAGAGAATGCACTGCCGTAGGTATCATTAACAAACATTACAAAAACTCCTTCTTTAGACGGAGTGACTACAGCAAATACCCCTTTATATAAACCTGGAGTGGAAGTAGGTAAAAGCGTTACGTTATATACCACAGCATTATTTTGAACGAAATGAGCTTCTAAGGATACATTGGCAGGGGTTAAATTTGGATAATACACACAAGCTTCGATAGAAAATGGAGAGTTAGGCGGTATAGATAGACCGTAGGGGAAAGGCACCGGTGAAATTATGTTAACTGAGAGACCTATGTCTATCTCATAAGCTCCGACTCCGCTTAATTTGCCAACTGTTCCGTTCACTACTATATACCATATGTTTGGAGGATTGGTGGGTTCAATTGTGTATACTGCCTCCCAGTAAGAGCCGTTAAAGATCAGAGGTAACGAGGTAAGTAATCCCTTGGTCGTATATATGTAAGCATTAAAGCTTCCGTTCGTAACCTCGGTTCCATTAGGATAGGATACCTTAGAAATAATCATGAACGTAGAATTATACATAAACCATGGATATTGAACGTTAGGTTCCACAGCTGTGACCGATACGTCCAGCCTTGGTATCGATTCATAATATTCAACAGCCTTAAGTAACCAGTAATAATCAGGAGATCCTAACCCAGTTACTAAGTTATAACCTGAATGAGCAGTATATAGCCCGTTAAACCCAAATGTAACTTGATGGAAAGCTTTCTGATATAATGTGGAGTTAGAGTATATCCAGTAAAGTATGTCATTCAAGAGCCCTATTGGTTTATGAGTCTGAGATATTATATCCGCTATAATACCAGCCCATATAGGAGAGGATAAACTAGTACCTCCTATTACTACCTTCTGTCCTAAAACATATACTAATTCGCCAGTATAGGGATTAGCAACAGCTGCTACATCTGGACTTGACCTAGTTGAACCGTTGATCATTATTTGGTACCATGGTTTAGGATATATTTCGCTATAACCTCCGTCAGAGGCTACATACGGGAAGAAGAACATGTTATCAAAAGACCAAGCTGTTTCATACCCGTAAGTTGCCGTAGAATTTTCTGTCGATAAATACCCTGATGTCACGTTAACGAATAATGTCGTTCCTCCTACAGCAGTTACAAAAGGACTTGTGGCTGGATAAGATACACCACTATAAGTTGAAAGCCCTCCTGCCGTTGCACCCTCGTCGCCAGATGATGCCAGAAAGGTTATTCCTTCAACAGTTCCTAAGGCGAAGTAATAATCCCAATATGGTGTATTTGGATAAGCTGTTCCCTGTAAAACGATAAACAGTCCAGATGCACCTAAAACGTTCTCAGGAATACCAAAACTCATCGACACTACTTGAGCAACATCATTAGAGACAATATAATCTATTGCCTCAGGGATAAACGTATCACTCGACGGGACTACCAAATCGATGTGTGCAAAAGGAGCTATAGAATGAGCTGTTTCAACATCTAAAGCTGTCTCCAAATACCAACCAGTAGTTAAACCGAAAATAGGATGATAAGGACCTATTGGAATAATGGATATATTAGCTGAAGGTAAATGAAACTCCTTATCGAATAAAGCAAGGTCTTGTAATATTGTTGGATCCCCGTAAGCATCAATTATCGCTATTGTTACATTCTTTCCTCCTTGTGTAATGTTATAAGCACCAACTATATCTTGAGGAGTGTACATATTAGCGGCGAATGATAGATACTTAAACCCAGTCACGTTAGCTATTGCGGAATTAATATAAGGTATGAGAGTATTCCCCTTTACTTTTCCTAACTCGATCAGGTTTAGTTGATAGTTTACGTTAGTATAGTTAGTTAGACCTTGAATCATAACACCACTAAATTCGGACGGAACTATTGGTTCTGTCACAGGCATATAATAGAAAACATTACCATATTTATATAGAGCTAATTTAGTATGGAACGCATCTTCTACTTGATATACATATCCTTCAGCTATAATGGCGAAGGGACTCTTATAGACAAGTCGGAAACCATTTTCATTCAAGAATTTTATTATCTGATCCTCCTTATCCTTTTGGGCAAACATTGAAAATAATTCCGGAGTAGGAATTGGCTTTATCTGATGGTAAGCTACTTCCTGAGCTAATAAGTAAAGTTCATTCATATTTTTAGGCGGTATGAGGATGCCTATACATATTGGTTGTTGAGGGTTCAAATAGCCTATAAGTTGTGAGTTCCCAATATCTGGTCCTACATAAGATGCATAAGTATTTGTAGATATGCCAAAGAATGTTAACAGATTTATCATAAAAAGTATTAAAAGAATTACCGAATGTAGTTTTATCATATCACAAAACGTTTAAGTAAAGTAATATAAAAACGTTAAACTAAAAGCTCACTAATGTATTCCGTTTAGAAACCAGAAAGGATAGAAAAATAAGGAAGTGAGTCCTAGACAAAAATCTTTTAAATTAAACTTAACAATTTATGTAGTAAATCCTGACTGATCACCTAATACTCATCTCCATTGCTTCTTCTCAAATGTTGTCCGAGGACTTCTTTCTAGGATAAACTATATAGAGAATGTATTCTACAACTCGACCCTTTGTCTTAAGCCTTGAGTTTACTTTCAAGAAATAATACTAACTAAGTGTTTTTATGAGTACTTATTATTGAGGGAGAAGAAACAGTTTAGGATAAAATAAAAATGATAATATGAAAAAAGACCATTATTCGATCGCAAGAACTTTTAGATCATGCTTATATTAGCAGCTGGTCTTAACATAATATCGGTTAATCTAGTATTACTACTAACTTTAAGGATCATGAGGAGCGAGTAGAAAAGGAGTTTTTCGGTGAGACTTTTCAGTTTACCTAAATAAATCGGGGCGTAACAGACTTTATATGAAAAAATTAAAGTAAGTCACTGAGACACTTCTATCTTTTCCCTTGAGGCTTCCTCTAGGGGTTTCAGCTTAGGCTCTGGAATAAGTGCATACGTTAGTATGGCTCCTATCACGCTCAGTATTGCGAGCATTATAAGTATTTCCTTTATCCCTATTGCAGCTAATAATGATGGAAATAAATATGTGGCTATTGCAGCACCAAACTTTCCAGAAGCTGCTGATATACCATGACCAGTTGTTCTAAATTTAGTTGGATAAACTTCAGCTGGGATTACAAATGTAGTAGTATTTGCACCAAAATCTATAAAATAGAAAGATAAGGAGTAAATGATAAACGCTAACGTCGGAGCTATAGTGAAACCTTCTACCTTTGTCCCTTTCACCACCATAACTGAAGCTACCACAACATAAATTATTGCCAGAACGATAAATCCTTGAAGTTGTATCAATTTTCTACCGAGCTTATCTAACAAAGCAACAGCAGTAAAGTAGCCTGGTAATCCTGCTAAGAAAGGTACTCCACCTAAGAACAATGCTTTAGCTAAATCGGACTGAAACTCGCCTAGAGATAATGTGGTTGCATGGGAAGGGAACGGGCTCCCGAACACTGGAGCTAAAGCCGAAGAAGAGTATACACCAGTTCCATAAAGGGCTATATCTATTAAAAACCACGATCCGGCAGTCCCTATCAGAACGGGCCAGTAAGTAGATAAGAACTCATTAACTCCTTTATGTCCGCTTCTCACGTTAGAGTTTGCCTCAATATCAGTTCCTAAAAATTTAGCTGCCTTCTTAGCTTCTTCTGTGCTACCCTTAACTAAAAGAGAGTATCTAGGAGTCTCTGGGACTTTCCTCCTCAGATATATTACCGTTGCTGCGGGGATAGCTCCTACTCCTGCCATTACTCTCCAAGCTATATCGGGAGGAAGTATAGTGGCCGATATAACACCTACAGCAAGTGCAGCTATTGAACCTAAGCCCTGGTTAGCAAAGACTAAGGCGATTAACTTTCCCCTATCTTTCACGTTTGCGTATTCACTCATTATTGTAGCAGATATTGGATAGTCTCCACCTATTCCTATTCCCATTATAGACCTGAAGAATATGAGCGAAGGTAAGTTCCATGCAAATGCACTTAACAAAGCACCAATTGTTAGCAAAGATGCCTCAACGCCGTATACGGTTTTCCTACCTAATTTATCTCCTAAAAATCCGAAGATTAGTTGGCCAATTACAGCAGTTATTATCGCTGATGAAGCCAGAAGACCGGTCCAATAGGCGCTATTAGGGCCTACTAAATAATTTGTGAAGCCGAGCATTGACATTCCGAGGTATTTATACGCATCTACAAACGTAGCCAAGATATAGGATATAATTAATAAATCATAGGCATCAGTAAAAAAACCCATTCCGGCTGTATACCATACCTTTATGTGGTTGAATGTTAACTTTAGAGAATCCATATTCTTAAAGGGATTATTTGACATTTCGAATTTCTACACTCGATACATAAATATAATATTTACCTTAGTAGTTTATATTTGAAAATATAGGCTATTGTCAACTATATATTTTATATAGTATTTAAAATCTAGTAAATTATCTACACGCTAAAATCTCTTACGGAAACCCTAACTTTGAAGAACTATAAACTTAGGACAATTACTCATTACTCTATGTCAAAAGATACCTCCAACAACTTTTTTGTGTTTCTGTACCTCCACTTATCTCCTATGATCTTACCTATCTCTCCAGTGGACTTAGTGTGTTCTTTGTTACATGCGTTTATATTCCAGTCAGGTGGGATAATGACTATTTTTAGGATTTTAACCTCTGATGGAACAGGGAAGAGATCGTAGATCTCGTCACCGTATTTCCTTTCAGCTTCTTCTCGAGATAATTCCTCTATGATTATTGGAATGTTTTCATTTACCTTGAAATTTGCCAACTGGAAAACCTTTTCCATTTCTTCATCTGTGGGCTTTCTTTCGGACACGACTGTTATCCTGCCGTGGTTACCGTTAGCGTAAGTGCTTGCCGTCCACTTAGTTCCCAAAACCTTCCTCAAAGCACCCTTCACTATATGCAATGCCGTATGTGTTCTAACTTGAATATCCATATAAAGAATGTTTTACGTTATACAATATAAAAAATTATATTGTTTAATATATTATTTATCGACTGAGGACTACTTTATTACCAGTACCGGTACGTGAGATTTATTCAAAATAGCTTGAGAAACGCTACCTAGAACTATCTTCTTTAATCCAGTCAATCCTCTACTACCGGTAACTATAATATCACACCCTATTTTACTGCAGTATTCTATTATTGCATCTGGTACGTCTAAACTTTCTAATATATCTGCCTTTACTTTAAAATCGGATAATTCCTTCATAACCTCTTTCTGTACTTCTTCCGCCTTACTTCGTTCCTCAATTATTTTCTGCTCTGGAGATTTAGGAGGTTCTTTAACTACTGTCACTAAATAGACCTCGTCTTCCTTCTTTAATATTTTAAGTAAAAATGATATTGCTTTTTTTGAATACTCAGATCCGTCATAAGCTACTACGTATTTCATAAATCACCTTTCTCTCAGAATAGTATATAAATGTTGACAAGTAGAAGTTAAAAATAGTTTAGATTACACATAAGTATTATTAAATTTTATTTAAACCAATGTCTTTCAATAATCGAGATTATAAAAATATTTTAGCATTCCTCGTAAGCCTCTTTGATAAGTTCTCTAGCCAAATCTACATCTAACTTCTTCGATACACGGTAGTTTTCGTGAATTACATGAACCTCTATATCGTCGCTTTTAGCCCCTTCTAAATCGAAAGTCAAGTACTGTACCGTACTAAAAGCCTCACCTTGCTCTCTACCGGCTTCCGGCATTCCTTGAATTAATTTATCACCTACTTTCAGAAACACTGAGTTATATATACCCTTTAGCTCCTTAAAGACCTTCAACAAGTCTTCTTGGTCAAAGGCGTTAATATAAAGAGTAGCCTTTATTTTACCTCCGCAAGGCAGTAAATCACTGTAAATCTTTATTTCTCTCTCGATATCTTCTTTCTTCTCCAGCCTGTCAAGATAGACCATCTCTTGAATTTGTTGTAGTACAGTATCTCTGTTCTCGAAAAGAAGTGTCAACCTATTTCCTAAATCTATCCTTCTTCTACTTTTTACCTTAACTATGAATTTAACCCTCTCCATTCTGATCTTTGCGTAATCGTTCCAAGGAATTATATCATGAAGAGTTATTTTACCCATTTTTCATCGCCTCCCTTATAACTTCTAATGGGTGAAGGGGTCTTCTTCCGCTCGCTTTAGTAATTTGAAGCCCAGCTAGTGGGCACTCGGTCATAAATACTTCAGCCTTACTCTCCTTAAATGCAGTCATCATTTTACTCCCTACATTTTTAGCTTTCTCATAATTTCTCAATCCCCATCCCCCATCTATTCCAGAGCAACCCTTGTCTGAGATCTCTATCTTGGCTCCCATTCTCCTTACTAAATTCACCCCACTGTAACCCACTTTCAGATATTTCAAGTGACACGGCGGATGGTAGAAAACAGACTTAGGGAATTTCCCTTTTATTTGTATTTTTCCCTCACGTTCCAGCTTTAATAAATACTCTAGCGAGTCATACACCTTTATCTCATCCTTACCAAATATTAACGGGTATTCCTTGGATAGCATTAACGTACAAGTTGGGATAGGGGACACTATATCGTAGCCTTCACTGACAAGTTTTTGCATTAACGCATAATTATGTTCGGCATTCTCCTTTAGCCTCTTCACGTCACCTACATCTAGCATAGGTGCTCCGCAGCATTTGAACTCCTTGACTATCTTTACTTCTATTCCCAGATTTCCGTAAACCTCAAGCAATGCTTCGCCGACCTCGTGGTTAAAGTTCTCCACTAAACAAGTGTGGAAAAGGGCTACCTTCTTTATCGGTTTTTCAACCTTCACGGGTTTTGCTATGAAAGTAAATAACTCCTTTTTCATCTCCGGCATCGGTGCGTCATCACTTATTCCCATAAGCCTCCTACTATGCGGATACATCTTAACAATGAAGCCTCTACCTATCTTAGTATAGTCGAGCATCTCGTTTAAAAATTCCCTGAGCGTTAACGGCTTTCTGCCCTTATAACTTAACCAAACCCATTCCATTAAGTCGGCATAGTCCATTTCAAACTCATGTGGTGGTGTGTAAGGACAGTTTGTATAACACATTTTACAATGGAAACATTCCGACGCAATATCAACGGCATCCTCATATGTCAGGTTTTTGGGTCCCTTGGAGTCGGTTAGCTTAAAAAGTTTCGGAAAGGCGTAACAGTAGTTAAAGCAAAGCCTACACCCGTGACAAATAGAGGCTTGTCTCACAAACTCTGATGTGATTAAAGAAGTATCAAAAAAAGACTTGTCTTCTGGGTTCAACACCAGTTTCATTGCTCTCCCTTTAACATCTTAAGTACGTTCTGGAATTTTTCAGCATGGCTTTTCTCTGCTCTCGCAAGGGTCTCAAACCACTCGGCTACTTCATTGAATCCCTCTTCCCTCGCGACCTTAGCAAAACCAGGGTACATCTGGGTAAACTCGTAAGTTTCTCCAGCGATTGCAGATTCTAACATCTCCTCTAAAGTTCCTATGGGCTTGTCAGTAGCTGGATCTGTTAACCCTCCTTGTCTTATGAAGTCTAGGTGACCGAAAGCGTGGGCTGTTTCTCCCTCGGCAATACTCCTTAATAACTGAGCTATTTCTGGATAGCCTTCTTCATCCGCTCTTTTGGCGAAGTAGAGATATCGTCTGTTAGCCATCGACTCTCCCATAAAGCCATGTTTAAGGTTTTCAGCTGTTTTAGTACCTTTTAGGTTTACCATAGCTATTAATTATTAATTATCTAAATATAAAAACCTTTCTAGTTAAAGTTTATTTTTAATTAAAAATAATTCTAATTACCAAAAGGCTAGATCAAGTGCTATGCTACCTACAGCTTTAACGACGTCCTTAATAGAAATCACACCTACTACTTTACCTTCTTTATTTAGGACTACGAGATGCCTAATTCCTCTTGAACTCATTAGTGCCACAGCTTCGCTTATGTCAGCATCACCATCAACAGTAACGGGGTTTTGGCTCATTATCTGGTCTATTGAAGATTCTAGAGGAATCCCGTCAGCTATTGCATAAATTATGTCCCTCTCTGTCACTATACCTATTGGATTATAATCTTTGTCAGTAATTACTATTGAACCTACGCTTTCCCTTTTCATTATCTCTGCGGCTTGTTTGATGCTTATTTCGGAATTAGCTGTGACTGGTCTTCGATTTACGAGTTGGATTATTTTCATATATTATTATTATCACCTACATTTTTATTTGCAACGTATCTGATTTTATTCCTCTCTCTTATTTCCTCAACGTATCCAAGACTTATTAGTTTCTTAACCCTCCTATAGGCCGTAGTTCTAGGCAGTCCCGTTATCTTACTAATTTTAGCTAGAGTATCTGCCCCTTGTCTTATTGCTTCAAGAACTATTTTGTCTCTTTCATCTAGATTATTATTATCTATTTCAACTTCCACACTATCTAGATTTTCCCTGACTTTTTCTTTTCTAAAATTTTTGAGTAGTAAGTAAGCAAGTGTTATTGTGGAAGTTACGCTTATTATCAGTAACACTACTAAAATAGTAAAAAGCCCGTTTGCATTTTGATTATACTTCAAAGTTGAAACAGAAGGTGAAAACACTATAGTTATATTTGAACCATAGAAAGTAAGATTTAGAAAGCCGCTTTGTGTTATGGTAGATGATATTGGGGCTGGATACAAGTATAGTAACTGAGTCTGATAAGGTAGTATAATACAAATTGAGGAGTTATAAGGTTGTGAAATCTTTATTACTCCGTTAATTTTAGCTTGATAAGTTAGAACAGAATTGGGATTAGCTAGAAGAACCTTATTATTCTGCAATATGAAATGAGAACTAGCCTGTAATCTAGTTATGTTTTGCAATGGAAGATATACTACTGATTGATTATAAGTCCTTATTATTACAGTCCCGTTATAAAATATTGTTTCAGCAACTGAAGAGGAGACTCCAGTAGATAACATAGATAGAGTTATCAAAAATGAGAGAAGCGTTACTAAGCCCAGTAGTTTCACACGTTATAATAAAACGACTAAGGAATTAAATTTAACATAAAATAGGGAAGTAGAAGGAAGAAAAACCTATCTTAATGCAACAATCTAGGCATTATAATTATCGCAAAGATCAATAACGACAAAACTACTAAACTAATAAGTATATAGATCTTATCTCTCTCCGTAGAATATATTATTATTTGTTCTCCGACTATTAGAACGGGCAAGGAGATTAATACAATTAGACCGTAAAGAGAAATATTCAAAGGATTGTTAAGGTTAAAGATATCATTAATATTTGATGTATTATATGCGTATATGTTAACAGAGGAGTTATTGTGCAACACTACGAAAATTAGCATTCCGCTTACAATTAGTATAGAAGATATTATAACCCCGTATCTAAGTGTTGAACTTATGACCTTCCTTTCATCCAAAAATACCAAGCCCCCTCAAAATTAGCTGGATTCCAAGAGCTACTAGTACTAAAGTAAATATTTGCCTTAACCTTCTACTCAAAAATCTGTTTAAATACCTTGCTCCTAACGAAGAACCCAAAAATACACCAGGGACGGTAGCCGCGATTATTATTGGATCTATGAGACCTAGTGCCCAATATACTCCTGAGCTAGTTGCCGCTGTTACACCAATCATAAAACTGCTAGTAGCGGTACTTACTTTAAAAGGTAGGTTCATTCCAAAATCCATAGCTAATACTTTTAATGCACCAGAGCCTATACCTAATAATCCTGAAACGAGTCCAGCGATATACATTCCAGCTATCCCAACATGATATCTTACTCCATGATAACGGATCTTTTGTCTTAAAGCTTCGTCGTAATACTCTCCTTGTAACTTCATTAATTTTGATAAACCGTCTGGACTTACATATGCTGGAACCTCATTAGACATTCTTATAAAATTAGGTATAGTTGAAAATATTAATACTATACCGAATATTATGTCCAAAACTGTAAATAACTTATACTTTTCAACTAAAAATTCTAGGAATGAACCAGTAATAGCACCAGCAGTTGTAGCTATTTCTAGAGATATAGCAATCCTCATATTAGCTATTCCAGCATTTAGATATCTAGATCCTGAAGAGGCTGAAGTAGATATTGTAGAAATTAGGCTTGTTCCTACTGCGTAAGGCACTGGAACGCCTAAAAATAGAACTAATATTGGCGTTAATACTACTCCTCCACCCAAACCTGTCAAACTCCCTAGTAACCCTGCGACTATCGCTGATAAGAATAGCAAAACCAAAAATAACTCAACTAACATTTCGATAACTCACATTCCTATTAGTGAATTAAAATTTTTTCTTAATTTTCATAAAAGCGTCACTATGATCGTTATTTTATTAAAATTCCAAACTGTAATTTTTATAAGATTTTAATTAAAGAGTGCTAATATAAATAAGAGGTGACAATCTTAAAACCAATAGATTAGAGTATTAAAGTATGTTAGAGCCATTACAGTTTTTTATTACGATAGTAATTATAAGTGCTCTTTCTGGTATTCTTGGTGCATTAACCGGCCTAGGTGGAGCAACATTTCTTGTCCCTATTTATACCTTATACATGGGAATTCCTATAGTTTATGCTTCAGGAGCTAGCTTAATTTCCACAATAGCAACATCTAGCGGTGCTGCTAGCGCATACATTAAAGATAGAATCACTAATATCAGAATAGGAATGGGATTAGAGATAGCAACTACTTCTGGTTCTATTGTGGGTTCCCTAACGACAGCCTATATTTACTCGCACAACTTACTGTTTATCATATACATAGTTTTCGGTATAGTCTTACTCTCGCAAGTTTTTGTCCAGATATCTAAATCTAAATATGAACTTCCCAAAGCCGTAAAACCGGACTGGACTACTAAGGTATTCGGATTATACGGAAAATATTATGACACCGCCCTAAATAGGCAGGTCGAATATATAGGAATAAGATGGTGGCTTGGGGAAATAATAATGTTTTTTGCAGGGTTTATCTCAGGACTTTTAGGAATAGGATCGGGTGCGTTAAAAGTTCTGGGTATGGACTGGGCTATGAACTTACCTATGAAGGTAAGTACCACTACTAGCAATTTTATGATAGGGGTTACAGCAGCTACTGGTAGCTCGATTTACTGGTTATTTGGGTATATTCAGCCTTTCCTATCCGCTGGAACAGCTATTGGAGTTCTTATAGGAGCTTATATAGGAACTAAAATTTTAGTAAGAATTACCAATAAATCCATAAGATATATCTTTACAGCGATTCTGATATTTTTAGGAATACAAATGATAATAAGAGGGATGGGGTTTGGATTTTAATGACATTATAGGGTACGCTTTAAGAATAGGAGTAGTACTAAGTGCAATATTTATAGTATTAGGCATAATCTTCCTTTTTACTTTTCAAGGTTCAAACGGATTTAGCATAACTCAGATAGCATCTCCTAACTCAATAGTTAACAGTTCCATTTTTATGCCATACGAAATTCCTTCGGGGTTACCTACCCTTCGTCCTCTAGATTATATATATTTAGGACTAATGATCTTAATAGCAACTCCCGTGATCAGAGTACTCTTAGGAATTATCCAATTTGCTGTAGAAAGAAATAAGTTATATACTATTATAACGATTATTGTATTCTTTAATTTAATGTTTGCAATTTTCGTATTACCCATATTAGTAGGTAAATAGCGTATCTTTCTCAATGATTTTTGATGATTTTTCATTAGTTTTTACTTAATATTATATGTAATTCTTTACTTATCAGGAATCAATCTATGTTATAAAAATTCTATCTCATGTATAACAATGTATCCTATTCTTCATCAATCGAACTTACACTAATATTAACGGAAATTTCACTTATATTTAAGTACCCAGAATAAACCACACTGAATTCCTCTTCTACTTTATAAACACCTTTATCTAACTCTCTAGTAACAGATGCATTATGAATCGTTAAGATTATTACTTTTTCTTCATGATGTCCTTCGTGTATTAATGTTATTATTACTAGTGCATAAGTTATATTGTTACCGTTATTAACTAGAGAGAAAGTGACTTTAGAATCATGTGTTAAGACCAATTTTACGGAACGCGTAAAAGATGATGTATGAGAATTGATTGAAGAGTAAGAACTTGCAAAAGAATTAGTAGAAATATTCCTAGCATAACCTATGTATTGAGTCTGCATTACGTGAGACAATAAATAAGCTAAGTAAACATTAGCTAGCACGGAGATTATCAAAAGAATTGCCAGTAATTTATTATTCACAAATAAATACTGTGAAAACGAAGTTTAAAAGATATGGTTAAAGCAACAGTAGGAATTCCTAGTTTGTTAAGAAAATCTCTACATAAAACATTAAGGGCATTGATGCATCAGTCAGAAGACGATTTCGATATTCTAATCACCTATAAAGGTAACTTAACACGTGAATTTGAAGAATACGAAAAAGTTCTTAACATAAGTTTTCTAAAACAAAAAGAAGGACTTTTTGAGGAAGGATTGAATTTAGTTTTAGAAAATGCAGACGGAAAAATACTATTAACCACCGATGATGATGCAATTCCGGACAAAAACTGGGTTATGGAGCACGTGGAATTCCACGAGAGTAATAGAGACGTAGGAGTTATTTCAGGAGAAATTATAGGAAAGAAGTGGATCAATTATCCTAATAGTTTATACATGAGATTCAAAAAGACAGACTTCATGCATGAATATTCGCCTGCCTTCTCCGAATATAAAGCGTTTTTAACAAAGACGGGTTTCAGTGTTGACAGAGAGAAAGGTTACGGCAAAAGTATTGCAATAGCGGGGGTAAATATGAGCATTAAGAGAGAAGTGTACTCGAAAACAAGAGTTCTAACGTATAGCTTAAGAGGAAGTTATAATGAGTCCTATATTGCTGTAAATGCAATAAAATTAGGTTACCATTCAGTTGTGATGAAAAAGCTAAAGTAGTACACATAGATAATGACTCCTTATCTAGACCATCGAATAACGATTGGGAATTAAGAATCGAAAAATTTACTTCTCCTTATATGTTTAACTTTCTTTTACCTATAGATTTGGAGTTATTAAGGAAGTTACTTGACCAAGTTGAAATGGAGGAAGAAAAGATTGGAATAAGCATGGCAATTGAAGGAATTGAAAATAAATTACCCCCCAAGAAATTTAGGGAGAGGTTGAAAGAGATAATTGAAAAAAGTAGAAATATGTATTACGAAAGACAACAAAGCAGGAATTAAGGGCGAAAAAGAGGAAGAAGTTCTCTATGTTGAAAACAACTCAATCAAAAGGACTAACAGTATAAAAGAATGTATAGTTACGGATTTCTCAATAAGCACTGATCTTCTAACTTTTCGCAATATAGAAATTAGGTTACCATTCTCTAGCGAAGAACTAAACCTCTTAAAGGCTCTTTATATCGTAACTGGAAAGGCGAAACATGAAGTGTTAACTTATGATAAAAAAGTGAAAATCCACGTTGATATACCGTTCAGGGAACTAAAACTCCGCCAGAATATAGAAGTAAAATTTACAAGGTTCTGTGGTGATTACGGCTTACTTTTCCCTCACTATTGTATTTCCATGAACAATTTAGCGATCTACGGGCATAACAGAGAAAAGGTTGTAGAAGCTTACGTTACCCTCAAGGAACTAGTGGAGGAGGTAGGAAAAGTTTTATTAAAACTCAAAGAAGAGGAAATTGAATGAGTTTTAGCAAAATTATCGATTATTATTCATATGTCATTGCACTAACAATATTATTTATAATCATAGCTCTAGCTTTTGGACCTTTAGCACCAATAGATGAACCTACGCATTTCCCTAATTACGACCTACAAATTCCAGTAGGTTTGTCTTTCTCCGGCTTCATCCTTCTTATGTTCTTCATTGTTTTCACTGTACTGTTCTGGGGATCTAAAAACATGATGATTAACTCATTAATTGATGCCTCTGCTCTTTCGTTTAGCATAATAAATTACCTGAATTTTTATTTAGTCTACACCATCTGGAAACCAGAAATGATAGTCCTTCCCTTGTTTTTTTATATAAAATACGGTGCAGCACCACCAGAATTGGTTCTTGACTTCGGTCAAATAACACTTGTAGTGTTTTTTTATAGATTATATAGAAGACTTAAGTCTAGTTAATCTTTTTAGTAGTAGACTCTAACCACTTTTATGCAATGGAGGACTCAGCTCATTAAAATTTTAGTCATATTAGTAGCTTTAGCAATACTTTACTACCTAACGGGAGTTATCTTAACTTTACTAATACCAAACCTACCGAAGCCAATTATTTCAACTGTATCTCAGATAGAGCCAGACATAAAGACTGGAATCAGTGTTGTTATTGTTACTATAGGAGGTTATCTGGTAATAAGGTTGATTCAACAACTGCTTTCAACGACACTCCTTGCCAAACTTGAAAGAGGGGTAGCAAATATTATAAAATTCTCTTTAGATGTAGTGTTCTACACTATATTAGTTCTGGCTATACTTACGACCCTTCACGTAAACCTCACAGGTGTCGTGGTGGGAGGTGCTGTAGGCGGTATAGTAATAGGCCTTGCGGTTCAGACAGTAGCCCAAAATCTCCTTTCGGGTGTTTTAGTTACATCAAGCAGGACTCTAAGCCCAGGTGATGCAGTATCGTTAATTTCTTGGATTTGGGGATCTCCCATTATAGGAGAGGTAAAGAAAGTCTCTCTACTCTTTACAGAGGTTCTTACTATTAACGGGAACCTAGTAAAGATACCTAACTCAGCCTTTTTGGGTAACACAGTATTCTATAAACTGGAGAGAACTGAAGGGGGATTAGTTTATCCATTACAAGTCAATGTGAATGCTGATGTGGAAGGAGAGAAAGTTATGGAGAGAGCTAAGGATATCCTGAAGGACTACCTTAAAGACGAGAACCAAATTCCTAAGATAGTTTTTTCCAGTAAAAACGGAGGAACAAACGTTTTTACGGTAATTATAAACTTAAATAACGTAAACAATCTTAACGATTTGATTAACACAGTAAATAAGGCTTTTGACCAAGCCTATTGGCAAATTAAGAACGGGAAGTGAACTTAAGTCTATACAAAATATAGGTTGCAACTACTATAATGAATACTATAAGTATCACTTCTGAGAACTTCTCGGCCAACGTGATTACGTAATCAACTTGTTGGTAAAGCACAAAACCTGCATACGCTAACGAGGAATCCCAGATTAAATGACCTAGAAATGTGAAAATTAAAAACTTTGCTAAATTCATCCCAGCCAATCCAGCCGGGAATGATATTAACGCCCTAAACTCAGGAACAAACCTGAAACCAAACACAGCCACTACACCATACTTTTGAAACCATATGTTAAGTAGTCTTCTCTTCTCCTCGTCAAACATAACGTATCTTCCAAACTTCCTTACGAATTTTGGCCCTAGCTTTAATGCCAAATAATAATCTACAATAGACCCCATTATGCTTCCGATAGTCCCTATTAATACTCCTACAACTATATCGAGATAACCAAGCTTCGAGAAATAGCCAACCAGAGGCATTATAACCTCACTGGGTATTGGAAAACCTATTCCTTCAAGAATCATTAAGGCTAAGATCGTGATGTAACCAGAAATTCCTTTAAATACATACATCGGTAGTCTTTTTACCGGTAAAGCATAAAAAGTTCTTTGCTATGGACATCGCTGTAACCAGTCTATTATATCTGGGAGTATTGCTACTAGCAGCTAAGTTGATGGAAGAGCTATTTGGAAGACTTAACCTCGTAAGATTTGTAGGACCAATACTCATGGGAATTATCTTAGGGCCTGGTCTTTTGGACCTAGTGAAACTTAACGACATTGTATCGTTTATTGCATCGTTAGGAATAGTATTTTTACTTTTCCTCGCAGGAGCTGAGGAAATAGGTGAAAGATTTAACGTAGATAAAAAAGACTTACTAACATCACTAATAGAGATAATAATACCATTAATAGTGATCTCGTTAACCTTGTATTATTTAGGGATATTTGATTTAGTTATTGTAATACCTTTGGTAATGACTAGTGTAGGACCTTTAACAAGACTACTTACAGACATAGGTATAGCGAAGGAAAAGTTAGGTATAAAAATCTTCAAGCAATCAGTACTAAACGAGATCATATCGATCTTCACGTTCTCGATAATTACCCACCTTTCTCTCTTACAGCTTATAGGCACGGTATTACTTGTAATCTTAATAACCGTTTCAGGTAAGTATATAGCGAAAACACTAGAAGCTGTAGAGGGGTATTTTAAAGTTAGAGAAGTAGAATTCGCAACAATAATATCAATTATACTTATCGTAGGTTTCTTTGCGGACATTTACGGATTCAACTCGGCTATAGCCGCCCTTTTCTTGGGCTTTTTATTCAGAGACTACTTTGCAGACAGACCTCATCTAAGGGAGAGATTACATGCCTTTACCTACGGCTTTTTCGAGCCTCTTTTCTTCGTGAGTATAGGACTATATTTTGTCAGGATAACTCCGCAACTCCTCTTCTTATCGGTAGCCTTGTTCTTAGCCGTCATCACAAGTAAGTTCGTCTCGGGTTTTCTAATGGCGAAAGTTCATAACATAGACCCAATACTTAACGGAATAGGAATATCGGTCAAAGGAGGAGTTGACGTCTCCTTGCTGATCACTGCATTGTCTTCAACACTTATATCTCAATTTCAATACTCTTTCAGAGTGTGGACAACAATTTTGTTAATCTAAAATGAATTATTTGAATTGTTTGTGCTTTATTAATAGAACGTTGATGATAATAC
>QEFN01000015.1 GCA_003086555.1 Sulfolobus sp. SCGC AB-777_G06 | reverse complement strand
CTATCTGAAATAACGTCAAAAATAGGTATTGAAAAACTGGTTAAGGACGAGAAATCGCTGAAGGACGTAGAGGGCATCGGGGACGAGACTGCAGAAGCGTTGTTACTCTTTGCAGGTAATATTCCCGTATTCCCACGTTCCAATTACGCTAAGAGAGTGGTGAGCAGAGTACTTAATGTAGAACTTACCAGAGAAGAGGCTAAGGAGATCGTTGAGGAACTTGTCGGGAGAGACCTTTATAAGTTGAAACTAGTCCATGCAGGGTTAGTGACGGTAGGGAAACTTTATTGTTTTTCTAAGCCAAAATGTAATAGTTGTGTATTTAAAGAATTCTGCAAATATTATAATGTGAATCGTAATGAAACTTTATGAATATGAAGGAAAAGAGATCTTCAAACTGGTTGGAATCCCAGTCCCAAGAGGTGTGGTAACAGATAAGCCGATAAAGTGGGAAGGGAAGGCTGTTGTTAAGTCCCAAATCCTTGAGGGTGGTAGAGGGAAGAAGGGGTTAGTGAGAGTAACTGAAGATGTGTATAATACAATACTCGAGCTCCAAAAATTAGGCGTAAGTAAATTCCTAGTTGAGGAGTATATCCCACACTATAGGGAAATTTACCTCTCTTGCCTTATAGACCGTGAGGCAGCAGAGCCTATAATAGTAGTCTCTCCTGAGGGAGGGGTAGATGTTGAGAAAGCTAAAAACATTAGGATCTTTCACATCCCGATTGAGAGGGGAGTAAGGGATTTCGACGTACTCGAGGCTGAGAAATATTTGGACATGAAAGGGTTAAAACCTATTATTCAAGGTCTTTACAGAATAGTAACCGAGTTCGAAGCTGAGCTTGCGGAGATAAACCCCTTGGCGGTAACTGAAATCGGTCTAGTAGCATTAGATTCGAAAGTGATCTTAGAGGACAACGCTTTGTTCAGGCACCAAGACTTATTGCAGAAGTTCGGCAGGAGTTACGAAAAGACCGACTCATATGTCGAACTAGATGGAGACATCGGGATCATAGGTAATGGTGCAGGTCTGACCATGGCAACGATGGATATGGTGAAATTGATGGGAGGTAATCCGGCTGACTTTCTAGATATAGGTGGCGGTGCAGGAAGTGACAAGGTTGAGGAGTCAATAGTTAGGCTAGCTAAAAACCCCAAGGTCAGGAAGATAATAATGAATATCTACTGCGGTATAACAAGATGTGACGAAGTGGCTCAGGGAATAATCAAAGCCCTTGAAAAGGTGAAGATCCCTATCTACGTTAGGATAGTAGGTACCAATGAAGAAGAAGGAAGAAGGTTACTTTCCCAGAGAGGGATATCAGCATATGAAGACCCTATAACCTGCATAGGTGATGCATTACGCTCGTAAATAGGAATACTAGGGTATTAGTTCAGGGTATAACTGGGAGGGAGGGAAGCTTCCACACTAAGCACATGTTGGATTACGGCACTAAGATAGTTGCGGGTGTCACGCCCGGAAAAGGAGGGACTGAGGTCTACGGTGTACCGGTTTACGATACAGTAGCTGAGGCATTAAAGGAACACGAAGTCGATGCAAGTATAATATTTGTCCCTGCTAAATTCGCTATAGATGCACTGTTTGAAGCTATAGATAACGGTATACCTCTGGTAGTAACCATAACGGAACACATTCCGGTCATGGACATGCTCAGGGTAAAGAGATATGCGAAGCTTAAGGGTAGTAGGATAATAGGGCCTAACTGCCCCGGTATAATAGTTCCTGAAGAAGTGAATTTAGGGATTTTCCCGCCTAGGGCTTTCAGAAAAGGTAAGGTAGGGATCGTGTCGAGATCCGGTACACTGACCTACGAGATAGCTGAAGTAATAAAGAGAGATTTTGGTCAATCAACAGTAATAGGGATTGGAGGAGACCCGATTGTAGGTACTACTTTAGATGAAGTGGTTGAAATGTTTGACAAGGATCCGGAGACAGAAGAAATAGTTATAATCGGGGAAATAGGAGGTACTATGGAAGAGAAGGTAGCGAAAATGAAGAAGGAGGGTAAAATATCAAAGAAAATAATAGCGTATATTGCTGGGATGACGGCTCCGAAAGAGAAAAGGATGGGTCATGCGGGTGCGGTAGTGTACATGGGTATGGGGACTTTTGAAAGTAAGATAAGAGCGTTCAAAGAGGCTGGTATACCGGTAGCTACTATCCCCTACGATGTTTTAAAATTACTGTAACTACTACTGCAAGAACTATTACCATAGCTAGGACTATCCAATACTGTTGTAGAAACTCAGTAAAGGGATAATATGGGGAACTTAAGTCCGTAACTTGATAACTTACTAGCGGATTCTCCAAGTTCTGGAGTATTATTGAGATGTTCCCGCCGCTAGGGAATACAAGGAGGAAGTATTTCCCTATCGTAAACCCCATATACGGGTTTGATGTATTACCCGGTATAGATTGATAATAAGTACCAAAAGGAGTTGTTGACTCATTCATCTTGAAGAAGTAATTTGACCCGTTAACAATCACTGTGCCTGTCGGTTCAACTAAGGGAAACTCATCTATCGGCATAATTATAGTGATATAACCTTTAGACTCCAAATTAATAGCCGCTAGAGAGTATGTCTTGTTCTCTAACTCATGTGTTACGGATTTCGCGGAAATATTGGCTTGTGGAGTTACCACGTAAACACTCTCTGTTACATTAGGGCTTAACTTCAAGGTAAGTTTGTATAAAGACCCTGATTTCTCTAAAGGAGGAAGAGGGTTAATCCCGGTCATATTTATGGATATATTATCAACAGCCTGAAGACGAAGAGAAGATATGTAATTATATGCTACACCCTTAATCGGAAAACCGTACTGGGCTGAAATAATCAGGTAAGAGTTACCGTTATAAAACTTGATAGCTGGAATGCTAGTCCCATTAACGGTAGCAGAAGTCAGGGTAAAGTTGGTAAAGAATAATATGAACTGTAACCCACCAGTCTCGTCGCTGTATAAAAAGGAATAGTACGTAAGTTCTTCACCCTGTCCATTATATGGGGTTACTTTAGGTTTCACCAGAGGAGCAGGGTAATAAGTGCTTTTACCGGTTATATTTAGGGCTATTCCTCGATCTTGCCACTGCATTGTCATGTTATAGTTTGAGATAAAGATTTGACCTCCTCCTGAAATATAGGAAGATACCGTGTATGATAATACTAGTCCTTGAATTAGAAACGCGTAAAGGACTATTTTTTCGGTCATCACTTTATGCATTAAATCCAGTTGATTAAAGTTTAATCCATATGTGGGCCCGGTGGGACTTGAACCCACGGCCTCCCGGTATCTGATCACCGGGATTATCAGCCGGGCGCTCTACCATGCTAAGCTACGGGCCCAGACTATTAATATAGTCTTAAACTATCATTTTTAAGACTTATTCTCCTGATTATCAGACCTTGAAAGCTTCATCACATATCTAGCCGCCCATCGATCATCATCAAATATTGTATAATCTGGATTAAGCTTATATAAGATACTGTGGTTTATGAAAACGATGCAGTCTACAAAAACTGTCCAAAGACTGAAGTTTGATAAATTCAAGATTCTCGATACATTAGTCGTTACTGGACTCGTATTTGTATCCATCGTGATAAGGATAATAAGTGCTACTGCTTTTCCCCAATCGGTAAACGAGTTTGACCCATGGTACTTATTCTATAACGCATTACTAATAGCTCAGCAAGGTGCAAACTGGTATGCGGTACCTCCAGATGTCCACGGGTGGTTCCCGTGGGGATATTTCATAGAACTAGGAAATACAATAGGTCTACCCTGGTTAGTAGCGCTATTTTCCATGCCATTCTTCTCTCAGTTTGGAGCTAATGCTGTCTATACTGTAGCTATAGTGTCAGACATTGTCTTAGATGCAATAGGTGTTGTAGCGGCGTTTCTTGCAGTTGACGCAATAACTGAGAACAGAGTGGGTGCTTACGTAGCAGCTGCAGCAGTAGCCGTATCACCGTCCCTAACATATAAGAATTTGCTCGGTGGATTACCTAAGACCTCATGGGGAGCTACATTTGTTCTACTTGCAATATACTTTATGACACTAGCAATAAAGAGGAAGAAACCCATATACGGCATACCTGCAGGTGTAATGATCTTCTTAGCGAATATAACTTGGGGAGGTTATACGTACATAGACTTAAGCCTAGCGTTAGCGGCATTCTTATTAGTACTTCTTAACAAAAATGATGAAATAACAGCTAAGTCTTTAACCTTATTGGCTGTAACTTCAGGGTTCTTAACCTCATTTGCACCGAACAACATTGGATTTTTATCAGGTGTTGCTCACGGTCTTTCTTTACTAATAATCCCGTTATCCCTGTATCTCGAACTCTACTTAAGGAGGACCTTACCGAGGGAAATCACGGATTCGAAGAACATAATAATAGGGGCCTTTATAGTGTTCATAGTATCATTAGGAATTCTAGGATTAGCAGCGATAGGGAAAAGTCCAATACCTTCAAGATATTACGCAATTGTTAACCCGTTCTTCCAGTTCTCAGTTCCTATAGATAGGACTGTAGCCGAATACATTCCGCAGCCAATTACGGCAATGATACAAGATTTCGGAATCTCATTGTTCTTGTCGATTTTAGGTATATACTTCATCCTTGTAAAAAGACAAGAATTACCTGGTCTATGGCTCTTAGTCCTCGGAGCAGCAAGCATTTACGGAACATCAGAACAGCCTTACCTATTTAATTACACCGCATATATAGTAGCCGCGTTAGCAGGTGTGGGAGTTTCAGAAATAGTTAGTAAATTCATGGAGAAAAAAATTAGGCTGGTTCCGATTTTGATGTTAGCAATCGTAGGAGTATCTTTGTTAGCGGATGCAGGGATCGCTATAGAGGTAAGTTACGAACCACCATCCCTTCTGAATGCTGCTACTCCTTATTTAATAGTAAACTATGCATGGGTATCGGCGCTAGATTGGATAAATCACAATACTCCTCATAATGCGTTCATATTGAGCTGGTGGGACTACGGATATTGGATAGAGACCGTAGGTAATAGGAGCGTTATAGACGAGAACAACACGTTGAACGGTACTCAAATCAAATTGATGGCGGAGATGTTCCTTAATAACGAGACGTTTGCAGCTAATGTATTAGAGAAAGACTTCCACTTATATCCCTATGGTAGTCCTAACTACACTTACCCAGTTTACATAGTTGCATACGATGCTGTTACTTTCTATGTAAATAGCAGTGCAGGTACTAGTATGTGGTTTATTGGATATCCGTCTAATTTCCCTAGCACGTTTATAGGATATACGACCAGCTTAGGTGATATAGCTAAGGCCATGGGAGCTATGACTACGATAGCAGGATATCCTTTAAACGAATACGTGAACATATCATACATTAACTCCACTGTATTCTCACTAGAAATTTCGGGTCAACCACAAGCAACTCAATTAGCACCGATAATAGCGAATTCGGAGCCAATGGCATGGACTCCTAAAGCTTATAACTCGTTAATTGTAAACATGTTCGTAGAAGGGCTTCAGTCTTTAAATCAGGGACCCGTTGCAGCTCCGTTCAGCATCCCCTTAGACTCGACATTCTCTGGGCTGATAAATCCTAACTTTATACCCAGAGTGAATATGTTGTACTTTAAGCCTGTTTACATAGCACTGTATCCAGTAGCAGAAGTACCTGCTTTTGGAGGTATAGCTGAGGTATACATCGCTGTATTAATATACCAGTTCGTAGAACCTTACGTCATTATTCCTCCAACAGTGGTAGTAAACGGGACTCAAAGCTAAAGGTTTTTACTTAATTTCTTCTTATTTTACACACAATTAAAACCGAGTGAATAACAAAACGGAAAAATAATAAAAAAACATATAAAATTAACAGTTAAGTTTTATTCCCTTTTTAAGCTCTATCCTATATTTCACGTATTTGTCTTCTGGGGAAAATCTCGGAGGTGATGAAATTATTGTCTTATTCCCGCATATAGGGCATATATCTTTCATAGTATATATCTTGTCCTTAGGACATTTCCTAAGTTTCCACTTCATTTCTTAACCACTGTAAAGGTTACTCCTTCTTTTTGACTTATTTCTTTCATAGTTTCTATTAGTTCCTGTAAGGTTATTGAGACCTGCTTATGATCAGTACCGATCACATCGACCCTATACCTAGGTGCTCCAATGGTGTAAATCCTGATCTCCTCCTCTTTGTCCTCAAATTTACTAACGGCTTCGCTGAAAACTTTCCTTATCTTCTCTATCCCGTCAGGTGAAATAGATCTTAACGTTACAATTTCACTTGCCTTTACTTTCTTTTCTTCAATGTGTTTACCTATTTCCTCCATTAACGGTTTTATCCATATTTCGTTTACTCCTGCGTCTCTCAGTACATAATCTCCCTCTTTAACTGCCCTTACCATACTTTCATAAACGTCCCCATACTTGTTTTCGAGTTTAAACGCTACTTCTCTCCACGCCTCTTGTTCGTTTCTACCCAATTTTTGAGAAATTATTTCAAGGATCTTGTCTACCTTTTGTAACTTCTTCCACTGTAAGTTCTTCTTCCTTTTCTCGTCTTCAGTGACTTTCTTTAAGGAAACGTCTATAGTGCCTTTCTTTCTGTCCACTCTTATGACTTTAACTACTACCTTCCTCCCTTCCTTAACTATATCCCTTATATTCTTAACCCATCTACTACTTATTTCACTCCAAGGGAGAAAAGCTTGTAAATTCCCGTATTCGTCTAGGGTTACATAACTGCCATAATCAAAAACTTGTTTTACCGTTGCTATAAGAACTTCTCCTTCCGCGGGTATTTGCTTTTGGTTGTATATCATTTCTAACCAAGTATTCTAACTATATCTCCCTCTATTTTTGCTTTACCACCGGTGGGAATAACGAGCTGAGAACCGCACGATAGACAACGTACTGGGAAGGTGGAGTGAGAGAATACCGTTTGCTCGTTACCGCAGTTCTTGCATTTCACTCTGTAAAATTTGCTCTTAGGCTCTGGTATTAAGACCTTGAACTTAGCCTTCATTTAACCACCTCAACTAACTCCAACTTCTTAACTCTGATTCCCTCCTTCATAATTGTATAGCCACACTTCTGGCACTTCAGAGTTAGAGTTTGTTTTTTCGTAGTTTTAGCGAACCTTTTTTGCTCCGGCTTTCTCTTGCTACCATATCCTAGGTTCTTCCTATCATATCTCCTCTGTCCTTCAGAGAGAGTCCTTCTTTTTCCGCTCTTGTATAACGATACTGAATGTTCTGTGTGTGTCTTGCACTTAGGGCAATAAGTCCTGAGAACTTTTGGGATTTTCATTTTGTGATCACTCTCTAACTTCTACTGGAGTTATATAATTAGTGGTTATTAAAGCTAAAACCTTGTTTAACGGTAGTATTATTACGTCACCCTGCTCGACTACAGTATCTCCCAGATTGAACTTAGTATTACTGAGGCAAAGTACCTTTCCCTTGTACGTGTGGTACTTCCCAGTCACGTAGTCGATGTACACCTTCTTCATTACGTTCACGAGCGATAGCACGTCTTTGTCAAAGCCTTTGGGCTCAAAACCCTCAATGACTTTCTCAAGTCTCAACTCTAAGAGTGATTCAGCTAATTCTTCGTATATTTTCAGCTCATCTTTGTGAAGTTCGTCACTGTATTTCCTCCTCAGCCTCAAAAGAGCTTGTATTAACTTCTCTATAGTGTCTTTTGAGATCTCAGTTATCTCGTTATCTCGTTTAAGCTCGTTACTCACCAACTCATCTAACATATGCCTTAATCACCCCTAAACCCTTTAAACTTAAATAAATACCTATTTGTGCGGGGAGCTTTACTACTGTGTCCTTCTTGAGGTCGATCTTCCCGTCTGGTAACTGTAAAGAATAGGTAACATATGACAGAAAGGCTACGTAACCCTTAAAGGGAGATAAGGACTGGATGTTAAAGTCAAATGTGTCGCCCTTGACCTCATAGACCTTTAGCCCTGCCTTACCATTTATAGACCCCGGTATCCTCACTAGTCTTTTCGGGTCTACTGTGACTTGCTGATCTATCCTGACTCCCTTCAACCCTTTAGCCAGTCTCCCTACCCAACCTGGGGAGTTGACATCGCCCTCATAAGGAGGGGAAGGATCGGAGATATAGTCCGCTATATCCTTTCTGTCTTCGGAGTCGAGTAATGCGCAGTCTCCGTGACATTCAACCCTTACATGAAAACCTCTGTTCCCAGAAAAGTAAATTTTAGCATCCATCCCGAAATCCTCTTTGAGTATGTCCTTTATCAACAAGGCTTTCCCAAACACGTTGTCCATACAATCCTTAGTTAATTCAACGTACTCTATTGAGTTCTCACACTGCATTAGAGCTTCCATGCCGTCACAAAACCTCTTGACTCTTAAGTCACAAATCTCGTCTGCATCTAGGTCGAATAGGAGGTCTGAGCCCAACCAACCCTTTTCCTCCATGTTTTTGGCTTGAGGTAGTTGATACCTCGCCGATGAGTAGTATAGGTGTAAAGGAACTTTCTCGCTGAGGAATAATTTCAACTCGTCAGGATTAGTAAATGAGAGGTGTCTCACGTACGTTTCAGCATCAAAAGGCTGATAAGCGAACTCCCTTAACTCCATGTCATTCGGCAGCTCTAAAATTGCGTTCTCGTAATACTCTTTGAAAAGTGTGTAAATTATTTTATTCAGTTCTCGGCGAGATGTAGAAATCAGCATAACCCCCTTGAGGCAAGTTATATCTCAACTTTAACGGAAGTTGAGAACCGAATTCTATGTTCACGGTATCAGACGGTCTTTTCATTTTGGTAGTATTGGCTATATATTCCAAACCGTAAGAACTCTCGGCATCTGATCCTTCACTTTCCATTAACCCCCCGTTCTCCTTTGATAACTCTATTGACGCCGAAGCCAGATCTCCCTCGACGATGATAATTAGTTTACCACCCTCACTCTTAAGCTTTATTATATCACTCCCTGTCTCTTGCAGTTCATCTATTAAGTCGGCGAATGTTGCAGTTAACATTTGAGCCTTAAACGGGAACTCCAGCTTTATCTCAGGAAATTCCGTCTCGGTAGGAGATAGGACCGGTAACGTGAAAGACCTCTCGTACTCTCCGTCTAGCTCAAACACAACCTTGTCTTCTTGTATATCTAAGGATAAGGAGTCGTTTTTAGTGGCAGTATCCAAGATGTCGGCAACGTCCTCAATTTTCATCCCGACCTTGGTCTCTTCCTCAACTTCGTATTCCTCGAAATATCCCGAGGGAATCAAAATGTCTATTAAGACGGTCCTCGATGGATCTATCCCTTTTATCTTAAGACCATCTTTGTCTAACTGGATCGTAGTCTCGTCTATGAACTCAGTTAGCGTCTTAAATATAAACGAGAAATTGTTGGCGTCCACTATCTTGATCTTCATGATATTATTCTTTGCTAACAAAATTTTAAAGCCTGAGGTTTCGGTTATTTACAGCTTGGGATTCGGTTCCTCGGTTTCATAGTCCTCTCCACCCGCTAGTACCCTCTGGATCTCGGCGTAGAGTTCATCCATGCCTTCCATCGTGGTCGAAGACACGGGAACCGGAAGATTGTCCAGGTTTTCAACTACAGTTTTAACCAGTTCGAAAGAGTACTCGTCTAACACTCCCATCTCGTCTATTATCCTACCCTCATCGATCCAGCTCTTCATCTCTTGAAATTCTTTAGGAGTTAAGAGGTCTGACTTAGATAGGACTAGTATTTGAGGTAATTCGAGCCTAAACTTAACGGAGCTAGAGAGTAATAAGAGGGACACAAAACTCCTAGCCTCTTTACTTAGGAACGAGTCAAGGAGGAATAGTGAAACGGACTTATTTACATCACTGATTAACTTCGACAATATTCTACCTGTCTGCCTATAGGCAAATAATTCTATTTGACCCGGCGTGTCAACTAAAACGTAATTAGCTTCTATCTCGTTTAACTCATCTTTTAATTCCTTAGCCTTAGTAAGAAGTAGATCTATAGAAGCGACGAGTGCCGAGTTGGGTCCTAGGGAATACTTTTCCATGACCTCAAATGCATCTACATAGTCCCTGACGTCGAGGTCGGGTTTATAAGGTAGGCTCTCTACTGCTGGGTCTAAGTTAATAATTGCCGTGTCGAGTTCTTCCCCGTTTAAATAGTCACTCAGTGCTTTCACGAGTGTAGTCTTACCGGAACCGGCTGTACCGAGAACGAATATAAAATACATTAAATCATCACGTTTAATCTTAAAAGCCACTTACTCACTTAATAGTTTAATGATCATTTTAGGAGGAACGGCAACTAACGGGATAGACGAAAAGGTCTCGAGCTTACTTAATTTAAAGCTTGTAAAAATAGAACATAAAGTTTTTCCAGACGGAGAGTCTTACGTACGAATACCCGAACAAATAACGGATAAAGACGTCGTAGTGATACAGTCCTTATATCCTCCCCAAGACAAACACTTAATCGAGTTGTTTCTGATTGTTGAGACGTTAAGCGACATGAAAGTAGATAAAATCACAGTTGTTATCCCTTACCTTGCTTACTCGAGACAAAACAGAAGGTTTAAGGAAGGAGAAGCCATAAGCATTAAGACAATCCTGAACCTACTTAGAAAGAGCGGTGCCAGTTCACTAGCGGTTGTAGAACCTCATCATTATGAGGAGCTTGAGTACTTTGACGGAGATACTAAAGTCATTGACCCCATCCCCTACATATCCAAGGTCGTGTCACTGAGGACTGAGAAACCACTAGTCCTAGCTCCTGATAAAGGAGCATTAAATAGGGCAAAGAGGTTAGCTGAAATCCTATCTACTGACTATGCCTTTATCGAAAAAGAGAGGGATCTGAATACTGGGGAAGTAAGGATTAAGAACTTACCGGAACTAGAGGTAAAAGGTAGGGATGTGGTACTAATTGACGACATTATAAGTACTGGAGGCACTATGGTTCAGGCTATAAACATGGTTAAAAAGCAGGGGGCTAGGAAGGTTTATGTTACTGCTGTTCACGGACTCTTTATAGGAGACGCATACTTGAGACTAATCGAGGCAGGTGCTGAGGAAGTGATCATAACCAATACGATACCGCAAGATCCAAGTAAAGTGACGATAGTTGACGTATCAGAGGCTGTAGCGAGAACGTTATGAACTATGCTTACCTCAATTTAGACAATATTTTTTTATCACTAGACGAATTAAGGAGTATTATCCACGGGAGCGAAAAGGAGTATTATTATGGAGTCGCGCTCTACGAAGGAGACGAGAGAGTAGCGTATAAGTCAGGGGCGATAAAGAAGACCGGTAAAGCCTTAGCTATTTCTACTGACGTTAAAGATGTAGTTGAGGCATTAAGGGGGAGGTGCTACTCAGTTGATATAGACGTCCCTATGAGGGAGTATAAGAACTATGCAAAGACCGTTTACGGTGAGGTTGTATCGTCGATAAAAACCTCTAAGAAATGCGAAAAATTAGACCTGATCGTAACAGAAGGAGTTATAATAGCGGGAGAAAGAAAGGCTGAAAAACACACCGAATCTATACTATCTCACTCTAAAAGACCTTACTCTCAATCAGGAACTCTAAACCCAGAGATAGGAAGGATAATGGTTAACTTATCCGAGAGCCTAAGGGAAGTTTACGACCCTTTTGTGGGAACGGGAACTATTCTCATCGAGAGTAGGTGGTTGGGACTTAGATGTATAGGGAGTGATATAGATCTTGTTATGATAGCAAAAAGTTTAGCAAACCTGAGGCATTTTAATTATGAATGCGAGGTATTCCAAGCTGACGCAAGAAATTCACCCGTGAGGAAGGTAGAAGCTATAGTAACGGATCCTCCTTACGGTAGGTCTTTCTCTCCTAAGGGACTGAAAGAGCTTTACCGAGAGTTCTTCTACCAAGCTAGCGAATTAGTTGACGGAAAACTTGTTTTCACTACGGACTTCAAATTTGACTGGAGGGACGACCTAAAAAGTGCGGGATTTAAAGGTGTTAAAATCCATACTATATACGAGCATAAAAGTCTAAGTAGGGCTATTTACGTGGTAACTAAATGATCAAGATATACTTTATAGGAACCGGAGGAGGAGCACCTAACAAGAGAGGGTTACCGGCTTACCTTGTTCAAAGGGAGGGACTTTACGCACTTTTCGACGTGGGAGAAGGGACGCAACAAAGACTTATAGATTCCGGACTGGGCTTCATGAGGATAAGGGTGATAGGCATTACTCACTTACACGGAGATCACGTATTAGGCTTACCGGGACTGTTAGAGACCATGGGGATGTATTCTAGGAAAGAAAAACTGACCTTATTAGGACCTCCAGAGCTGAGGGACTTCGTCTCAGAGGTCTTTAATAGGACTTACTTTCGCCCTAATTACGAGATAGAATTTGCGGAATCATATGAGGACTCTAACATAAGGATAACAAAGTTCAGGACGTGTCACGTAGTTAATTCCTACGGCTTTATCTTTGAAGAAAAAGACAGAATAAATTTAGATGCAGAGAGGCTTAGAAGAGAGGGAATTAAGGACTGGAGAATAATGAGACTTTTGAAAGATGGTAAGAGAGTCGAAATAGGTACCAAAGTGCTCTTGCCTGAGGATTATCTGGTGGTTAAGAAAGGGATCAAAGTAGCATATACTGGTGATACAGCACCTTGCAATGACGTAATAAATGCCGTTAGGGAAGTAGACCTACTTTTGCACGACTCAACTTTTTTAAATGAGAAAGAAGCCTACGAATACGGGCATTCCAACAGTAAAGACGCGGCTGCTGTAGCTACTAAAGCTAACGTTAAACGGCTCGCTTTAATACACATAAGTCCACGCTATGACGATGCGACGCCTCTATTGAAAGAGGCAATGAAAGTTTTTGAAAAGACCTTTCTACCCGAGCCCTTTTCCTATTATATCCTTCAGGAGTGATAGAAAAATCACTCCTGAGGTATTGGGTTTTCCCATAGCGGTACCCCTTTTGCTGTCTTCGGGGTGAGCCAATCGATTACTGTCTGTGGATCTTTGTACTCTATCCTTACTTTTATAGGCCCTAAGGGTGACTCGTTTTCACTATCTACAAACGATATTCTCCTCACTGCAGCTGCTTGTTTGTTTAACATAAACGATATGCTGTTCCCATTAATACCTTTGTATAAGTATTTCCTTGCCGAATCTAGAATTTTCTCTTCTCTTAATGCTCGGTGAAACCTTATAAGTGATCTTAAAGTGGACGATTCTCCTATTATCACTAGAGATATACCCACTTTTTCCTCACTTATCCTTTCGAAGTCGAAAAAGTTCAGCATAGCCTGAAGGACCTTGTCCTTGTCTTCTGACGGTCTTACTTCGACTTCTACCACGACTCTGGTCATATTAATCTATTAATTAACTCTTCAGCCTCCCTCTTAAATTCCTCTAAACTCTTGTCGTTAACTACTACGTGGTCAGCTAAGGCTATCACAGTCCCTATACCCATCTCTAACTCTTCGAAGTCCCTCTTCATTAACCCCTCAACTGTGAGCACGTCGTCCTTTCTCGCCCTCCTCATCAACCTCTCATATCTGGTTTTTGGGCTCGCGTGAACGTTAATTATAACTACTTCTCCCCTCTTCTTGAACTCTTCTATTTCCTCCCAGTTTCGCACTCCGTCAAATACAACGACCTTCTCGTCTCCAGAGAGTTTCTCTAAACACATTTTTGCCACAACACCCTTCCCGTATAAACTCCTCATCCTAAAGGCAAAGTCCATCAGCCTTTCTCCTTCCTTTGCCTCAGCTCTATACCTCTCTCTCAGGACATCACTCATCACAATTACCTTTATCCCTTTTTCCTGAAAGAGACGGGAAAGTTCTCCTTTACCCGACCCAGGCATTCCAGTAATTGCAATTATTTTAATTAGTGACCACCTACAATCTCATCAGTGGGGTTTTAAAAAGTGTTGAGGCTGTTTATTGCATTAAAAATCCCTCAGTTACCTAAAATAACTGAGGCTCTCGAGGTTTTGAACAGAGTCGGAGGAGACGTTAAGCTCGTTGAGCCTTGGAACATTCACTTAACACTGGTCTTTCTCGGGGAGTTACCAGAAAACAAGGTAGACCTCATAAAGGACTCGATGAACGCCGTGTCTTTTAACTCTTTCAAAGTAAAGTTTTTCGGTACCGGGGCATTTCCTAACCTTAACAAGCCCAGAGTGTTATGGATAGGCTTAAGTGAAGGAGCAAGTGAACTCAGAAAGCTCAGGGGTGAACTATATAAACAGTTGGTCTCAAGGGGGATAAGACCAGAGGACGAAAAAGAGTTCTCTCCACACCTCACTTTAGGAAGGATAAAAGGACCTAGAGGAGTTGTTAATCTAATTCAAATCTTAAACGATTATGCGAGTACAGATTTCGGAAAAATTACCGTGGAGGAGATCACCCTCTTCAAAAGTACGTTAACTCCAAAAGGTCCCATTTATGATCCTTTATATAGCGTGAAGAGCGTTGATAGAAGATGAAGTACTGAAGATTATAAAGCCAGAAGAGGCTGAAAAGCTAAGGCTAGAGAAGATACTGGGAGAGGTTTTAGAAAGACTCAAGGGCTATGAAGCTGAAGTCGAGGGCTCCTTTAGAAAGGGTACTTGGCTCAAAGGTGACACGGACTTAGACGTGTTTGTGTTCTTCCCTAAAGAGGTAGGAAAAGACTACCTGAAAGAGAAGGCGATAAAGGAGATCATCTCGCGTTTCTCGGACATGAAATACATGATAGCATATGCTGAACACCCTTACCTTATGCTTTACATTGACGGTATAGAAGTCGACGTAGTTCCAGCGTTGAAAATAAACTCTGGGAGTGAGGCTATAACAGCTGCAGACAGGACTCCGTTCCACACAAAATATGTATTAGAACATCTAGACGAGAGGGGAAAAGATGAGGTCAGGCTACTGAAGAGATTTTTCAAAGGAATAGGGGCTTATGGAGCTGAAATAAAAGTACAAGGGTTCTCCGGCTACGTATCAGAGTTATTAGTCATAAAATACGGGAGTTTCAGGGAAGTGCTAGAACACGCATCAAAGTGGGTTAAACCGCCGATAAAAATACACCTGATAGAGCCAGCGAAAGATTTCACGGAACCACTACAGATACCCGACCCAGTAGATCCGAAAAGAAACGCCGCTTCGGCTGTGTCATTAGAAAAAGTAGCTCTGTTCTCGATCGCGGCTAGGTATTACTTGAGAGAGCCTTCCGTAGACTACTTCTTCCCCAAAGACTTGAAATACGATAAGATCAAGGGAGACATCATACTAGCCAACGTCCTTATTGAAGAGAGGGTAGTGGAGGATATTATTTGGGGGCAAGTCTGGAAGAATGTGGAAAAGATTAAGAATATACTAACGAGTGTAGGGTTTAAGGTAATTGATGTAAATGCGTGGGGTAATGAGGAAAGGTTGACTATTGCAATCCAATTAGAGAGTAAGGATATTGGTAAGTATTATTTAAACGTAGGTCCTTATTACTATCAACAAGAGAGTGTGGACAAGTTCATCAAAATGAACGAAAACGTATGGGTAGGTAAGGACGGTAGACTTTACTCTGTAAAGGAAAGGAAGGAGTACGATGTTTTTGAGATACTCAAAAGGACTATCTCGTTCAAGTACAAGTTCAAGCTTGAATTCGAGACCCTTAAGGAGGTGAAGGACGATCCGTGGTTACACCGTTTCCTGAGAAAGACGCCATCATGGTTAAAGTAAGGGAAATGATTTACCCCTTTTACGATGAGAGGATAGAGGTAGAGCTTAAAGAATTCGGTATAACTGAAGTGTACTCTTTCGGTGACGTTCAGTTAGGTAAGTACAGAATTATTGGTAAGGGAAAGACTGGAATTGTCGTCTATATAGGAGGAGGCAAGGTAGTGAAAATAAGGAGGGCTGACTCACCGAAAGAAAGCCTTAAAATCGAAGGTAAGATTCAAGAGTTGGCTTACCCAGTAGCTCCTAAAGTATATTATTATGGTAATAACTTCATTGTTATGGATTACATTCCCGGTAGGCACTTAGAACACAACGAGAAGGTTGAAGTAATCATAAAGCTCTTAGAAGCAGCTAAAATCCTCGAGGATAAGAAGATAGAGCATGGAGAATTGGTGAGACCATATAAGAACGTTTTGGTTAGCGATAGAGTTTACGTTATTGATTACGATGACGCGTCAGTCAAAGAGAACCCGAAAAATGTCACCTCGATATTATCGTGGTTAAAAAGAGTTGATCTAGCACGCAAGTACTCAAAAGGGGTACCTTTCAATCAAATCGTTAAAGAATTGCTGGAAGCTTTTTCTTAGAGACTATTGTAATGTCTTCCAGAGCTGGTGCTGAGATCTCATGACCGCACTTCGGACATTTACCGCCATATATCAGCTTTATTTCTGATGGGGTTCTGACTCCATAAAAGTCTTGCCCTACCTTTTCAAATTTATACAAAGTATACCCACAGTTCTTACATGTATACTTTACCGGAATTTTTAGTCACCGAGTATTCCCTTAGTGGTCTATTAATATATCCGAAACGCCGTGTCTTACTTTAGAATTTTTCGTATAATCTCTCTCAGTAATAGTATAACTAACTTGGGGAGAGTAAACCGAAAGTATTCGTATTATAAAAGTATTCATTTAAATATAGGAAATAGTCAACTTTTTAGTGCTTAGAACTATAACATACATTAAGGGGCCGTAGTCTAGCTTGGACTAGGATGCCAGCCTGGGGTTAAAAACCCCAACCACCAGTACGCTGGTGGTCCCGGGTTCAAATCCCGGCGGCCCCATATTATGGGGATACCCACCAACACCCCTAATGCTTATTATCTTTTTCATTTTTAGATACGATTCGACAACGTCAGCTAAAGAACCGACGTAACGCTCCTTTGTCTCACCGTTTACATTTTCTAATTCATGAACAAAGTACCGACCTTTTTTCCTTAAGATATAGTCGCCGAATTTATAATGACGCTGTTTTTCGCCCATCTTATCGCCTAGTATTATGATTGCCAATTTGCGTTTATAAGCGTCGGCATCCCGTCAATTTTGCCTTCAAAAAAGTTTGAAAGTAGACGGCAAAGATTCCTTAGTTCTGCAAAAAACTGAATATGCGATACTTAGCAACTCTGTCTAAATTGATAGAGATCCTTCAATTAGGAAAAATCAATATTGTTTTATTATGTCGTGTGAAATACCTTCTTAAATACCTTTTTCACGTAGGGCTAATTCGAATTAGAGAAGATAAGATGCAGGAATTTCGATCTCAATAGTAAGGAGATATGCGATAACTGTAAGGAAAGTATAGAGAGGAGAAAAGTGCGTTAAAGCTTCAATTATTACTGAAACTAAACCTCCTCCAATAATGTAACTGACACTTTGCCAATATCTGAGACTCTAACCATTCTTGCCTATTAGCAATTTCAGAGATTTACCTAACCCTTATCCGTTATCTTCCTACGTGGAAATGCTTGCTGATTCTTCTTTCCTATATAGTTAGAACGCCAAAATCTGAGGAATAAATTTCTTCAAGTATAGTGACATAACGTATTTATAATCAAGATAATAAATGTGAGTAAAATTATAGATATAATTCCTAAAATGTAGATAAAGTTAATATTGTCGTAAGCAAATACTTGCCCGAAAGTTAGATATCAAAGAATCCTAAATACTTAGGCAAATTAGTTGCAGTTAATAGAGAGTTCAATATCTTAGGTATTCAGAGTCAAAGGATGAGTTGGGGAAGAACTAACTAAAAAAGTTATATAATAGTAGATTACGATATAATTGTCTGCTATTAATTCCTAAAAGATTCTAAAAATTATTAAGGTTCGTTTACTTAAAGTTAGAAAGTTTGAGATAGCTTTTAAAGCTTGTACTGTTAAAATTAACGAGCACAAATTTTAAGAAATTAATTAAACTGCATCCTTTTATTGCGTATTAGGTATAACAATTTCTCTTAATTCCAGATAATCTTTACCCACAAAATAATCCACTTTTATTGCCTTCCTTGTAATCTTTACATACGCATAATCATATTTAATTTCTTTTAATTTGTTTATATCAAATTTATCAGTTTTAACTATATAATATCCATTAGGAATATTATTATCATCGAGTAACATTTTCCCTAGTTTTTTGAGTTTATATGAGACTTCCACGATAATTTCTCCTCTCTTAATAACGAGTGAGCTATTGCATATACAGAGCTCATAATTCCCGAAATAAGATATCAAGTTTTTCAGCCTTTTTATTGGAATATAACTATCTATAGTAATTCTTTCTCTTACATCAATCTTTGAGAGTTTTATTAGATATTTTAGCGTATCCTTCATTGATTGAAAATATTCTGAGATTTTAGTAATATTAACTTTAATATTATTTTTTAGATAAACGTAGTCTTCAGAAGAGCGAATTTCTACTATTTCTATAATGTCCTTAATACTTTCAAGCTTTCGTAATAAGCTGACATAGGAATCTCCTTCGAAAACATAAGTTTTATTATATATTTCAAGCCCGCTTATCTCTTTCACAAAATCTGAAAGATCTAACATGAATACCAAATAATGGTTTATAGCAGAAAATATATTTACTCTCTAAGTTGAATGGCAGAAATGGACGCAATAATTAAATAATAGACTGTAACTTTAGCTAAATTTAATTAAGTTAATTAATAACGCTTATTGACTACAAGACTTATGCACAAATTCTAGCATTTACAATATATTTAATGAAATGCCCCTTAGCTATATAACTATATAAGTACTAATAATAAATAATGAGATATCAATGAAAAATTTAAAATAACTCTTACAATAGTTATTCATGGTTAATTTAGTACTAATGATGATTGCAGTTGATCATTAATAAATTTGGATAAAAGAGATAAAATCGGTGATAGAGTGCGATCATTAAGATTTTACAATGGCCTTTCGTTACTCATCTACATTATTGCATTAACTGCAACTTATGGTGTATTATTGCCCTCTGTAGATGTATTGAGCTACTTGATTTCAATTTCTCTTAACTTCATTCCCCTAATAAATTACAACATTAGAGGAGTTAAAATTAAAGATGTAAAATTAATACCTTCAAGGGATTACTTGGGTCTCTATGACATAAAAAGGAAAGAGATATCTATTTCGTCAATAGCAGTGGACATGCCAGATGTGTTTCTCTTTATAAAATATCATGAGGAAGGACACTCTAGACAGCCATTTTGCTTGCTATATTATTTAGCTAGAAAGCTATCTCCATTTGCTCTTGCACTATTTATTAGAGGTATACCAGCCGTTGCTAGAAAATATAAATGGTTAATTAGAATTTTAGCCTCTTTTCAATTAGTCTTATTCCTTTTACCTTTCTTCGGTGTTGATATATATGATGAGGTAATGTTATTTTTTATTGTAGCATTTATAGCACTAATTCTTAGCCCTGTTATAGAGTATATAGTTACGTATCTTTATTTTGGTTTACTATATACATTAATAATTGAGTTAATTACTTCACTTCCAGTAATATTCTTGGACTTTGCTAATTTTTTATTAATATTAGAGCACTTATCGCTATTATTGTTTTATATAGGGTACACAATTTCTAGCTTAGCATATGAAATTGATGCAGATACTTATGCGGCATTAAAACTTAAGGATAGAGTATTAATTGCGTACCAATTATTTGGAAAAAATAAGATAAGAGTAAAACGTCGCGTTTCGATATTAACTTATTTATCGCTATTAGCTTTTACTCACCCTATAGCTGAGTACGAATATTTAAGGTTTATAAAAATTGTTAAAAATATGAAGAATCAAGATCTTTCTTTGCACAATTAAGTTTACAGTCTTAATAATATACACGAAAATACTTGGCTATGAAAGTTTGAAATAGTATTTTACTAAAAGAAAACCTACAATACTTACTATTATTGAAGGAATTGCTACAATAAAATAATTTGACGAACGAATTTAATTAACATATTCTGCCAAGCTATCAACCATGCCTAAAGGTGCCATAGAGATTATGTACTTTAACTCTTTTCTCCAGAAACTGTAATACGCTGAAATCCCCCAACTATAATAAATGAGAAGAGAGGAAGTTCTATCCATTATCTTTATAATTACGATGTAAAGTAAGGGTAAAACAGTTGTAGTAGTTTCAATAAAAGCATTAGGTAATTCGAGTAAGCCTACGAATATCGCATTCTCCCAGAAGGCTAAGCCTATTCCGTAAGTCTTAGGATTTTCTTTTATAAAACGTGAGAACAGGTACGCAAAACTTGGTTAAAGATGATAGTTAATATTCCGTAAGCAATATAAGTAGGAATCTGAGGAGTTAAGAAAAATGATAAGAACGCCAGTTGTATGATGGCCTTTCCTACTATGGCTGAAGGCTATTGATGAGTATCAATATCAAAACGTACAATACAGCTTTATTCTTACAAGACAAATGTTAATACCAGAATTTAAGTTTAAACTTAGTTGAATGTATTTAAGCTAAACAACATGAAGATCTTAAAAAGGGAAAAAATAAGAAAGAATTAGCAAGATAATATATTTTAGTGAAAAATAAAATGGGAAATACATTAGAGATGAGAGTACTAAATTTAAAAGAATTAAGTAAAAACGATAATAATAAGAAATTTGAACCAACTCCAATTCCAATGACGAGTTCAATGTGACCCCATATCTGCGGAAGCTGTAGAAACGGGAGGGGGGATTATAAAGCATGCAACTAGAAATATACGAAAAGGTTAGTAGTAAATGGATTCCCATAAAAACTTCTTCAGATTCATAGCCTCTACTTTAGTAATTAAGGACTTTCTTTTAGGATTTCAGTTCTTAGGCTATCCCTTGTATATGTACTTATTTGGTATAAGTCCTTATGAGATTGGTATAATATATTCGCTTGAGTTTTTATCTAAAATTACATTTATTCCAATTCTTCATTATTTTAAGGGCAAAGAGAGGCTAAGCTATACTTTGTCTTTTTTATTTTCATCCGTAGTGTTCCTTAATTTAGCTTTATATCCCTCTCTGTTTACTTTCATGGCAAATGCTCTATTGATAGGTCTTTCAAATTCTCTAGGCTCTTCGGTTACTGTATTCTTGGGAGATTTAGACAGATCTAAATTTTCCGCACTAGGTTTTTTGAGGAGAGTATTCGCAGCCCTTGGTTTCCTTGCCTTTTACCTTACTAAGTACATTCCATTCTCTACTTTTTACCTTTCTTTCTTTCTCGTTTCGATCGTTCCTATAGTTCTGTCACAGTTTATTGAAATGAAGCCGGTTGCTGTAAAATACACCCTATCAATTGAATTTATTAGGAGAGGTTTGAGGGAGTTTTCTTGGTACTTAACCTATATTATAGGTATTTCACTCTTCACCAACATGATACCGATAGTAATTCACTACTACACCGGTTTATCAGTATATGATGAGGTGTTTTATTTCGTCATTGTATTTGTTATCTCTTCGATAGGTGCTTATTTTTCCAAGTTTATCAAAGGCAGAGTACTTATCATGAGCTTTATGCTTTCATTGCTGATTTTGGCTCTTATGGGAATTGGATATTATGGCGGTGTCATGTACATCGCTTATTCTTTTCTCTATGCAATCGTATCCCCTAACGTGTCTTACCTTTACGCCAGGACTGTAAATAAGGACATTGATAAAGTGGCTGTAATATCATTAGTCGGCACTATAATTACCGCTCTGGACAACTTTATGGAAGGACTAATTATAAACCTTGGCTTAACGTCTTTAATCTTTCCCTTAGCATCACTTTTCATGTTCCTCGGAGTGTTCAGTAAACTTAAGGGGTTAAGCTCAGAAAAATAAACCATAACTTTAGTATTCTATGTATCTTTTTCCCTTTTTAACATTGCAAATTACATTTGGGAGATTCAGGAATCCTTTGTGAATTGTAATATCTCAGTTGATTTAGCTTATTCAATGAAGAAATTATTGAGTATATTTGATCGTTTGATGAGGAAATAAAGATAGCCAGTTTTTCAATCATTTGGTCTTTTCTAATATCACAAGTACAACCACTAATGATAGCAAGAATAAACTAATGACAACTATCGCCGTTGTTAAGTTTATACTCACATCCGTTACTGACGTGGTAGGTGGTGTTATACTCTGAATTAACGTGAAGTTACTATTAACATCGGTCGAAGTAACGTTAATTTGAGAAATATCTGCAGAATAGTCTATCTCCTCGACATACGGGGTCGACTCCTCTCCTGCGTTAGCGGCAATTACTTTTATCACCAGATATCCGTCGCTTAATGGTATTAATACCGATGTTTTTGTGGTATTTGTTACAAGGGTATTGTTAACATATACCAAGTAGTATTGAGCATATGGTGAGGATGGCCAACTCACGTTTATGTAATTATTCTCAATCGTCACTGTAACGTCTGGTACTGCGGGTTTTATGTAATACGATACCAATGCACTTGTCGTAGTAACGCCAGCTTGGTCTATAGCCTCCAAAGTTACATTATAGACTCCGAAGGGTATCTTAAGTAGCACTGAGTAATTAGTTAACGTAAGGTTTGCAATGACTTTACCTCCTGAGGTCACAGTAAGGATGAACTTTGAGGGTTGGGTTGAATTCCATGATACTAATAAACCTTCTGCTAATTTACTAACTACGAAAAGTACCGATGCTTTCTCGACAGCAACAAATTCTACCTCGGATTCGCTGCTGTTCCCTATCTGATTATAGGCTATAACCCCGACAGTGTAAGTCTTACCCGGAGTTAAATTAGTGAAAATATAAGACGTTATATTCCCTAAGTCTTTAGCAAACGTAATATTTCCTCCCTTCATGAACAGATAATATCCAAGGATGGGTAACCCACCGTTAAAAGTTGTTTTCCATGATACCGTAGCATTTTTATCCCCTAACTTTACGTGAAGTATTGGAGGGTTTGGAACTGAAAATGGAGTCAAGACTATTATCTGTGAGGGCGTACCGTTACCTTGTTGATTGAAAGGGATTATTTGGAAATAGTATTTTACCCCGTCAGTTAGGTTAGTGAATGTATAAGAAGTAGAATAGGTCATAACAGACCCCTTCTGACCGTCGCTGCTCCAATAATTTATGTAGTAACCAGTAGAAGCGTTATCAGACCATACGATCGTCGCTGTTTCGTTTCCTGCTGAGAAATACACTATTTTAGGGGCTGGAGGTGGTAATATTATTTTCACAGACTGGAACGCGTCTGTAGGTACTTGTGATGGTAATAAAGCTCCTCCTACTATATACAACGTATTGCCTAATTGTACGTAACCGCTGGACTCAGTAGGAACATTTTCAGTATACGTTGTGTAATGCCATGTATTGTTGTACAAATATGCAATAACGCCGGGTTGTATAACGCCGTAACTAAAATAATAACCT
>QEFN01000014.1 GCA_003086555.1 Sulfolobus sp. SCGC AB-777_G06 | reverse complement strand
GAGAAGATGATATCGATAGATGATAAAAAGAGAGGATTGGTTTGGCGTATTGAGTCTCCAAATTTTGATTACTCCACTGATATAAGCATTGAATAAAGTTTTTAGCCAGTAGCCGAGATAATTTGGAAGATAACCTTGAGCTTTATTAATGAACTTGAAGTGAAATTCAGAGATTTAAATGAAGCTCTTTCTTTCGTTCTAGCAATACTTTCTCTTGCAGTAGCTTTCATGTCTTTTAATCCGCTTTATTTAGGAATAGCAGTTTTAACAGCAACTACAGCAATCGTCCCCCATGAGCTGGCTCACAGACAGACGGCAAGAAATTACGGATGTAATTCCAGGTTTGTGTTGAGTTTTAAAGGCTTTCTTGTAACATTCCTAATTAACTTCCTTAGTGGATATTTCAAACTTGGCATTCTAATTTTTGTCGCAGGATATACAGCTATACTTTGTAGATTCGGGCTAATGGGAGAAGAATTATCGGGTAAAACAGCTTTTGCTGGTCCGGTTACAAATATAATAATTGCAATAATCTCGTTGTTTGCAAGTGCCTTCTTATTCGGAAACTCTCTTGTAAACACAATTCTTCTAGAAATATTTGCATTTAATAGTTATGTAGCTTTCTTTAACTTGATCCCGATACCACCGTTAGATGGAATCAAAGTGTTAAGGTGGAACAAACTGGCATGGGGCGTTGCAGTACTTATCTCCTTCATCCTAACATTCCTAGTGAGGTGAACTTAATTCTCCACAGGAGGAAAAATCAATAATGAAGAGAATACCAATTACCGTTTTGATTATGATACTCGTTGGGTCGGGTTATATTGTAGGACAAGTTCTAGAGTTATTGAACCCTTATTACCTCCTCTTTCTCGTACAATATAACCCGTTAATAATTTACTATCATTTCTATTGGGAATTAATAACGTCTATACTGATTACACCGAGTTTCATTGACTTTGGATTCAATGAAATTGCCTTGTATATAGTGTACTATTTATTCAGGTCGAAAGAAGGAGTTGCAGAGATCGCTATTTTCTTTATCACTGGTGTTTTCGGTAACTTGTTGTATCTACTCGTTTACCCTAACGGTTTACCTTCTGCTGGGGCTTCTGGCGGTATCTTTGGGCTTCTATCGTTCTATGCAGTTTATGAATATCTAAAGAAGAACGAAAAAGGTGGTTTAATACTCCTCATAGTAGCACTGATTCTAAGCGATTTTATTCCATTCCTCCAAGTGAACGTTCTAGCCCACATAGGTGGTACCATAGGTGGGTTACTACTCTCCCTTTTGCTTTTTAAGGTAAGACACGAACAAAGATCTATTATATGAACATAATAGAACTTGTTCTATTCTTTATAGGGCTTGCCATGTTTCCTTATGGAGTATATGAAATATGGAAAGGTAGCGGTGATAGAGATATCAAACTCTTGCTTATAGGCTTATCAATAGCCTTATACGTAATAGAAACAGTTTTAGCCTTCCGGTGATTACTCTTATCACGTTGATTATAGTAATCTCTGGTACTCCGGGAGTAGGCAAGTCTACGGTTGCGAGGGCATTATCGGAAAAGCTTAACTTTAAGCTACTTCATCTATCTTCTTTTCTCATAGAAAAGAAGGCTTATTCTGAATATGACAAGAATAGAAAAACTTACATTTTAGATGAAGAGAAAGCAGAGAGTGTAATAAGGGAGCTCCTGAGCACCGAGAATAACTTAGTAATAGAGACAGTATATCCAGGACTCGTAAGCAAAGCCGATAAGGTTGTAGTCTTACGACGTCACCCCTTATCCCTTTATGAAGAATTGAAAAAGAGGGGATGGAACGAGTTAAAGGTAGCTGAGAACGTTGAAGCTGAAATATTAGGTGTGGTAAGTTCAGAAGCATATGAGAATTTCAGTAATGTATGTGAAATTGACGTCACTGATAAGACTATAGATCGCATACTGGAGATGGTAGAGAATTATGAATGCGAGAGAGTGGACTGGTTAGGGGATGAGAGAGTTCAATCATTATTATTTGAATTAGATAAGATTATTAGTGAATACGAGGATTATGAGATTAGGGAATAAATTTTGAGTACTGGGAATAATCCATTCAGAATTTCATCTCCTCAGCCGAGCAAACAACCAAGAGACTTGAGAAAGGTAGCCCCTCAAGCCCCTCAAGCTGCAGACTTAAAAATCCAAATGAAAATGAAGACCGTCAAATATAAAATTGCCGTGCTTAGCGGAAAGGGAGGGGTAGGAAAATCTTTTGTATCATCTAACTTAGCCATGGCATTAGCGGCAGCAGGAAGAAGTGTAGGAATAGTTGATGTAGATTTCCACGGTCCTTCGGTCCCTAAGATGTTAGGAGTAAGGGGACAATACTTGACGGCTGACGACAAGGGTGATATAAACCCGGTAATAGGTCCTTTTGGCATAAAGGTGGTCTCAATAGACTTCTTATTACCAAGGGACGATACGCCAGTAGTCTGGAGAGGAGCAATAAAACACACTGCGATTAAACAATTCTTAGGAGACGTCAAATGGGGAGAGCTAGACTACTTAATAATAGATATGCCTCCTGGGACCGGTGATGAGGCTCTGTCAGTGGCACAGCTAGTCCCTAACTTAACTGGTATGATCATAGTTACAATACCTTCAGAAGTCTCTACACTAGCAGTCAAAAGATCTATAACCTTTGCTAAGACTATAAACGCTAGGATCCTAGGTGTAATTGAAAACATGAGCTACTTCCTATGCCCTAGTGACAACAAACCTTACTATATATTCGGAGAGGGTAAAGGAAAGAAAATGGCAGAGGAAATGGGAGTACCTCTATTAGGACAAGTACCTCTAGACCCAGTAGTGGCTCAGGCAAATGATTTAGGAGAACCATTCTTCTTAAAGTATCCAGATGATCCTGCATCGAAGGAGTTCATGAAAATAGCAGAAAAAGTTATCCATATTATAGAGAACAGTCAACAAGAAACGCCCCAATCAGGGTAAAGAAAACTTAAACTTTCTAACGTTATAATCAGGAGTTTTTTTAACTTTACCTTCCCTTACTAGATCAGCTAGTACTTCTCTAAATTCTATCATGTTAAACTCCACGCCTTTCTCAATTAGAATATTTCTAATTTCAGTTGAAGTTAAACCTTCACCTTTCTTTTCTTCAAGTATTTGAAGTATTACTTCCCTTAACTCATCCTTGTTCATACTATCGGATTATACAATAATTTAAAAATAATAAGTGTAAAGGTGAAATAGTAGTTAAGTTTAAAAAAATGAATATTAAATATAAAAGATGTAAGGTGTGAAAAAATGAGTATTGAAATTAATGAAAAAATTACAATTTTCAAAAGATTTCTCGCAGTAGCTTATGGTCTATCTGAAGCCGAAATAGATGCATTCCTGAAAATCCTTGAAAGTAAAGGAGGAAAGGATGTTGACACAATATCTACCGAACTGGGAATAAGCAAAAGTAGAACCAGCCTCGTGTTAAAGAAATTAGCTGACGCGGGATTGATAGAAAAAGAGAAGGGAGGAAATAGCAAAGGAGGAAGACCTAAGTATATTTACAATGTAAATAGAGAGGAGCTTAAGGAGAAATTAGCCAGAAAAGCTGAAGAACTTTGCAGAGAATTAAAGGGTGTTATTTCGCTTTCTCTGGCCTAAATATTTTTTCAGAAAGGGAGTGTCTTCAATCTTTTCCTTGGTTAAATATTCCAGTAAAAGACCAGGTGGCCTTTCTCTAGTCCTATTCACTCTTATAACCCTAGTCGGAGTTGCAATTATATCTAAAGGTACATCGTAAGGCTCTACGGGTATACTTTCCACTATCTGAATATCATGGACTGTCGTAACAACTGGAGTTTTTTCATTAATCTTATTTAATTCTCTTAGTATTGCAAACTCTAACTCACTATACCCTTCTCCTTTGCCTACTCTGTCTCCTGATAGCGTAACTGCTACACTGCCAACTACAACCAAATCTATATTTGGAATAGAATATATATCTGCTACCTCACCGTACTTGGCAAACCCTGAGATTTTAGATGCTTCCCTGAAGTCTCTAATTTTGGATGGGTCTAATAGATAGAAGTCCCCTTTAAGCCTAGGAGTCGGTACTAGAACAATTTTACCTTGGCGTAAAGCTAGCTCTCTTACATATCTTTGCGGTGAGTCTGGATTTACCTTGATGAATTTAGCTCTTTGGAATTCAGGAGTACCCGAAAGCTTTTCCGCCGCTTTCTCTGCCCCCTTGAAATTAGGGATTCTACCCAATACTGGCCTAGGAAATGCGGCTATATTAGTTTCCTCCAATAGACTCCAAACTTTTTTTCTAATTTCACATTTTGATAACATAACTTACCCCCTGATATAGGAAATACACTCCAAATACCGTTAGGACAATTAAAGAAAATATCTTGACATATAAGATGTAATCCTTTCCGTATTTACTGATAACCGCAGGAAATGAAAGGATCCAGATGAGTATACCTAAGAAAAAGCCTGGTGCTATATAAATGGAAAACTGGTCGAGCATAGATATCCCAAAGGTTAGCCACCACCCTATCTGGTAAGGATTAACGAGGGCTGTGGTAAGACCTTTAACGTAACTGCCCTTAATGCTCGTGTTAAAAGTCTTTGTTTTCCAAACACCGTAGGCGAGATATAACATATAAATTCCTCCGATTATGTAAAAGATAAATAAGACGTTCTGAGGTATTAGAGATTTAAAAAAGAACGTTAATAAGAAAAATATGAAGTCAGCAGTCATCGCCCCGGCCCCTACACTGGTTCCGTGTAACGAGGATCTTAAAGATTCATGTGCCATCATAGCATTTATAGGACCGGGTGGTGCGGCGATTGAAAGGCCCATAACAGCACCTATCAATATAATGTAAAAAATGCCCATCAATTTAATTAAATTGAAACACGCTTTAAAGTTGAACTATGCCGAAAGAGATAATTAATTCAGTTTCTCACCTTAACGTAATCTTTTCTCCCCTTAGATAATATACGATAAATCTGGAAAAAGTTTATTTTAAGTGATGATTTTGTAATCATCATGCAAAATGAAATGGAGGAAAAAGTTAGGTCTCTTTACGAGCAAGGCTATTCAATAAGGAATATTGCATCACTTACTGGTCTCAGTTACGGTAAGGTAAGGAATTTACTTATTAAATCTGGGGTAAAACTTAGAAGTAACAAAGCGGACGAAAATAAGGTTATTGAACTTGCAAAACAAGGAAAGAGTGCGAGAGCTATTAGTAAGGAACTGAAAATTAGCGAATCAACGGTTCTGAGGATACTACAAAAACACAATTTAGGTAGGAGAGTGAGAAAACTAAAGGACAGTGAAATAAAGATGATCGAAGATATGTATAAGCGTGGAGAGTCTATATATAAGATCGCAAAGAAACTAGGAAAATCCACTAACTTAATAGTATATCATTTAAAGAAAATGGGACTTTATAAATCTATTCGTGAATCTTCTTCCACATCTCTCTAGCTAACGTTCCATCATATTTGAACGTATAAACTAACTTTTTAGCTTCTTCCCTTTTGTTTCTATGCTCCTCTAAAAACGCATTTAATTTCTCAACCAGTATACTCTTTAGCTCGCCCGTCAGCATCTTACCACTTCTGTATTCCTCCTCGATTTTCTTTATCTTATTGTCGTCTGGTTCAAAAAACATATATAACCACTGAAAGGAAACATCTATATCTGGATTACCTCCGTATTTTCTATGAAGTTCTATTGTAGGTTGTCCTCCAGAGAATGCATATTTCATGATCTTTCTCTCTACAGTTTTTGGATCATCGGTAAGATATATTGCAGATTCTGGTTGAGACGAACTCATTTTACCCTCAGGACCTGTTAAAGGTGGCAGAAATTTACTGTGGATCTGAGCAGCCTTATAATATCCTAAACTCTCTGCTATATCCCTTTGCAGTCTCCAGTAAGGATCTTGGTCAATACCAGCCGGAATAAGACATCTTTTACGTTCAAACATAGTAGGGGCGATCTGCAGAGCAGGATAAAAGATAATGCCTATGTTAGAAGAAGTGTCTAAGCCGAAAGTAGCCCTTACTTCATTAAACGTCAGCTTCTTGGCTATCTTGATTGCTATAGGGTACATATTTCTAATATACTCCGTATCTTGGAAAATGAAAGTCCTATCGGGGTCAAATCCAACAGCAATTATATCTAAAATATTGTCATATGCCCATTGCCTAGTTTGATCAAGCGAGTAATCGACATTTCTCATGAACTTCTCATCATCTGTGACTTCGATATATACGTTTACCTTAAATTTGTCTTGCAGCCATTTCGTGAATATGAAAGGAATTAAATGTCCAATGTGCATTCCTAAAGAAGGAGCTCTACCGGTGTAAAGGAAAAAGCCTCTACCGTCTTCATAATCCTTCAATATCAGGTCATAGTCCCTGTGAGAAAAGAACACATTACGCCTAAGCATAACGTGAAGTTCATCGTTTATGAGTCTCTTAGTTTTTTCTTTTAGTTCCTCAGTCAGCTTCTGAGTTCCAAACTGAATGATCAACTTATCATAGTCTACCTTTCCCTTAACTTCCCATGGAGTAACGTTAAAATCTTGTGCCACAAATAAATAGGAAAAGGGTTTAATATAAAAAGGATTAAATTAAAAGACATAAGAGAAACTAGACCTTTAGGTCTTCTGATTCTGAACTATTCCGGAAGCGGGTAGCTCTGGGAACTGCTCCTTCATTCTCTGCTCTGCCACCATTGATGCTTCGTCCAGTATCTTTCTTGCCTCTGGTGAAGAGGCTACTCCTGCAGCGCTTACTCCGCCAAACTCTCCAGCCTCTATAACTACCTCTTGTAGACCGTCACCTAGCTCCGCAAGCTCTATGGAAAGTTCGGGCATTACACCCTTCAGTGTTGTCTTCAGTTCGCTGATTACACCCATCACTGGTATCAAGTTAACATAAACGTCGCCTAATTCAGTTATTGTCTCTAGCCTTAACGATACTTGTTCTAGGGCTATCTGAGTAGTGAGTAATTGCTTAGTTATTTTTCTGATCTCAGCGACTTCGTTAGCATACATGGCTGCTCTTGTGTAGTCTTTGGACATCTGAGCCTCTACTACCCTCTCGAATAGTGACCTATCCCTCTCCTGCATCCTTGCTATATAAGCGTCCAGCCTGCTGATCATTGACCTAACTCTGTACTGTGCTTGTATTAACCTCATCTTGAGGGGGTCCTTGCTCTTTGGAATCTTTTGCTTTTCATTACCATTCCACATCTTTTGGAACTCTTTACCCAACATGGACAATTAATATATTGTATACGAAAGATTTATAAAGGGGTTGACTAAATAATATACCTTTAATAGGATTCAAACAAAAGAGATCTTTTGGGATAGATATTGCCAACAACAATTGATGATGACCCGGAAGTGGAAATATTACCCGGAAAAGACCAGCTTACCGTAATAATAGACCTGAGAGGGAAGGATTCCAGTAAACTCTTGGTAAAGGCAAATAAAAAACAGCTGTACATCTATGATAACGAGACCAACAGCGTGATAAAGATAATATCCCTCCCCACATACGTAGAACCAGATAGCATAAAATATGAATACCACTACGGTACTTGTATAGTTTCTTTGAGAAAGAGTGAGTGAAATGAGCGATCATGAGTTACCCCTAAACGATTTCCTAAAAAAGAGAATTTACCTTTTTGACTCATATGTAAGAGAGTTTGAAGCTACAGTTACAGACATAACTCCCGAGGGGATTATCCTAGACAGGACTGCGTTCTATCCTGGAGGCGGAGGTTTAGAAGCTGACAGAGGATTTATTCAGATAGATCAGAATAAATTGGAAATTGTGGAAGTGAAAGAGATAAATGGAGAAATCTACCACAAGACGAGTAATTATGAATTACTTCAAAAAGGAATGAAAATAAAGGGAGAGATAGACTGGAATAGAAGGTATAGGATGATGAGGCTGCATACAGCATCTCACATAATAGCTGCATTAGCCTATTCAAAATACGGCGCTAGAATAACCGGAGGTAACATAACTCCAGAGTATGCTAAAGACGACTTTTCTATAGAGAACAAAGAAGCACTACAGAAACTCATTGAGGAGGCAAACGGAATTGTCAAAAAATCCCTCCAGGTAAAAGTTTACTTCCTAAGGAGAGAAGAAGCACTAAAAATCCCTGGAATAGTTAAATTGGCAGAAAGAATGCCCCCAGAACTAGAGGTGTGGAGAATTGTAGAAATAGAAGGGATTGATACACAAGCTGATGGGGGTCCCCATGTTAAAAACACTTCAGAAATAGGTGAAATAGTACTTCTAGAAGTAGAGAATAAGGGAAAGAACAGAAAGAGAATTTATTACACAGTCAAACCTTAAGTCCAAACATATTTAATACTTAACACAAACCTTACTCCAAATCCTGCAACTACCCCTATAAAGTTCATTATAGCTAAATAAATTGAGGATAAATGAACAGAGGAGAAGAACAGCAAAAACAATATTGACGTTAAATTACCGTAAGGTAAAATCAACAGTATTAACGCAATAACTACTGCGTATTGTACGACTCCTCCAACTAAAGACGATACGTGAAACTTCACCATCCTATTCAGAAAGGAACCTACCCTTTCTTTCTTAAACGTCCAGACATCATTAAGCAGAAAGTTAAACAAGACCGAAAATTCAATCGCAAGAGCAAGAGAAACAGCTATCGGTAAGACTGGTTTAAGTAATAACAATACACCCTCATTTACGACCGTCCCTAGCCCGCCTACTATGGCATATTTTATAATTTTTTCAAGCACGTGTTTAAATCTAACATTACTATTTATAAAACTTTTCACTATTTAGAACATGAGAGATTACCCTTAGTAATTCTGAAGTGTTCTTACTTAAAGTAACTCTTCCGTGAGTCTTTCTTAAACCCATAAACCCTTCTGGCTCTCTTATTTGATATCCATAAGACCTCAATACGGAATTCAGGATAGAAGTTTCAACCGGAAATTCCAGTAATACGAAATTGGTAACACTCTTATACCACTTGAAAGGAGAAGAGAACGAGTTTAGCAGTTCAGCTATATGACAACGCGTCTTAGAAAGGAAAGACCTTATCTCCTTAGCCGTAACGTGAGAGAAAACATAGTAAACTATACTATTTATCCTCCACGAGGGTGCCAATCTTTCTAAGTTTTTAGAGCTGTGACCTATTGTAAACCCCAGCCTTAAACCTGGAATTGCCAAAGATTTCGTGAAAGACGAAATAATTGTTAAGTTTTCAAACTCCTCAGCCAGTTTAAAATTATTAGGGAGAATACTCAAGTCTATAAATGATTCGTCGAGGTATAATTTACCCCCTCGCTCTAAGAACTCCACTATATCACTATCTTTTATGAACGACCCAGTAGGATTAACTGGGTTACTGGTTATTACACATGACTCTGACGAAGGTAAAGTGTACTCAAATGCGTCATTAAGTTCCCTCGCAAAGTAACTCTTACTCCTCTTGTATTCAGAGAAGTTCGGCTCTAGGACGGAACATGGAGGCAAAAGCGAAATAGCTTCTGACGCACCGTTAAATACGCCCACTAATTCAGGACTTAAATCATAGACTTCTGCAATGAGTTCCTTAATTTCCCTATAATCTTCAGAAGGTGGATAATAAGTGTAAATCTCCCTTTTGACTGCCTCACTTATTAACTCCTTCACAAAATCAGGAGTACCCAAGGGATTAAGATTCACACTGAAATCATTAATACTCTCCGGCTCCCCCTTTATCCATTTTACGCCTCCATGCTTCATAATCCCTTATCCCTCAGGTAAGATTCTATTATATTCTTCTCCGCCCTTCTTAATATCTCGTCAAGTGTGGACAAACTTATATTGAGTTTTTCGGCTAATTTCTTCAACGTTACCTTCCTCGGATAATCATAATAACCTGCCTCAAGGGCTATCCTTAATATCTGTTCTTGCCTTGCGGTAACTATAGTCTTGGATCTTACTTTCACAACTTTTATAACCTTCACGTCGATTTTGTTTTCAACAAACTCCCTCAGTACTCTCCGAAATTCAGGATAACCTTCTAAAACCAAAACCCAAACCAATGAGTTATTAATAACATACCCCTGAATAATTGTATATTTTGCAAGAATAGTACTTATTCTGGAATTTACTCTCACTGTACCTAAATAAACATTTTTATCTACTTTTGTAAATGAATTTTGAAATTCTTTAGGGAGTTCCCCTTTAAACTCAATCAGTAGCCTAACGTCCATTTTATCCTGTTTAATATCAAGAATACTAATAGAGTTCTTTTGAACGTTAAAAGTACTTAACCATTCTTCTATAGGAGTTTGTAACTGAACGTGAAGTAGCATCCCGAAATATTTTGGGGTTTAAAATATTTTAAACTAATGACATTTAGTAATTGGGGATTAGAATGGGCATAGATCCTAATTACAGAACATCAAGGCAAGTAGTAGAAGAACACAACGGGCACAAGGTTTACGGACCTGTCGAACCGCCGAAAACACTGGGGATCCACGGTACAATAGTCGGAGTAGACTTCGATTTATGCATAGCTGATGGTGCGTGTATAAATGCATGCCCAGTTAATGTATTCCAATGGTTTGACACACCCGGGCATCCGGCTTCAGAAAAGAAGGCAGACCCAGTTAACGAACAAGCATGTATCTTCTGTATGGCTTGCGTAAATGTATGCCCAGTAGCTGCAATTGACGTAAAACCACCATAACAAACTTTTCTTTTATTTTCTTATCAGAAGACTAGTTCGATATTAATAAACAATAATAAATTATACTTTTACTTATTACAAATAATTTTTGCAACTTTTACAGTAAATAAGCTATACTAAAATGAATACCACCTCTTTCAACAGTGATATAAGAAATAAGGAATTTACTCTATTATTAATATGTTCGATTCCGGATACCCCATTTTTGTTAATATTTCCTTAACCTTATCCCTATGGTCTCCTTGTAACTCTATTTTCCCGTTTTTTACAGTACCTCCTGCTGCTAGCTTAGACTTAAGCTCTGAAGCAATCTTCTTTAAATCCGCGTCTGTACCATTCAACCCCTCTATTATAGTAACCTCTTTTCCGTATCTCCTTTTCTCGACCTTTATTTTAATAAATTGTTCTTCTCTATTTAGTTGTTCGCATATTTCGGGGGGTAATCCGCCACAGAGATCAGACATTCTCAAACACTTTATTACTAATACGGCTTTTTCAACTTTTCTGTTAACAGTTAGGTTTATATTTACCGGAGTAGAGGAGAGTGGAGATGGCAAGATATAGATGTGGCAAGTGTTGGAAGGAATTTGACGATGCACAGCTTAAAGCACTACCTGGGGTCAGGTGCCCCTATTGTGGGTATAAAGTAATATTCATGGTAAGAAAGCCTACAGTTAAAGTAGTGAAAGCTATCTAAACCCCTTTATCAATTTAGCTATAACTTTTTCAACAGACTCTCCCATACTCTTTAGTTCCTCAAAAGTCCCCAACCACTTTATACTACCGTTTGATATCACCATGACCTTATCCGTTAATTTATCAGCTACGGACATTATGTGAGTCGACACTACGAAGGTAGAATCCCTGAAAGACCGGAAAAGCTCAATGACTAAGTCCTGAGTTGGAATATCAAGATAATTCAAAGGCTCGTCCAGTAAAAGTATCTCAGGAGAGTGGAGGACAGCCATAGCTATAGCCAACTTTTGCCTATTCCCCCTAGAAAGTTCAACCGCTTTATATTTTCTATACTTATCGAGCTCCAGAAGTTCAAGTAACTTCTCAGCCCTATCCTCGTTTTTTATCCCCCTGAGAACCATCATAAACTTAAGATTGTCTTCCACAGTCAACGCTGGGAAAGGTTCGGCGTCCTCAGGCAGATAACCGATTAACCTTTTTGCGTCCAAAGAAGTAGGATCGTGACCCTTAATATTGACCTCTCCCTTATCAGGTTTTATAAGCCCCGCAAGAATCTTGAGAGTAGTGCTCTTCCCAGCTCCGTTAGGCCCGAGGAGAGCCCATTTCTCACTGCACTTTACTTCAAAAGAAATTCCGTTCAATACTACGATATCTCCATAACGCTTAAGAAGATCCTTAACTTTTATACATTCCACAAGAGGTAAGTAAAAGAAAAATAGTATTAAAACTCAGATGGAGGAAAAAGGGAAGAAAAATAAGAAAAGAGATTAGATGAACCTTTACTGACTCGGGATCTGTATCTTTAATTCTTGGGTGAGCTCCTTATACCTATTCCTAACCGTTACCTCCGTAACCCCGGCTACTTGTGCTATCTCCTTTTGCGTCCTCCTCTCGTCGTTTAATAAAGCAGCAATATATATAGCAGCGGCAGCAAGACCAGCAGGGTCTTTACCTGCAGTCAACCCCATATTTTTCGCCTTTTCTATGATCTCTGCAGCAGTCCTCATTGTAGCACCGCTAAGTCCTAATAAGTTACCTATCCTAGTTACATAATCCTTGGGGTCACTTACCGGGACGTCTATATCTAACTCCCTAAGAATCAGTCTGTAACACCTCGCAACTTCTTTCCTATTCGCCTTAGTGAACTGTGCTATCTCGTCTAAGGTCCTCGCCATTTTCATCCTTCTACACGCAGCGTAAATTGAAGCGGCTACAACGCTCTCTATAGACCTCCCTCTGACAAGCCCCTTCTCTACGGCTTTTCTATAGATTAACGCAGCCTCATCCTTTACGGCTTTAGACAAATTAAGTAAATTCCCGATCCTTTCAAGCTCATTCATAGCTTGTGCTAGGTTTCTGTCTATAGATGACTGTATCCTAGCCCTTATCTGCCACTTCCTCCATCTAAGGACTTCTAACCTTCTCTTAGGATCTAGGCTTCTACCCATTGCGTCTTTATCCTTCCAATCTATTACGGTAGATATACCCATATCATGTATCGTTTGGTTAAGAGGACCTCCTACCCTACTTCTTTTCTCCTTTTCTTCTGGGGTAAAAGCCCTCCATTCAGGACCCTGATCAATTATCCTCTCTTCAATTACCTCTCCAGTTTCGGTACAGATGTACTCTCCCCTTTCCTCGTCAAATATAATCTTGTCAGGAGGACAAATCGAGGAAGAAGGTTGAGGGTTAGCTTGCTTTTGTTCTACCATTAAACCACCACCAATTACACAAAAATTTAAAAACCCTTTAATGTTAAAGGATAGAAACATTTATAAACTTTTCGATCTTAAAAAGTTCAGAGAATCCGTTAAAAAATCAACTGATATAATATATCATATGAAAGCTTTTATTATCGGAATGACTTTAGTGATTATTGGAGTTCTATTAATAACGGCTAGTGCGATAATACCGGCTAACGTTTCTTCATCTAGTACAAGTTTTGCGGGGGTAATATTCCTCGGACCTTTTCCGATAGTGATCGGAGGAGGAAACCCGTCAATGATGCCTACACTATTAGCCTTCGCCTTAGGGTTTACGGTGATAGCTTTGCTATTCTATTTAGTTCCACTAATACTTAATAAGAAGAATAAGCAGTAAAGGGATTATTACCTTTCTTTATCATTAAATACTGTGAAGTGGTTAACAAACTGTGGTAGTCCATGGAAGAAAAGAGTATATTGTTCTAGGAGGGTGATTTGGTGTCATTCGATAACAAAGGGTTAGGAGAACGTGAACCTAATGACCCTTATGTCTCAAACTGCAGTAAAACGAGAGCCATATGCCCCGAGTTAAAGTACCTTTCTTGCTCAAACACTGAAATCCTCAGAGCACTTTTTGACGAAGGTCTCGTAAATGCAGTAGAATGGAAAGAGCTTTACTCAAGACCAGAGCCTAAGGTGGTCGAAGTTGGTAAGGTAATACATATGCTCTTGGGAATCGCAATCGGCGACAGCCTAGGATATCCGGTAGAACACCTGAGTCCAGAGAAAAGATTGAAAAAGTATGGTCTGATTACCTCCTATATAAACAGAAGACCCCTACCATCAGATGACACACAACTAACTTTCGATACTGTCAAGGTAATATTGGAGCATGGTAGGATAGTTCCATGGGAGTTAGCGAGGATTTTTGCGTCACATCGTATCTCTAGAATGGGCAGAACTGTCAAGGAGTTCCTAAAAAATTACAGGTAGAGAGGATTACCTTGGTATAAGACTGGAGTGAAAAGGCCCAGTAACGGAGCCATCATGAGAATATCACCCGTGATCATTCCGAACTTGAAGACCAAAGAAAATTATCTGGTTGACGCTGTACTGGACACATTAATAACGCATAACGAACCGTTGGTCATAAGCCTCCTCTGTGGCCTTTGCTGATATGCTCTGGAACGTGATAAATAGTAATGGACGTGTAGATGCGAAATGGATAATCGAAAGGTTCGTCCTTGTGATAAGCAAATTAACAGGTGATAAGAAATACAAGACGAGGGAGAAAGTCAGGGTTAGATACGAGGGACCATCCTCCGAATTCATAAGACATCAAGTGTACTTTGCGTTGGATAGAGGTCTAAGTGTTCAGGAACTCTCAAAAACTATAGGCTCTGGAGGTTACCTGTTGGAAACTGTTCCTAATGTCCTCTTCTTATTTGTGAGGTATCTTAACGATCCACAGAGAGGAATTATAGAGGCGGTTAATTTTACTAAGGATAACGATACGATAGCATCAATTGTTGCATCTGTGTTTGGGGCATTATACGGTAGGCAGGCCTTTAGGGAGGAATGGATAAGGCAGTTACCGGGTAAGCTTCTTAAACACGGTCAAGATGGTGAAGTCTTCCAGTTACTGAATTGCGTTGGGGCATTCCTGACTTCATGAGTCTGTCATCTGTAACTAGCTCTTTGAACGTCATAAAATAACTAAGGTTTCTGACCAGTCTAAATGGAACGAAATGGATTTAATCTTTAACGGCTCATTGAGGTTGAGGGAATTGCTGGATTTTCTTAAAACGTTCTTGGGGTTAGGAAGGGAGACAAAATCCCGTGATGTCCTTAGAAAACCATCAAGGAGAGAGTATAACTATATCTTGGAAATAAGACCGATCTTGGAGAAGTACAAACTAAAATCCTTATTGAGAGAATTAAGGTCTTACCCTGAGTTCAAGCTACACAGAGCACCGCACATTACATTAGTGTAATAACTTCAAGCCGAGGGTTGAAGATTATAAGATAATTCGGGCTGTGGCTGACGTTAGCAAGAATTACGATGGTGATCAATTTCACTTCTTTTACGATGGGGTAGAGGTCAAGAAAGGACGAAGGGGATACATTATCGCCCTGAGGATAATCCCATCTGAGGAACTCAAATCTTTCAGGGATGAGGTATACAAGGTCTTGAAGGCAGTGATAGTTCAGAGGCCAGATGTAGAGAAGTATAATGATAACCTCTGGTTTCACGCAGCCTTGTCCTTCCGCTCCCATAAGAACCCAGAAGACGTCCTGCCTAGGGAACTGTTAAGTAAGCTCAACAATTTTTTCTTCAAGGGCACACCGCAATGAGGATAACTTTGCTGCACAAAGGTAAAATAAGGTACGAATATGACACCTTAACCAGCAAGATCTGGAGCAGATCTGAAGCCCTTTCCAAAGAGGAACTCAGGACAACGTATTTCGAATATAGGAAGAGGATGCTCAAACTCGGCTTGAGCAGGGTAGAACTGGACAATGTTTGCTCACAGCCGATCACCACTTCGGACACGCGAACATCATCAAGTACTCGGCCCGCCCATTCACAAACGTTAAGGAGATGAACGAGTTCCTAATAGAGAGATGGAACGAATTGGTTTCGCCCAACGATAAGGTTTTCATATTAGGCGACTTCTCTTTCTCGAATCCTGAGAATTACCTGAGAAGACTTAAGGGGAAGAAGATACTGATCCAAGGTAATCATGACCCTCCGGGTATAGGACCGGAATCTTTAGAAATAAGCTACGAGAGGGGTAAGTTCGTTCTTTCCCATTATCCCTTGAACGTTGCTGAATGGAACGTTCACGGCCACGTCCACAACAATAAGCTTAAGGAGTATCCTTTCTTGAATATACAAACTAAGAAAATAAACGTTGGGGTGGACTTGACTAAGTTCTATCCCGTCAACCTCAGATGGATAATTGAGTTGGTGGAGAGCGGTAACTCTTACCTTTTCATACCTTGATCACCTCGTTTTCAGTAAATTCAGAGAGTGGAATGTAAACCCTTTTACAGGCTATTAATTATTTTCAAATTTCTAAGTAGTAACTGAACAAGGACGATTAGCATACTTAACAGAGACGAGCACGTTTTCATAAATTTTCGCAGAAGTCTGGAATTTTATCATCTTCTGTCCACTCCACGTACTACATATAACTAGAAAAGGTATCCCCGCGCAAGAACCTTGAAATGCCTTCTACATTAATTCTAAATCATAATCTTAAAAAGAGATATAAGGGAAGTATCATGTCTACTTCATGAGAAGGACAGAAGCAGTAAGCAGAGCCGCACTTACGTTACTTCTCAGAGAAGATAATCGAACTTTATACCAGCATTTGAGGGAGTGGGGGGATATTCCCCCACAGTGCCGCGGCCGGGATTTGAACCCGGGTCACAGGCTCGAAAGGCTTGCATTAGGGGGTATCTCCCCTAAGTCCCCCAATGTTAATTATGATGAATTGAAAGAAGTTATCACAAACGGCTATGTAGAAACGTTTGTTAACAACTCTGAAATTTCCGCAAGTGATTTACTCAAATTCGAATTAGTTTTGCGTAGTAAGAAAATCAGTGAAGAGACAATAAAACAATATATCTCATGTATTAAGCAAGGAAGAAAAGAATCGAATAATTGCATTAAAGCCTGGAGGAATTTCTACAAACTCGTGCTGAACAGAGACCCGCCTGAATCTTTGAAAGTCAAAAAAACTAGACCAGACCTAAAAGTGCCAACACTAGAAGAAGTACGCCAAACTTTAAACGCCGTTAAACAATATCCTACTCTTCATACATTTTATAGGTTATTACTGGAAAGCGGTTCAAGAGAAACTGAAGCACTTAAAGTATTAAACGATTATAACCCGGAAAACGAAATTAGGGAAGAAGGGTTTAGCATATATATACTTAATTGGACTAGGGGTCAAAAGAAGAGTTTCTACTTATTCCACGTTACAGAGCTAAAACAAATTAAGATTTCAAAAGCTTATGTGGATAAATATGTTAAGAAGCTTAATTTAGTCCCACCTAAGTACATCAGAAAATTCGTGGCTACAAAAATGCTAGAGTTAAATATACCGGGCGAAATTGTGGACTTTATTGAGGGTAGGACACCCGGGAATATCCTAACAAAGCATTATCTGGACTTATTCACTTTAGCGAAAAAAGAGTATAAGAAGTACGCGGAATGGTTGCACACGAATTTTTGATTATCAGGTTAATTTAGGAAGACACCTCTAAGCCGTTTTCTCCTTTACTCACCTCCCGCCTCGTGACTGCTTATTCTCTTATTCCCTTTTCACCGTTCAGAGGTTGGATAGATGTAGTAAAGATGGATATAGCTTGAGTCACTCTTTCTTTTCTTTTCACCGCCAGCCCCTGAATTCGAGTTCGGAGTTTTGGTAATGTGAGGGAGGTAAGGGAGGTAAAAAGGTAGGTTAAGGAGGTAGGTATGTTTAGTTAGTAAGGGGTTAAGGGGCGATAGCCCCTTATAGACTAATTTTAGAAGAGAAGAAGAATAGAGTTTTGATGTAAAATGTTCTATGTTTAGGGAGGAGGTAAGTTAAGGAGGTAAGGAGGGTAAGTTAGCCGGATAAACTAGAAACGGGGTTAAGGGGCGATAGCCCCTTATAGATTATACTTTAACGAATTAGGGAAGAGGTAAGTGGTAAATTAGGTTAGCGAGGAGGAGGGTAAGGTAAACTAGTTGGATAAACTAGAAACGGGGTTAAGGGGCGATAGCCCCTTATAGACTAATTTTAGAAAGTGGAACTCTAGTGTAAACTCTAGTGTAAAATATTTAGAGAGGGAGTTAGGGAGGTAAGGAAACTAAACACGTGCATAAAAGGCTCGGGAAGAGGTGATGCTAGGCTAGGTTTGGTAGGGTGAGAAAGGTAAGCTAGAGAGGTAGAGGAGGTGAGAGAGGTGAAAAAGGTAAAGAAGGTGAAGAAGGAAGGTGGTAGGGTGAAGAAGGAGAGAAGGTTAGGGAGGTGTGAAAGTAAGGAAGGAAGAAGGTTTGAAAGTGAAAAAGCCTAAAGGAAGGAGTTAGGAAAAAGAGGAAGAAGTAGGAAGGTAAGGAAGAAGAGGAAGGAGTATGGAAGTTGTTAGGAAGCTGTTTGGAAGGTAAGAAGGTTTGAAAGTGAAAAAGTCTAAAGGAAGAAAGATTAGCCAGGTAAGGGATAAAGTGTGTATAATACTAATTTTTAATAAATTAAACCCGAATTCGAATCGGGCGGGCGGGCTTTTTTTAGATAGTTGAAATCCCTATCATTCTTCACTCTTTATTATGCTTTTTCTACTCTTGTACTACGCTTACACTATGTTTACATTACTCTTATCATATGCTTATACTTTACTCATATCACATTCACTTATCGGTCGAATGTGACCAATCTATACTTCGTTTTACGATAAAAGCAAGAAGAATAACTCCTTTGTTTTTTCTAATTTTTGTGGAGAACATTTCCAGAAGTAAACTTTATTATCTTCTTTTTACTAGTTTTTACTGGGTGATAGGATAACCATGAAAAGAACCGCAATATTATTACGACTTAGACCTGAAGACCGTGAAGTAATAAGACAGTTAGCCAAGTACTATGATATAGCTGAGGCGGATGTAGTAAAGATATTGATACGCGAATACATGAGAAACCACAAAATTGAGGTGGGCTCTTCATAAGGTAATCCGTTTTTTCGTTCTCGTCATGAAATCGGGGAAAAGGGTGAGAACTATGGGTCTGTTTAAATCTAAGTCGAATTCGGTTAAAAAAGATGACGGTCGCTCAGAAAAGGGCGACCAGAAAAAGGTAAAGTATGTATACCTATCTTCAAAAAAGGCGGTATTCTTAGTAACGGGTGAACCGCGTGAGTCAGAATACTCGTATGCCGTGCCGATAATCCCGCTCCACGGAATTTACTACTCGACAAAAGATAAACGCAAATATAAGGCGAAAGAACTAAGCGATTTCTACGTCATGCTGAATATCGACAAAGATGATGCCGACGCGTTAAAAGGCATAAATATCGTCGTTTTGGGCTATAACGAAAACGAAACGTTATTCGTACCCTCGAACGGGGGTGATGATAATGGTGATAATGAGGCGTAACGACCTCTTTAGACCTAAGAAAAACAGAGCGACGCAACCTACAGACGAGACAAATCAACACGTTGAAAATGTTGCAACAGAAAGCGAAAAAGTGAAATCGTCAACACAATTGTCAACTGAAAAACGCGTAGATCGCGTAGAACGCGTAGAAACATCTACGCAATCTACGCAAACTACGCAAACTCCGGTTGACAATACAGTTGATGATTCCAATAAATTGCAAAACAATGAGATTATTGTCAAGGACAAGAATGTAGGCACGAAAGTATATGTCCGCATCGAGAAGGTTGGCGATGAAGAGGTGATGGAAGGTGAAATGGTAAAAACGTTCCCTAAGCTGAAGGTCACAATACGTTATAAGGACAAGACATGGGAATGTAATGCGGACGTAGTTAGTATGGAAGGTAAATTGTTTGTAATAGGTTGTGAAAAAACGCTTAATGAAGTCGTCAAGACAACAGGACGTCACCCGCCCAGAGACCAAATCGACGAAGCTATATATGAATATGTTAATGCCAATTTCAGTATCGTTGAGACACCGTTAGTCAACTATGTCAAGGAAAAATATGCCGATAGATTAGCTGAGTTAGAGAAGGATCCTTTCGCATGGGTGCTATCACACACAAAGGAGATTGTTGGTTATGAGAGGCTGAAGTTATTGACTTTACTGTCCGTTGTTTCGTCAAGAATGAAGAGAGTCATGGGTATATCAAGAATTCACATTAACGTAGTAGGATTATCTGGGGCGGGCAAATCGTCTGTAGTGAAGAGCGTACTGAAGTTCGTCGACGATAGTATGAAGTTTGACGCGACTCGTTTCACGGAAAAGGCGTTAGGTTATCTCGATATCGATACTTTTGACGGTAAGGTCGTCTTTCTTGAGCAAATCGACAACCAAAACGTTACTTACCTAAGAGAGGTGTTAAGTGAGGAAAAGATATGTACATATATAACTGAAAAGGTCAAGACTGAAGACGGCGAAAAACTTATATCGACAAAGAAGTGTATCGACGGACAACCCGCGTTTATCACTACATCTGTATCGGATAGGGTAGATCTTGATAGAGAACAAATTGCTAATAGGATGCTCAACGTGTATTTGAAGTACGAGTACAGTCACGATATAGTCAAATCGATATTGGAAAGAGCGGAGAGTGAATTGTCAACGGTCGACAAGATGGTATTTATGGCATATCTTTTGTCAAGACCGCAAATAGCTGATGTAACGCCAGTTAAAAGCGAGATCATAGCGTTCATAGACAAGTTGGCTGAATTATCGCGGTCGCCCGTTAACAGGACAGTAGAAATATTGAGAAACCTAGTAAGGACTGTCACTATCGCACGCGGAAAAACTAAGGCGGATATCGACGACTTCAACTTCGTGATGGAGAACTTTCAACTGGATATTCTCTACAACGGCTTAGGGCTGTCCGAACGTGATGTAAAGTTTATAGAAGTGTTACCTGATGAGGGCGGTCTTAAGTCGTCTGAAGTCGCCGACACGTTAAGGGTATCAAAAGAATATGCGTTAAAAATATTGCGAAACCTGGAGAGGAAAGGAGTTGTTGAAGGTGACAAGACCGACGGCAAAACATTCACTTGGTACCTAACACCTCTCGGTCGCAAAATTAAGGAGTTAGTTAAAAACAACAATAAGGGCGTTGTTGAAGTTCGTGATGATAAGGGCGAATTGATCATCGATAGCAAATTTCGCGATGACACTAACGCCAGAAATGATCGAGAGAATGCCGTGTCAGGCGATGACGGAAGAACAGTGTCAGGAAGTAACGAGAAAGATGACCGAGTTACTGAGGCATATCAATACTTGAAGACACACGGTTGGACTCTCGTAACTGATTTAACGGGTTGGTTTGGTGACGATATTATCGAGAAATTAAAGCAAAAGGACTTGGTCACGTTCAACGTCAATAACGGCGTCGAATATGTCACCGCAAAGTAACGGTAAACGATATGACCCAAACGACCCCGAACAACGCGAATGTCTCCGAAAAGCGAAATGTTACATAGACCGTACTGTCGACCCGCCTATGATACGTTATATTGGGGGTGTGGGGGTATCCCCCATAGAAGATTATGAAATAATCGGGTGGGTATGGCTAACGGCGAACGGTGAGTTGAAGTCGAACGGCATCAAAGTGACAAAGGGCGACGGATATTTCACATATAATAATAAGAAATTCCCGCCAGGCGTTTACTACCTGATTCGTAAAAACGGGCGTGAACTCTTAGTCAGTGAAGAATTACTAAAGTCGATTTGACCAATTGTCAACAGAAAAATCCCACTCAATGCACGTGCAAATATATGTTTGAGAGATTTGTTTACTTTCGGTTGCACTAAATTGAGTCTGGGGAGACTCAACTTTTCTCTCTCATCTGATTTTATTTCATTTTTGCAAAAAGTTGAACGGGTACCCGTTCAGTTTTGTTCATCTATATTATCTTTTTTCAGTCTATTTTACAATTTTTTGCGTTTATAGTGACCAAACATATGGTTGAGGGAAATTTTTGACCCCGTAACGTACGAGTTTTAGTTGTGAAGGGTTGGAATCTAACATATATATATAATAAAATCGTTACCAAGAGACTGGAAACTAAATTTAGGATAACTAAATCCCAAAAGAGGATAAATCGAGAAAGAACCTGGTGCTATGTAGGCATAAGGCTAAAGAAAGATGAAAATGGTAATAGCACGGTGGGCTATGATGGCAATAATGATACTCCTGACAACTTGATAGAACTGTACAAACAGTATAGCGGGAAAGCCAGGAGTAGAAAAGACTTACAAGACGAATTGGGTCTTAGGGCTTATGAATTGTTAGATTTTTGTGAAAAGAGAAACCTATGCCACTGGATTGATGAAGAACACGTGGAGTTTAATTGAATTTTTTGAAATTGAATTTTTATACCACGCATGCAATTATGTCACCATTGTCACTAAAAAAAATCTATTATTATTATACACGTGTGTAAACTTTTTGACTATTAATAGGCTTTTTTTGTAGTGACAGTGGTGACTAAATAGTCAGCCATGTAATAAAATTACAAACCACATGTTACAATTCAATGCAATTTTTTGAATTTGTCTAACGCTCTTTCTCTTCATCAAACCGTGCTTTTGAATTTTCTAACTGCAGTAGTTTAGTCGAAATTCAGTTTTTCGCATAAGTGAGGAAATGTTAACATCTTCTTTCAACTCCACGTGTGATATGATAATTATCAGTCCTTAAATAGCCCCACGTGATAAATATAAATAGGCTGAAGGTATGGGAAATAAAGTTTTCACATTTGGTGATATTAGGATTCGTGAGGTTAAGGGGAAGTATTATGTTTACTTAATAGAGAACGGTGATGGCGGTCAGAGAAGGGATAATTACGTTGGTTCTTTAGAACAAATCGTAAAGGAATATTACGATATGAAGTGCCGCGGCCGGGATTTGAACCCGGGTCACAGGCTCGAAAGGCCTGCATACTGTCGGCGCGTAGAGCTTGACCGGGCTATACTACCGCGGCATTTATATACTACTCCCTAGATATTTATAAGATTTACGTAACTCCTTATAAGCATTCATCTTAAAAGTCATTCGAAAAGTGACCAACATAATCTACGTCCATACGTAATTTACTGCTAAATCTTCTAATTAATTTGATATGCAGTATCGAAGGTGACCAGATCCATAACAACTGGAATATGATCACATAGTAGCACTAAAATTTTACCATAGAATTATAAGAATAACTAAAAATATATTTGTAGTACGACTAGGTTATTAAAAAATTTTAAACAACTGAATGCGTAATATTCTTGATAAGCGAGACAACAGTTTTATAGGAAAACAGTAGTTCAATGACTAGTTTCAGAGAAATAACTGTGTTTTTGTCTAGATTGGATATTGTGATAGAGCAGTTATAAGCGGTAGAGTGTTTACCTTGCAAACAGTATGTTTAATGAGTGACCAAAACAAGATGTAAATTAATGTTCGTCGTATACAAAGTCTAGGACTCTCACTATTAGCAACCGAAGCCCAATTTAATCTGACAAAGACTTCATTATAGTATAATACAATACACTCAACACATTATAGTACATGCTTTGTGGACTACTTCAGAATTATACAAAAATTTATAAAAAATAATAACGAGTATTACTCATGGGAAAGAGTAAGTACAAGAGGGATTGGCACAAGTACGACGAGAACGTTATAATGAGATATACCCTAATGTTCCCCTTCTACGTCTTCGAACACTGGTGGGATTTACTAGCAGAGGAGAATAGACATGCAAAGAAAACCTACAAGGCACCAAAGGAGTTCAACGAATTCCTAGCATTCCTCCACTTGTTCTTACCTTATAGGGCTATAGAAGGAGTATTGAGAGCACTAGAGAGACTGAAAATCATCCCAACAAGCCTAGACTACTCAACAGTGAGGAAAGAGTAAGAAACATGAACATAAAATTCCCGGAAGCAAACGACGAGCTGGAAGTAATAGCAGACGCAACGGGAATAAGCACAAACAAGGGAGGACAATACATCATAGCAAAATGGGG
>QEFN01000013.1 GCA_003086555.1 Sulfolobus sp. SCGC AB-777_G06 | reverse complement strand
CCGCCTAAGGGTATTCTTTTATTTGGCCCACCTGGGACTGGTAAAACAATGCTGGCAAAAGCAGTAGCAACAGAAAGCGGAGCAAACTTCATAGCAGTAAGAGGACCAGAAGTACTATCAAAATGGGTAGGAGAAAGCGAAAAAGCAATAAGAGAAATATTCAGAAAAGCAAGACAAGCAGCACCAACAGTAATATTCTTCGACGAAATAGACGCAATAGCACCAATGAGAGGACTTTCAGTAGATAGTGGTGTTACTGAAAGAATAGTCAACCAACTATTAGCTGAAATGGACGGAATAGAGAAACTTGAGAATGTAGTTGTTATTGCTGCTACTAATAGGCCTGATATCTTAGACCCTGCATTACTTAGACCAGGTAGATTCGACAGACTAATCTACGTACCACCACCAGACAAAAAAGCAAGACTAGAAATACTAAAAGTACACACAAAGAACGTCCCACTAGCCGAAGACGTAACATTAGAGGAGATAGCCGAAAAAACGGAAGGATATACTGGAGCAGACTTAGAGGCTTTAGTAAGAGAAGCTACAATTAACGCCATGAGGCAAGCTTATAGAGATTGTGACCAACAAAGCAGAAATTCTTGCCAAGGTAAAGATAATAGTGAAGAATGTTACTTAAAGAATATGAGAGAATGTATGAATAATAAAGCACAAGTTAAAGTAACTAAATCAGATTTCATGAAGGCACTTGAGATAGTGAGAGCTAGTGTAACCCAAGCTGATATACAAAGATATGAGAGAATGGCTAAGGAATTGAAGAGGTCGATAGCATGAAACACTACAAGATTCTTCTTTTCATTGCCGACGGATTAGGTGACAGACCAATAAGTAAGTTGAATTATAAGACACCTTTAGAAGCTGTAGACAAACCTACTGTGAGGGAGTTGCTTAAATCTTCACTGGTCGGTCTGATGGATCCTATTTCACCGGGTGTAGTTGCAGGAAGTGACACTTCCCATCTTTCTATATTTGGCCTAGATCCAAAAAAGTTCTACAAAGGAAGAGGAGCATTTGAAGCTATAGGGGCTGGGGCTAGGTTAAAAGGAGGAGATGTAGCTTTTAGGGGTAATTTTGCAACAGTAGACAATGATTTCATAGTTAAGGATAGGAGGGCTGGTAGAAAGATAGAAGAGGCTGAAGACCTCGTAAGAGAGCTCAACGAGAAAATAAAAGAGATCGATGGAGTTGAAGTGAAGTTCTTCCACGGTACAGAACATAGAGTAGCTGTAGTATTGAGAGGTAAAGGTCTGAGCGATAAAATATCCGACACAGACCCCCATGAAGTCGGTAAAAAAGTTCTTGATAGTAGCCCACTAACAAATAGTGATGCAGCAAAAAGGACAGCCGAGATAGTAAATAAACTTACGAAGAGGATTTACGAAGTCCTTTCACAATCTGAGTATAACAAGAAGAGAATAGAAAAGGGAGAACTACCGGCTAATATTATCTTACTAAGAGGAGCTTCGGAGTACGAAGAATTACCCGCGTTCGAAAGCTACACTAAGCTGAAGGCTGCAGCAGTTTCTGCAACTGCGTTAATTAAGGGAATATGCGAGCAGTTAGGAATGAAAGTAGTGACCCCAGTTGGAGCCACCGGAGGATTGGACACCAATTACATCGGTAAGGCAGAGGAGGCTGCGAAATTGCTGAACGACTACGACTTCGTCTTTTTGCACTTAAAGGCTACGGATGCAGCTTCTCATGACGGAAATGTGGAAGGTAAAAAATATGCTATAGAGATGATTGACAAAATGATCGGAAAGATTCTTGATAGATTTGGAAGTGAGATAGTAATTGCAATAACTGGAGATCATGCCACACCAGTAGAAGTTAGAGAACACACGGGGGATCCAGTACCGTTTATGCTCTATATGCCATATAGTAATTTAGTCTTCGATGACGTTAAGGACTTCAACGAAAGAGAAGCTCGAAAGGGAACTCTAAGAATAAGGGGGCTTGATGTAATGAACTTATTACTTAACTACTCTTATAGAGCAGAAAAATACGGTGCGTAAAGAAACAAAGATGAAGAAGCTCGAAAGGGCTGACAAGTGATGAGCCCGCGCAGGTCGGATGTTTTTATTCACACTTAACTATCCTAAACTTGGTGAAGATTTCCATTACTCTTCTTCTTATTAGATCGTCTATTATTAGGACAACGGCTCCTGCATACGGTTGACCATAAAGTATAATATCTCCGTCTTTTCCGTAAATTACTATTGGAATTACTAATAAATCCTCTTCACCCTCCACATACACGACCTTACTAGTACCCGAGTCAATCTCAAGCAGTTCTTTAATTTTCGAAATTGCTGATAACCTTATCAGCCCGGCTTCGTTTTTTACCCTTTCCATGACTGTCCTCTTTTCGATATTAAACTTACGCCTAGTTTTTCCGTCTACTAATGACAGTAAAGGAGTTAAGTTAAGGTCTAATACAGTCTTAGTTACAACATCACCAACTGTTATTATTCTCGAGTTTTTCCTAGATTTAAGAAAGTGGAGAAGTTCGGCATTGTTTGTGAAAAGAATACCGTACGGTTTTGCCAATTGGTTTCTTAGTTCTTGAGGTAAAATAAAACAATAATCTACTTGACTGTAATCGCGTATCTCCACGGTGTTGATGCCCCAAAGACCTTTGCTACTTCAGAATCTTGGCTTATTATAATAACCATCCCGCTCCAATCCTCACTGAAAGACGTTGAGTTACAGATAGGGCATGTAGCTGTCTCCAAGGGTACTAGTGCTCTACAATTTTTACAAGCCTTGAATATCTTCTTTTCTGGCATCACTTACTCGCCTTTGAGAGTTCTTGGTTTATCCACTCTAATTTACCTAAGAATGGTTGCTTCATTGTTAGAGCTATCCTTGGCATTCTAGAACCTCCTACTGATATACTAATTATCCGTGCTCTCACTCTATCTCCCTTCTGAATGACCTTCTTAGACCTCTCTCCTATAAGAATACCTCTATTTTGATCAAATTTCAGGTTATCGTCAGTTATTTGTGATATATGAACTAGACCGTCAACCGGACCTATATTGACGTATATACCATAGTTATCTACTTGATTCACCTCACCTTCAACTATTTCATGCATCATTGGTGCATAAACTAGCATATTGAACTCTACCTCATGGTAAGTTGCGCCGTCTCCGAAGATTATATATCCTTCCTCGTTTGCTTTAGCATCAAACACGCCGAGTACAAGTCCGATATCCTTTAATACTTTTTCTTGGTATTCTTGTCTCAGAATTTGTAACGCGACATCATCGATAGGCTGACCGAAGTAGTCTGGAGGTATTCTAACGATACCCTTGGCTTTAATGAGTTTAAACATAGAGGTATCAGACTAGATAATAAAACTAAGACTTATATTTTTACTCTTCTGCCTAAGGTATAAAACTTTTATACCCATTTTTAACGCTCTTCGTCTTAAAGATAAATCGTTCGTAAATATCGCCATATCATATTTCTTGCTTACCTTTAGCAAGTGAGTATCCACGTCAATATTGTTGTCCTCCTCATCTAGCTCACTCCAATAATTTCTATACGCGTCTAGATACTTTAACGCAACTTGAACTTTCATTTGCATTAAAGGACCGCCTACTTCGGCTAATTTTCTTAACTCTTTTAAGACAGATTTAGTTAGATAAAAAGTCGGTTTATAATCTAAAAACTGAACAACTCTTTCAAATGGGTCGAACCTATCGTAAACATATAACAGAATATTTGTATCTACGAGAATCTTCAGAAATTGATTAGACCCCATCCCACTAATCTCCATCTTCCTCCTATCTGCCTACTTATCACAGTTCTAAGACCTTTATCCCACGCCACAATAGGTCTCTTAAGCTCAACTTCTATCCTATTCGATTTTATGGACTTAATTACACCAAGTGTAGTTGAAGAACCTATAGTGATCATGATCGTTTCCTTCGGTTTTAAATTATCTACTTTTATCAGTTCTTTACTACCTACTACCCGTTCTAAAAGCTGATAGTCTTCAATAACCATGTCAAAAAGTACGGGTACATTATGATTGGCTTTCACTACAACGCTTCCAACTAAGCTATCGGCTTTAACATAAGAGGGATCTAATTCAGTACCTATTGCCATCAATCCACCTGGTTTTGCCTCCTTTACTTCAAGGTCTGAGAACCTAATGGAAGTTATTTTTGAGTACAAGGGCTGATACTCTACTTTACCGCCAGACTTCTCTATTCTAACACCTGGTAATACTTTTATCTCGTCTCCTACCTCTAATTTACCTTGTATTATACTGCCTCCTAATACACCTCCTTTTAACTCATTATAAGATGTTCCAGGCTTATTAACATCGAAACTCCTTATTACTAACATTATAGGAGGTTTAGATAAGTCCCTCTCTGGTGTAGGTATGTATTTTTGTATACTTTCAATTAATGCATCAATATTTATTTTGTGAAGAGCACTAACAGGTATTATTGGTGCACCTTCCGCCCATGTCCCCTTAAGGAACTCCCTGATTTGTTTGTATTGTTTTATAGCCTCCTCCTTAGGTACTACATCGACCTTGTTTTGAACAATAATTAGGTTTTTAATATTTATAATACCTAGCGCAAAAAAATGTTCTCTAGTTTGAGGCTGAGGAAAAGGTTCGTTTGCAGCTACAACTAAAATAGCACCATCCATCAGAGCCGCTCCAGATAACATAGTAGCCATTAGGACTTCGTGACCTGGAGCGTCGATGAAAGAAACTTTTCTCAGAAACTTAGGCTCTTCAGTACTACCACAATGTGCACATGAGGGCTCGGTAACATATGCCTCTGGGACTTTACAACTCTCACAAAATCCTATATTGGCTTCAGCGTAACCTAACTTGATTGTCATTCCTCTTTTTAATTCCTCTGAGTGTTTTGAAGTCCATATTCCAGTAATAGCTTGAACTAAAGTAGTCTTACCATGGTCAACGTGACCTACTACACCTATGTTTACTTCTGGCTGAACTTGTGGCCAAGGCAAAAGTTTTTTCACCTAACTAATATAGTATTAATCTGAACTATTTCAGCAGTGATCATATTTCCGCGAACGGTCTTCTTCTTTCTCATACCGTCTTCAGTAGGATAGAAACCGGGAGGGGAGCTCAGTAACAGCCTCCTTTTAGCACCGCCTTGTACGTCAAATCTCATCGGGAAGCCTGAGTTATCTGACCCACCGGTTATCTTAAGTTTCATGGGTACTCCGGATATGTTTACGTCAACTACATCCCCTATTTTTGCCCCTATTAAACTGGGGACTTTTGATTGATCTACTGAGACCTGGAAGGCTTTAGTTCTGTAAGCTATTGCTTCAAACTCATTAGCACCGAATTTCTCTCCCATCTGCTGGGAAATCCATATCTCATTTTGGGGGACGGAGTTATCTACCTCGACCTTAAAGTGACCCTTTATTTTTAACTTTTTATCTCCCTCCTGCTTTTCTATCTCGACTGTCACGAACTGGTCTAAACCGAAATCTTGTTTAGTCTTCTCATTCAGTTTGGCTGAGGGTATTGCTTTTCCATCCTTCTCTCCCTGATTAACCTGAACTGCATCAGATACTTTAACTTTAACCTTAGCTGTGTTAGGCTCTTTTGTCTGCGGGTCAGATATGACAATCTTGAAGTCAGGCACTCTTTATCCCTTTAAGCTAAATCAAAACACAAGTATATAAAATCGAAGTTAATAATTTGACCTATGATTGGCGTATTACTAGTTTTACACGGAAGTAAAGTTAGTGAGTGGAAAGAAGTTGCAATAAAGTATGCTGACTTACTTAGAAAGTATTTTTCAGTAGTCGAGTACGGGTTCATCGAGTTTAACGAACCTAGTATCACCGACGCAGCTAAGAAGCTTATTGAAAAAGGTGTAGATACTATAGTTGTAGTCCCACTGCTTTTTGCTGCGGGAACGCACTTTAAGAGGGATATTCCTAAACAGCTTCAATCAGTGTCAAATAAAGTTAAAATAATGGTCGCTGAGCCAATAGGAGTAGACCAAAGGGTTGCAGAAATTCTCAAAGAAAGAGTGGAAAAATCATTGAGCTCCTGAAACGAGAAGTTCTGCTTTCTCAGGCTCGTATCTCCATCCTTGAGGTAACTTACCTACCTCTACATAGTACCTTACTAATCTTCTTATCTTAGACTCAGTCTCCTCTAACCCTCTCTTGGCTTTCTTATCCTTAGGATGCTCAAACAAGTGTCTTCTTATGTTAACAGCCTTCTTTATTAAATTGTATAAATCTTCTGGAATCTTAGGTGCTAAACCTTTCTCCTCTAATATCTGAACTACTTTTTTACCAGCTATTTGCCTAACTAGTGGTACTCCGTATTGGTCTCTCAATATGAGCCCTATCATACTTGGAGGATATCCTTTCTTAGCTAGTTCTTCTATAAGTAACTCCACTTCTTCCCTAGTGAACCTAACCCACTTAGGAGCTCCAGTCCTAACGGGTCTAGTAGAGTGACTTTGACCATGAGCTCGTTTCTTATTCACGTCATTCACCTGTTAAACAATGGTTTCAGATTAGTAGTAGTATAACCCTTTCTTTTAAGTTCTTCTCTCACTATTAATGTACCCTTCACCATGTTATCCATCTTTTGAAAAGCTATAGACCTAGGCAAAAGCTTCAGTCCGCAGTCGGGGTTCACCCACACTCTCTCTGGCTTAAAGTGTTCCAATAACATTCTTAAATCATTAGCTACTTCCTCAGGCGACTCCACCCTTCTGTTATGAACGTCTATTACTCCTACTCCTATTTCACCATCCCATTTCTCGAAAAGTTTCACTGGTTCATAATTGTAGTTTTTCAGAGCTAGGTTAATTTGGTCAACTTTTAATCTGTCTAAATAAGGCTCTAGATACGAATATTCACCGTAACACACGTGCATAACGACCTTAACACCAATTCCCTTAATAGACTCATTTACAGCTTCTACTGCCCATTCTACTTCATCCTTCCTAGTGTGGATAGCAGGTTCATCAACTTGGATGACCTTTATTCCAGCCTCCACTAGCTTTTTCATTTCAGTGTTAAGCACTTTTGCCAGATCGAATGCCAGATCTCTCTTACTCTTGTAGTATTCATTGTAAGACCACTCGGCTATTGTATAAGGACCGGTAATCGTTACTTTCAGATAAGGAGTGTAGCTGGCTTCCTTAGCAAATAGGGCTTCTTCGAGTAACATAGGCTCTTTATACGTTATCTTACCTACTACAGATGGGTTCCTATAGTAATGATCACCCCATACCCTAACGAAGCCGTAAAACCTAAAACCGCCTAGTCTCTCTGCAAAGAACTCTACCATTTCGTCTCTTCTCATCTCACCATCTGTAGGAACATCTATTCCTGCTTTTTGATGGTCTCTGAGCACTGCTATCACAGCATCATTAAACGTTTCCTTCATATCTTGCTCGTTAAGTTTACCTTGATGATATAGTCTTATAGCTTCTCTTAACCATTTGGGCCTTGGATAACTACCGATTACCGTAGTTGGTAAAATAGGGAGCTCATCCATTTAGTATCATCTCCTTCGCCCTCTGTAATATTTTAAACTTTCTCTTTACTATGAGCTCAGGTATTAAATCGTTGAAGGTAGAATTCCCCAAGATTAATTTAGTTATACCCTTCTCTTTAGCGTTATTTGCAATCCTCTTTATTGTAGAGATCTTATCTAACTTAGTGTTTCTTGAGTCCAAAACACCGAAATACACTTGCCTATCTTTGCTGATATTGTATAGCATTCCAATCATGGGTTTGTTATCCTCTGTTACATCAAAGCCGTAAACATCTACTGGTAACTTAAAATAGTCGTCAATGACGTCGAACTTTATGTTGAAATATGTGATAATGTGTTTTTCTTTATTTATTCCGTTAAACATCGTCTTATAGTACTCCTTTAAGTTCTCTAGTCTTTGCTTTCTCACTCTATCTTGAAAGAAATAAGGCTCATGTATTTCCACGGCGTCATAGTATTTTTCCGTATCCTTAAGTAAAGAGTTTACTACGTAGGAGTAATCCATCATTAAATCTTCTGTCTTGCCTTTATAATGCACGTTCTTGGACATATACGTAAATGACAGCGGCCCTAATATAACAGCCTTTAATTTTAGACTTTTCTTTACATTCTTCTTTGCTAATTCCATGTAGTTAACGTAATCATTAGATTCTCTGTACTCCAATTTAGACTTAATTACAATATGGCGATAGTAGAAGTTGTTATCGAAAAATCTATCTAACGCTCCCTTTTCAACACCCTTGAGAAAAGAGTAGGTTAAGTCTGCTATATCGTCCCATTCTACCATTCCATCTGTTACATAGTCTACTTTATATTCCTCCATTAGTCTGAAGAAATCTTTCTGAAACTTATCTATTTCTTCTATTACTTTAGACTTTTCGACGTTACCGTTTCTATATCTAGTTATTATCTTGGCTATCTTTATAGATTTAGGATAGCTACCCACCAGTGCTGTATAGATCTCCATCAAGATAGTTTAGGAGCAAGCAAATAAGTAACTTTCCCCCCTCCTTCCATGCTGAATTCCATTTGCAAAGGTTTCTGATCCGAAAAGGCTAGCTTAGTATAGTCTGACAGTTTAGTTAGCTGTAAAACGTTGTCAATGTAATTAATGTCATAAGTAGCTGTTGCCTCTTTAGTAAACTCTATGTCAGCCAAAGCACCGGTCTCCTTTGTAAACTCACTTTCTACTTTACTCTCTTCACCTCCTCTGATTACTACTTTTTCTTCATTTGCATATATCGTTACACTGTCTTTACTAACTTGTGAAACCTCACTGATAGCGGTTTTCAGACCTTTCGAGGAAATTGAAGCTTTTACATCGAACTCAAAATTGGCTTCTGGTATTTCAGGGGGTAAAACTTGAATATTCCTTATATTGAAATCACGATTTATAGCACCTATAATAGTCAACTTTACTACCTCCTCGTTATCTGCATCTAATGAAATTGCTTGTTTTCCTTTCACAGCTTTCATCAGTTTCGACATATACTGAGTGTTAAATCCGAATTTGTATTCTTCCTGAACTTCATATTCTTTAAACATTTCTGCAGGTAAATCAATATTAATTAAAGATATTTTTGCCCTATCTACAGCAGTTAATTTTATACCTTCTGGTTTGATTTCGAAAAGAGCTTCATCAACCAACTTAGTGAGAGTTTGGATAATAGCCTTTATGTCTCGTGCATCATCGTAATATACATGCATAAATTAAATTAAGTTATTTAGTTCTTATTTTTTGCGTGATCCTACCCCGTATAATCATTTCTTCAGACAGAAGTAACTCAGGTAAGACGCTAATAACTTCTGGGATAGCCAGAGCACTATCCAAAAAGTTTAAAGTGAGGGCTTTTAAAGCTGGACCGGATTTCATAGACCCTAAGTACTTAAAAATAGCCACCGGTTCTCCAGCAATCAATCTAGACATTTGGCTCATGGGAGAGGATGGAGTAAAGCAGACACTAGCAAAATACAGCAAGGGTTACAATCTTGGTATAATTGAAGGAGTGATGGGTCTATATGATGGAGTTGATACTAGATACAGCACTTACGAGCTGTCCAAAATAACCCATACGCCCATAGTTCTGGTAATAAATTGTAGTAGCCTAGCTAGCACGGCAGGTGCTATAATAAAAGGACTGAAAGAGTATGGAAACGCTAATGTAAAAGGAGTAATATTTAACCAAGTAGGTTCAACTACTCACTTTAATTATTGTAAAAGATCAGTTCCAGAAGACATCGAGGTTCTCGGCTATATAAACTTCGATAAACAACTTACGGTTCCATCAAGGCATTTAGGTCTATACACAACCGAAGACTTCAACAAAGCTGAAGAAGTGATTAGTTACGCCTCCAGACTTGTAGAAGAAAACGTAGATTTAGATAGACTGGTAGAAATTTCACAAGATACAAAGCCGATAGATAATGAAGTGACTAGTGAGGATCAATCTAAACAAGAGGGAATCGCCTATATTGCACTGGATTCCGCGTTCAACTTTTACTATGAAGCTAACCTAGACTTCTTAAGGAAAAAATATAAGCTCGAGTTCTTTAGCCCTCTAAATAACGACAGACCTACAGAAACTCCAGACTTTATATATATCGGAGGCGGTTATCCCGAGTTACATCTAGAAGAGTTAGAGAATTCTACTTTGACAAAAGAATGGATAAAGAGAAACTCTGAGCGAGGTGTTAAAATACTAGGTGAATGCGGAGGACTCATGTATCTCTCTGAAGAGTTGATCGATACTCAAGGAAGGTCGTATCGTATGGTTAACGTATTCGATATATCGATAAAGACTAAGGATAGGCTGACTATAGGTTATACTGAGTTAGAGCCGATTAGGATTAATTATCTATCATCTTCCACAATCAAAGGGCATGAGTTTCACGTCTCTAAGCCAACTCAAGTAGGAACTGATGTTCAGTTTGCGTTCAGAAATAAGATCGGAAAAGGTATATGGGAGGGAAAAGATGGTGTATTATACGAAAACACTATAGGATTGTATTCTCACTTATACTTTTCACGAATTGGAAGTCTGTTGTCTCTTTAACTCCATCCTTTTAACTCTATTAAGAACTTCCAAGAGCCTATCTATATCATTTGTGTAAAGTCTTATTTTGTATGGAAGCTTTGAAGTTTTAGAATCTATCTCTACATATTTCTTCTCCCTGTTCTCTATTATTTCAGCGTTGACCAAATGTCTCGAATGTAAGAATACGCCGCTTTTATCTGTGGATAATATTCCTTTCTCTGTTACTTTATAACTTGAGGGAGCCATAGCGTCCATCATCTGGATTTTTATCAGTCTACGATAGACGAACATGTTGAAAAGATACAGAGCTTCAAAGTAGATTAAGTAAATTGCTAATTTCTCGTATTGTGTTACACTATCTACAATTTTTAATAATATATAGTCATAAAATAGAAATATTATTATTATGTACAAAATCATTATACCGAACGACTTAAAGTTAGCTACGGCAAGTTGTTGCATTTTCTGAACATACTCCATATCCTTCTGTATGAGGCTTCCAGCATTCTTCTCTTCAAACAATGTATTTGACTTGTATATCTCACCCATATATTTTCTCTCCGCTAACATAGGGTTACTTTTAGCCATCATAACGCTGGATATCCCCATTATCACGACAATATAAAGGATATAAACAGGCAAGAAGTATTGAGGATAAAGAGATAGAACAAAAGACATTAAAATCATTAGCCCTTGCGATATCAGTATCATCTTCCAGTTGTAGGGATTGGGATATCCTTGAGGATAACCAGACATACTTAATCATACTCTATTAATGTGGGGTAATAAATATCTGTTGTAACATGTCTCTTACACAACGTTTAGTAATTAGTGCGGTATTTATTACATTAATCCTATTGTCAATGAATAAAATAACGATCTTTTCGGGGTTCCAGAGTTCCACTAGCTCTACAATATCCCTACCGTCGTTAGAAATAAAGATAAGCGTTATTCAGGATTACGTTAACTCTCAGTTAAACATAACGTACAATTTTAACGGATTTCAGTTAACGTTTAATGTAACGGATAATACCTCAGCCTTAAAACTGAGGTTGCCTAGCACCCTACATTATGTAGTTTCTCAAACAATCAACTGTACAGAAATTATCATTCCATCCAGCTATTTGCTGATGTATTTTTATAACAACTCATATTTTACAATAAATTTGTATGATTCTTCTCAAAATGCTACTATAGTAGTATCGCTAGTACAAGAAGCATATAACTTGTCAGAAACTCTTTTCTCAACTCTTTCTTCTTCAATAACTCTAAATAATAACCATCCTTTTATTCAATCAACTACAGTCTTATTCTTAATTATTTCTATTTTAGCAATAATTGTATTTGTAACTCTAAGATTTAAAAAAAGAAATTAGTAAATACACTTAAATATTTATAAAAATATGTTATCTTGCAATGTTACCCCCTAAGGAAGAAATCAAGAGAAACTTAGAATCTGGACTACCGATTTTAATTTATGACTTTGACGGAAGAGAAGAAGAAGTTGACATGGTGTTTTATGCAGGTGCGGTGACATGGAAAAGTATAAACTTATTAAGAAAAGATGCAGGAGGACTCATCTGCTACGTAACCGGTAATAATGAGGCTAAAAAGTTAGGCATAACTTTTATGACGGAAATAGTGAAAGAGAAGTACCCTCCATTGTATAAGAAACCTCCTTACGGAGACGAACCTGCCTTCGCATTATGGGTTAACCACATCTCTACCCGAACCGGAATAAACGATGAGGACCGGGCTAAAACAATATCCGAGTTACATAAGACAATTAGCATGATAAAGATAAGGGAGGATGAGGCTAGGAATAAATTCTACACAGAGTTTTATGCACCGGGTCACGTCCCAATTTTAATTTCAAGAGGATTAAAGAACAGAAAGGGTCATACGGAATTGAGTACATCTCTACTAGAGTATATAGGATTAGAAAGAAGTGGTGTTATAGCTGAAATGCTGGGAGATGGTAAGAGCCTCTCTAAAGAGAAAGCTATACTCTATGCTAAGAATAACGGATTCCTTTTCATAGAGGGTAAGGAAATTGTGTTAGAGGTGATTAGATGACCTCACGTAAATACGGAGTTGTAGATACAACCTTTTCTAGAGTAGACATGGGAAAAATAGCCATAAGCGTGATAAGGAAAGAGGACCCAGAAGCTGAGATTGTAAGGTATACAGTCCCCGGTATAAAAGACTTGCCTGTGGGTGCAAAGAAGTTATTAGATCAAGGATGTGACGGTGTTATTACTTTAGGGTGGGTAGGAAAGACTATGTTAGATAAGTACAGCTATCTGGCTACAAGTATTGGACTGATCATGGTTCAGATATTAACTTCTAAACACGTAATTGACGTAACTGTTCATGAAGACGAATCTGAAGATGAGGAAAAACTCGTTGAGATCGCGAAAGACAGGGCATCAAAACACGCTCTAAACCTTGTTAAGTTAGTCAAAGAAGGAGGATCAGCTTTAACTAAGTATGCTGGTAAAGGTCTTAGGCAGGGGTATACACATGCAGGAGAACTCGAAGATTAATTTAGCTATAGTCGTAGCTGAATTTAACTACGATATCACGTACTTAATGCTACAAAGGGCAATATCCCACGCCAACTTCTTAGGAGCTACAGTTAAGGTAGTAGTGAAAGTCCCCGGGAGTTACGACATGCCCATGATAGTCAAGGAATTACTAAAGAGAGACGAAATAGACGCAGTAGTGGCTTTAGGTGCTGTAATTAAAGGAGAAACTAAGCATGACGAAATAGTAGCAACACAGACTGCCAGAAAATTAATGGATCTTTCCGTAGAATATGGCAAACCTGTAACGTTAGGAATTATTGGACATGGAGTCACACATGAACAAGCTGTAGAAAGAATTGAGGAGTACTCAACTAGGGCTGTGGAGTCTGCAATAAAGCTAGTTAAAAGGGCAAGAAAATTGAAGGAGTTACAGCTAAGTGGGGATGCGACGGTGGTAATTGAGTGAAAACAGTAAAGCTCATAATGGAGGGTTATAAGCAGTGGACTGAAAGTTTAGGAGTCGACAGAGAATGGAAAATTCAAGCTTTCCAACACTACTTTTCTTACTTACTCTACAACAAATTAGCCGAAATTGGAAGTTACGTTATCCCATTTCGTTATGATATCCACGTTATATTAGCCGATGGAGTAAGGGAAAAAGATATAGTAAAAGTAATAGAAGAAATAGATACTCATTCTCCGACTTCTATTAAACTATGTAAAGGTTATCATCAAAAGCCTATCCTTTCAGTGTTTTCTTGTGAAGAAATCGATTTAGACAAGGTACCTGATGAAAGAATACTCGTTGCACATTACGACATTGATGGAATTACTAAACTTAATATACAACAATCGATGGAAAAAATAGATTTTCTGATGGACTACATAAAAGCGGTAGGAAAGAGGCTAGGTTGTATAGATCAATATTTCGGTGGTGATAACTTGGGGCTGTTCTGCTCCGAGGACACTGTTGAAGCACACATAAAGGTAGTTAAGGAGTTAAATGATGTTAAAGTAGGGATAGGTATCGGTTCAAAAGCTAGAGATGCTTTAAGAAACGCTACTGAGGCATTGGACGAGATTAGAAAATTCAGGGAAGAAAAATGGAAAATAATAGGATAAACCTCGGAGGAGCTTTACTCGGAGAAGAACTAGATTACGTCGAGAAAATAAACATAGAATTTGACGAAAATACTGGAAGAATAACTCATATAGGGAAGGGCTATGACTATAAGGGAAAGGACTTAAGAGGTTACGTTGCTATCCCTCCTCTAGTTAACGCTCATGTGCACACAGCGGATTTCACATTTCCCGAAGTAGAAATAACAAAAAGCCTGAAGGAACTTGTAGGCGATCCAAAAAGTGTAAAATATGAGTATTTTAAGAAGTATCGAGATAAAATAGTCGAGAGAATTGCACAATTTTTGAAATATTCCAAGAGTCTGGGAATATTTACAATAGTAGATTTTAGAGAGGAGGGTATTGAAGGAATAAAAATAGCTCTAGAAGCGGACAAAATTGTGGCGGAAGTTAACCATATACTTCTAGGAAGACTTGACGTTTTTTCAGAGGAGGAATTAATTAAACTACACAGCATATCTCATGGCTACGGGTTACCTTCTGCGAATAGTAATAGTAAAGACGAATTAGCTAAAATCAGCACTGTGTTTTCAGATAAGATTAGAGGTGCTCATGTTTCCGAGACTAAGAGACATTACTTAAGGGATGACCTCGAGTACTTACTAAGTTATTATAAGCCGACTCTCCTGATTCACGGGACTAATTTAAATGAGCCTGACTTCGACTCGATTTCGGATATTCCCTTAGTAGTTTGTCCCAGAAGCAACCTATGGTTCTCAGCTGGTATACCTAGAATAGCTGATGCAATAGAAAAAGATGTAAAGTTACTTTTCGGTACAGATAATGGTGCATGGATAGATTATAATTTATGGAAAGACCTTGAGTTAGCGTATCTCTTATCGAGAGTTCAAAGACCCCTTACGGATTTTTCGAAGGAAATTCTGAAAGGAGCGACAACAACTGCTTATAGAATATTTAATCTAAACTACGGGGTAGAAGAAGGTAAAACGTTTTTGGTAGTCCTTCTAAAAAAGGATGAATTAAGTTGGGCTCACAATATTTATTCTGCTATCGTTAAAAGAGGTTCTAATCTAGTTTCTCATAGTCTTGGTGCTATCCAAAACCTCAAATGACCTCCAGATTCAGTAGTAGCTTCTCCCCTTAACGGCACATTAGTTCCGAAGCTTACGGTAACGTCCTCCGAGAATGCTAATGCCTTAAAAGCTGTCTTTAGTACCTCTATCTTGTAGAATGATCTACTCTCTGCCTCTATAGTTACAGACTTTAGGGGTTTATCTTGGCGTAGCTTAGCTTTATAAGATTTACCACTTTCTTCTGCAGAGAACTCAATCCCGTTATCGTCAGTGGTACTTATTTGAACTTCTTCCTCTGTTACAATACTAGCATCAGACAATATCTTCTTCAGGATTGATCCGTCTAACGAAAAGGAGACCGGAAGTGAGACTTTAGGTTCAGTTAAGCGTTGTGTTTCTACTTTCTCACCCTTGACATAAATATTGCTTCTAAGTCCACTTTTTTCGTCTCTTAAAGTTATTTTTAATCCAGCGTCAGTTTCATCTATCATTACTGAGGTAGTCTTGCTCTTAGCTTTACCTAGAATTTTCTTTACCTCATTTAAGTTGATTTTTACACCGACTGGCTTATCGATTGAGTAATCCTCTAAGTATTCCTTAGATATAACGAGGACTCCCATTAAGGACTTATCGTCCGTTAAATAAGAAGAATAAATCGAATCCTCTATGAAATTTAAAACTACTTCATCAGCTATTTCGTTCAACCCCGCTAATAGTGAATAAAAATCCTTAGCATTAGAATAAACAGCTTTGATCATTCTTCTTCCTCAGATGTTTTTTTGGCTTTAACTTTTTTAGACTTTTTTGCCACTTTTCTTTTCTTCTTATCTCTAACAGAATATCTATTTTTCAGTTCATCAAACATTTTCTTTGCTTCCTCAAGACTTATTTTGTCGTCCAATAACTTATCCCATATCTCGGTGTTTTTCATCAGCAACTCTATATCAGGAATTGTCATGGAGGCGAATTCTTCTTCCTCGCCACTTTCACTTGTTTTCTCCTCTGATTCTTCTTCCTCTTTCGGAGCTATTTCTTCTTCTAACTTCTCCTCTTCCTCACTTTTTTCCTCCTTACCCTCCTCGTCTTCGTCAAACATGAACATCACCCTCGTAAAACTGAACTAAATATATGAATCTCCCTAATAAATCTCTAGTCACGAATACCCCTCTAGGCAGTTTCGGAAAAGTCTCGTATAATGTGTAATACATATCCAAATCAGAACCTCCAAAAAACTTACTGATATACTCAAGCTCCCCAGGCTCAACTATATTAAATGCGTAGAATAAACCAGCATTCGGAATAACGTCCTTCAAATAATCCACGCTTTGTGATATTAACAGAAAACCAAATCCAAACTTTCTACCTTCGGCTAAAAGCCTTTCAATCAATTGTTTGCCTGACTCCTTACTAAGTAGAAAAGGAGCCTCATCTATTATTACTAAGTTTTCTATCTTACTCGATTTACGAGAGTACATTAAACTTTGTATTGATTTCAGAATTGTTTCCATTATAATATATTTAACTTCATTTGTAGGTACACTAGAAAAGTCTAGTATATAAGAAGAGTTAAATAACTCCTCGAAGTTAATACTGTTAGACTGAAAAACTGTTGAAGATAAATACTGTAGATATGGCTCTAGTGATTGATATTTGTTAATTTCTTGTGCACTTAAAGCGTTCTTTTTGTGACGCTCAAGGAGTAGTAATACGTCCCTAAAAGTAGGAGGGTTTTGAGACCAAGTAGAAGGGTCGTCTGGGTCTAGACCTTTTTCGGCGTAAGCCTCAACGATTAAGTTAGTTAACTCAATAGCTTGAATATTTCCTAGATTAAATAAACTCTTAAGCATGTATGCGATCTCTAATGCTCTCTCCTTCGGATTTCGATTAAAGAGACTCAAGGGATTTACCGAAATCTGAGAAACGTCTACTCTCTTAACTTCATTTAGGTAGTATTCTCCGTGTAAGTCAAATACGAGAAAATTAACACTAAGTTTAGAGGCTAAGAGCTTAGCAAAATTGGACTTACCAGAACCACTGGTGCCGACTACAATAATATTATAGTTCTTAGTTTTTGAAAAGTCAATACAATAATTAGCCTTGATACCTGACCATTTATACTTTCTGCTACTGTTAACCCTTATTACACTTGAGTCTATAATGCTGGACTTACTTAGTATTCCTACGATGTTTCCTAGGCAGATACCTTGTTTACTGATTTCCCCTCTTGGAGTTAGAGAATAAGGTGTTGCGAACCATGAGAGTAATACTAAAGGTAGGTCGTAGTAATCCCCGAAAAGAGAAATGCCTATAACATTTAACATACTACCAGCTATGAGAGGCAAGTTCCCATAAAAAAGAAAAAAATGGAGAGCTATTACCAATGTGAACCCGATGAGGGCTATTTTAGGCTTGAACTTGTATCCAAAAAGGGATAATTGTTCGAACCAAGTATCTGAGATGTTTCTTCTAATAAACCACCCTATAAAACCTATGAATAAGGCAGAAATAAAGTAGGTAGACGAAAACGTAAGCAAGTCAAGGAGAAAGAAAAAGGATAGGGACTGTTGTTGAAATAAAGAGTACGTAAAGAGGATAAGGGGGTAATATAAAATTACCATAACTAAAGAAGTAAATATAAATTCAACTAGAATTCCGTCAAGGAAGAAAATCACCAAAAGCTCAGCAGACTCCACAGCTGGGTAAATATAGTACGGAATTACAATTAAATTAGGAATTGCATACTTAATGAGTATAAATTCAAGAACTATCAAAGATGTCATAATAGCGTGCTTTTTAAGCATATTTTATTTTAAGCACCAAATCACAAGATTTTATGGCTTCATGATAAACGTTTCTCAGAGTTTTTACAAGAAGTTATACGAGTTAGGATATAAGAGTCTTACCCCCATACAAGAAAAAGCTATTCCGAAAATTTTAGAAGGAAAAAACACGTTAGTTATAGCCCCAACTGGATTCGGTAAAACCGAAACAGCGATATTTCCGATTTATTATAAAATACTAAAAGAGACCCCACCCAGGATTTCAACAATTTATATTACACCTCTTAGGGCTCTGAACAGAGACATAGAAAATAGGTTAAAAAGGTTAGGAGAAGCATTAGGAGTTAAAGTAGCAGTAAGGCACGGTGACTCCTCTCAGTCGGAAAGAAAGAACGTAATAAAGGATCCTCCAGATGTACTCCTTACCACTCCAGAGACTTTAATGTACCTGATTATAAATAAAGATATGAGAGAATTACTAAAGAACATACGTTGGATAGTCATAGACGAGTTACAAGAAATGTTGGATGAAAAAAGGGGATATGAATTACTTCTTGTCCTCGAAAGGTTGAAACACCTTACTGCCCAAAGAAAACCGCAGATGATAGGATTATCTGCTACAATCGGAGACATAGACGTAGCTAAGAAGTTCTTAGGTGATGAAGTAGAGGTAGTTAAGATTGATAAGAGAAAAGATATGCAAATTACCCTAGTAATACCTAGCATCGATCAAGAGATCATAGACCTCTCAGTGAAAACCGGCTTAAACCCAGAGACCTTATCTAGGATAAAAGCGTTAGAGAAAATAATTAAAGAGGAAAAGCCAGTTCTGATATTCACTAACGTAAGAGAAACTACGGAGTTCTTGGCTAACGAGTTGACAAAACTAACAGATTTAAAGATCCTTACTCACCACGGCTCTCTGTCAAAGGAAATAAGAATAGATGCTGAAAACAGATTCAGAAAAGGAGAAATAGACGCCTTAGTTGCGACATCAAGCCTTGAATTAGGTATAGATATTGGTTTAATTAACGCTGTAATCCAGTATATGTCGCCCAGACAAGTTATAAGATTAGTGCAAAGAATAGGAAGAAGCGGCCACTCTCTAGATAAAATTTCGCGAGGATACTTAATGCCATCAGGAGATATTTATGATATCCTCGAGTGTAAAAGCATACTCGATAGCTTAAGGGAAAGTTATCTTGAAAGACCTATAGTAGAACCAAAACCCTACGACGTAGTAGCTCATGAAATAGCTGGTATGGTACTTGAAGGAATAACAGACCAAAAGGAAATATTCAAGATAGTAACGTCCTCGTTCTTATTCTCTGACTTAACAGAGGAGGAGTTTGAAAAAATCCTCAGTATCCTCGAGTCGGCTAGAATTATAAAGAGGAATAAAGAAAACGTCCTTCCCTCGTATAGGGCATGGAGATATTACTATACAACTAATATGATACCGGATTCAATAAGAGATTACCTCGTAATAGATCATATTAACAACTCAAAAATAGGGTCTCTAGATTACGAGTTCGTAGCTACGCTGGACGAGAATTCCGTTATAGTCTTAGGGGGAAGACTATGGAAAATCGTTTCGATAGAAGAGAATAGAGTATACGTAGAGCAAACGTCTCTAAAATCGGGCGTCTTACCGAACTGGTTCGGGGAGTCTATTCCGGTAGAAAAGGAAGTAGCTTTGAAGGTATACGAATATCTTGAGAAACTCGAAAAGGGAGAAGGTTTAGAACTACCTGAGAACGTGATTGATAGATTAAGAACACTTGTGGAAGAACAGAAGAAGAGAGGATACCCACTACCCTCTAGGACTACGAGCTTGGTAGAAATAAACAATGACTTAATTGTAGTCCACGTAGCTTTAGGTACTAGAGGGAACAACACTTTAGGTGCGGTTCTGTCGTTGCTACTAACTAATCTAAAGGGAGTTAAGACTAACTACAGAGCTGATGCTTATCACATAGCTATAGCATCCGTGATCCCCTTAAGTGAAAATGACGTTAAAAGAGCTATTTCTATATTAAATAACATTACTATTGATGAATTTAAGGACTTGATCGGGAGGGCTGTAAGGGATAGTCCTCAGTTTAAGTGGAAACTTTTAGTAGAAGCTGAGAGGTTTGGTGTGATAGATAGAGAGAAGATCTCAGACCTACAAATTATGCAGACTGTCCTTAAGGCTTTCGCAGACACAGTAGTTGGGGAAGAAGCTGTAAAGGAATTAGTATATAAGAATTACGACTTAACAATCTTTAACGACCTTAAACACATTTCCTGGAAAATTTTACAAGTGCCGAGCTTCTCGCCTCTCGCTAAAGAGTTCTTGAACAAGCTTCTGGTCTTATCCCACTCGGACGATAAAGGAGCTATGCTAGAGATATTCAAGCGTAAACTTAGTAACTGTGAAGTTTGGATTTCTTGTTTATTATGTGATTGGAATCAGAAAGTAACCTCCTCTTCGGCGCCACAAAAATGCCCTAAGTGTGGTTCTATCTTCTTAACGATAATTGAGAATGACGACGACTTAAAAATCCTTAGGAAAATTAGAGGGAACCAGAAAATCAATAAAAAGGAAGCTAAGAGGCTAGAAGCCCTGAGGAACTTAGCATCAATGTACTCGATCTATAATAAGTATGTAGCAATAGGAATGTGTGCAAGAGGAGTAGGTGCTAGTAACTTGGGAAAAGCCCTTGATAAGCTCAAATATGGGGAGGAAAAGTTTTACGAAGCTTTACTTGATGAAGAAAGAAAGTTTTTAAAGAATAGAAAATACTGGCAATAGGTTTAAATCCATCCTTATTTTTTGATTCATAGGTAATCCTTATGTCGATAATAGAGGTAGGCAGGATTTGTGTTAAGACCAGAGGTAGGGAAGCCGGTAAGAAATGTGTAATAGTTGATATAATTGACGAGAATTACGTACTAGTAACTGGACCTAAAGATGTAAACGGAGTAAAGAGAAGAAGAGTTAATATATTACATGTAGAGCCAACAGACAAAAAGATAAACATAAATAGAGGAGCAAATGATGAAGACGTAAAGAAAGCACTACAAGAAGCGGGTCTCATGGATTACATGAAGGAAACAATAAAACCTAAGATACTTGTGATTTAATATGTATAAATTTTTAGAAAAGATAGATCATTTTTGTAATTACAGTAATAGTTGGAATATACTTCGAGAAGCTCAAACAGATGATAAATACGGCTTCTATCCCGACAAAAGACCTATAGAGGCCCTGATAAGAAACGCAATAATAAACTTAGATAAGCCAGCGGGTCCTACAAGTCATGAAGTTGCATATTGGGTTAAGAAAATGTTTAACTTGAACAAAGTAGGCCATGGGGGGACCCTAGAGCACGTTTAACGTGCGGGGAGACCCAAAAGTAACGGGAGTATTGCCAATAGGAATGGAAAATGCAACAAAACTGATGAGCCTTATTAGTAAGGCTGGTAAAGAATATGTCTGCATTATGCAAGTACACTGCGATTACAAAATGGATGAGCTCAAAGAGATAGTTAACCAATTCATTGGTGAAATATATCAGAGGCCTCCAGTAAGATCTTCAGTTAAGAGAAGGACAAGAAAAAGAAGAGTATACAGTATAGACATTCTTGAGACTGAAGGAAGATTGGTACTCATGAAAATAGCCTCTGAGCCTGGTACTTATATGAGAAAAATATGTCATGATGTCGGGATATTACTTGGTTGTGGAGCTCACATGAGAGAACTAAGAAGAACAAGATCAGGAATATTCACCGAGGATTCAAACTTAGTTACTCTCCACGAGATCTCAGAGGCATTGTACATGTACAAACACTGCAAAGATGAGAGTGACCTAAGAAGAGTTTTGCTTCCCATGGAATTTGCAGTGTGTGGAATTCCAAAAGTGGTAATCGATGATGACGCGGTCAATGCCATTACTTACGGTGCTACATTAAATGCACCGGGTGTAGTGGCATTTCAGAACTTTAAGAGAGGTGAAAATGTGGCCATAATGACACTAAAAGGAGAAATTGTAGCAATAGGGGAAAGTAACATAAACAGTAACGAAATACAAAATATGAAGAAAGGAATTGTAGTAAAACCTAAGAGAGTCTTAATGGAAAGAGACGTTTATCCGAAGGGATGGAAAAAGAATGAAAAAGATTAAAGAAATAATTTTTGTAAACGATGTAGTTAACGGTATACCCTTGTCTTTAGAGAGTTCTTATGGTCTATTCTCTAAGGATAAACTAGACTTAGGTACTAAAGTAATGCTAGAGAACCTAATAATACCCGAGAGCGGGGTAGTTGCCGATGTAGGTTGTGGCTATGGTCCAATAGGAATTTATTTGGCATTAAAAAACCCTAATCTTAAGGTTTACATGCTTGATGTTGATAAGAAAGCCGTCTATTATTCCAGAAAAAACGTTAGTAGGTACGGGCTTGAAAACAGAGTCCACGTTATCCAAAGTGATATATTTGAAAACATACCATCAGAGATTAAATTTAATGCAATTTACTCTAATCCACCCTTGAAGGCTGGAAAAGCATTCATAGAGAGACTAGCAAGTACTAGCTACGACAGAGTTACCGAAGGTGGACTAATACAGCTCGTAGTATACAAGGGTGAAGAAAACGTGATTAATTTATTTAGCCAGAAATTCAAAAACGTTGAGGTCTATAGGAGGATTAAGGGATACTCGATTATAATTGTAAGGAAAGACTGAAGTTAAGTATTAAAGGAATAAAATAAAATATGAAGATTGCCGGGGTGCCCGAGCGGTTAAGGGGCTGGCCTTGAGAGCTTACTGGGATAGCCAGTACGGGTCACCGTGCGCGGGTTCGAATCCCGCCCCCGGCGTAATTATCTCCTTAAAAAGGTAACACTTGCTAACAAAGACTGTCATTTAGCTATTAGATAGAACAAGAACAAATAGCACTTCGAACTTCTTTCAAGAATTCTTTTAGTTTTTTATAATATAAATAATTATTTTCCTTAATATTATTAAGACCTTATAATTAAACTATCAGAATGGAAGTTTTAATTTGTTGAAGCTCTAAATATTCGCAGAAAATCTTCTAAGTAAGTAACGCAGCATATTCAGGAGTGATCCATATCCAAGTAATGCCGCCGCGGGGACTTGAACCCCGGACAACCCGGTCCCTGCGTGATCCGGCCTTCAGCCGGGCGCTCTCCCGGGCTGAGCTACGGCGGCATTATTATTTTATGAAGAATGAATTTATAGGTTTAATGGTTAATGTTTTTGTTGGGACCGGGCGACACTCTGTTGAGTTCCCCAAGTTTGGGGTTACGATGATACAGAGTCTCCAGAGGTCCCTACAAGTACTATTTTTAACGAATTTTAGGTATTACATGATGAATATAACACTTTGGTTAGTGCTTCAAATAAGTAAGAAAAGGTCTAATAAATCTCAAACGGACCAAATTCTATACTATATGTATGATGTGAAAAGAGTTGTAATAATGATATATTATAACTAAGTGCGGCCGCCGGGATTTGAACCCGGGATTACTGGCTTTCCTCTAGCTCATTGGAAGGCCAGCGTCCTAATCCAGGCTAGACGACGGCCGCAATTTTAATTATATAAGAGGTGGATTTTAAAGTTGATGATGAAAAGAGGGTCGTGTGATCCGTGAGCTAACGCTGGAAATACTGATTTCTCTTTCATGGGCACTATTTTCCCTCCTAGTCCCTTATAAAAATCTGATTTTTCCTACTTGTGTATAATAAGCTGGAATAATGTTTTTGTATAATATAAAACAAATATATTCTGATTGACATGTATGAAATCCTTGAAAAAATCTGCCAATAAACCGTTTGAGTTTTATGCAGCCTACTATCCACCGATTTATGCAGGCTTTAAGGCTACAACTATTGATGAACTAATAGAGGGTATAAAGAAGGTTGACGGGTTTTCAATCTTTTATCACGTATTTCACCCTCTGTTTTCGAGCCATGTAGTACCAGAAGATATGAGTAACGACTTTGTAACATGGATAAGAAATAAACTAGGTGATGGACTTTTAGCTTAAGAAGTATCTGATATGGAAGGAAAAGAGCCAAGGACTGTTGAAAACGTAAGGGAAGATTTAATAAAAATTGAATCCGAGGCGAGGATCTCGAGAATAGCTAATAAATCATTTTACTTCATAACTTGTTAACCAGTAGTGTATAATACAGAGAGAGTAGCAATGAGCTTAGCCGGGTTCTTAATATAATCGCTTCAATAAGTATTAGATCTATTGCCTATCACTTTATCTTTAGGCGTATTATTGGGTACGAAGATAAGAATGATTTCTCAAAATGGATAGAAGATAATTATGGATTGACTGAACTATCAAAGAAGCTTAGTTCACTCGACCAACAGACCTATACTGATGAGGAGATGTTAAGGGAAGATCTTCTAAAAATATTTGAGCAGGAGATGTTGTCAAAATGATAGAGAGATACGCAGAGATTATAGGAGAAAATGAATTGGATAATATTTTTAAAATAGCCGAAAAACTAAAAGGTTTATCAAACTTTCACGTTAATTCTACTCCAGCTGGAGGAGGAGTAGCGGAGATTCTAAGTAAGCTAGTTCCCTTGATGAAAGAGTTAGGAATTAACACGGATTGGAAGATTATAAGAGGGGATCCTGAGTTTTTAAAGTCACTAAGTCCTTTCATAACTCCTTACAAAACAGATTAGGAGAGCTATCACAAGGTGCACTTAAGATTTATAGAAAATGACAAGAAATAAACGGTAACGAACTTGATTTAGATTATGATTTAGTGTTTGTTCACGACCCGCAACCAGCCGGGCTAATAACCTTCAGAAAGAAAGGCAAATGGATATGGAGATGCCATATTGATATATCAAACCCGTATCAACCAGTATGGACTTCATGCGTGGATATATACAGAAAAATGATTCAGCAATAGTATTTTCAGACGTATTTATGAGGGACGACTTAAAGAATTCCCAGTTTATAATTCCTCCATCTATAGTTCCCTCGAGTATAAAGAATAGAGACATTCCAGAGTTTACAGTAAAGAGAATCTTGCATAAGTTCAACTTAGATCCAGATCGCCCTATTATAACTCAAGTATCAAGATTTGATAGAGCAAAAGACCCGTTAGGTATTATAAGGGCTTATAAATTAGTTATAGTCTTTTTCATAATAGTTGCAACAGGCTTTTAACTTCCCTCAATACAAAATATAGAAAAACATTGAGAAAGGCTTGTATTATTGTTAGATAAAACTTGATAAAACTTGTTAACAGATAATAAATCAAATATGAGAAAAATTTTCCCATACTTATACCTTCCTCAAGATCCCCAAGCACGTCACGAAACTTATTAATCCAATACCTAGTATAATTACCCTTAGAAACCAAATAATAGAACTCATCCTCAATAAATTCTAGAGTATAACACGAGTAATAAGTATTAACCCAACGCTTCAAATCCTTCCAAACCAACTCAATTGGGTTTA
>QEFN01000012.1 GCA_003086555.1 Sulfolobus sp. SCGC AB-777_G06 | reverse complement strand
GTAAATATACTAAGAAAGAGCAAGTACTCGAGGATTTAATCACCGTAGTGAAGGAAACTAAGAAGGTGATAAACTCGTATTTCGCCAAGTACGAAGTCAAAGAAGTCTCACAGAAGATTGACGAACTAATGAAGGAACTGGAAGAAGGTAAATGATGAAGTGTCGCGTATTATGGATACTGAGAAGGAACTGAGAAGCCTCGCCCTTCAAGGTAAACAATATAACCTCTGCAGTTTACTGTTTTAGTTTAGAAAAATTTATACAACTAGGAATAGGAAAGGCTCCTCTGTCCACTTTTACTTTCGACTCTTTTTACAGCTTCGGTAGTAGCTATTACAAAGAAAGGGGGTCAAGGGGGCGGAAAGCCTCGCCCTCTCTGAGGCGGGGCTCAGCTTCTAAGCCGTTCCTCATCTCCCCAGTTTCGCCGTACTCTCATCACCGCCCTAAAATTCTATGTATAGAGAAAGTTTTATAAAACTAGTTGAATTTTTCTCAGTAAACTGGGGAGTTTATTCTATCTCAGCTATTATAGGAAAGCACGCTGGGCCCAAGATATGATTCTAACTAAAAAATATAACCTGGTATAACAGAGAATATTCATAAGTAAATCTTATGCTTTTTAGTATTACTCGAAGATGGAGGATTAAAAAAAGAGAAGAAAGCCATGATGTAAGACTTACTTTCGTAAGTAGTGGAGAATACTATGAAAAACTAAGGTTAATTGGACTAGAGTTATTCAATAAATATATTAATTCTCCTGATCTTCAGGATGAAGTAGTCTTAGCTTGGGGTGCTTTATTCCACCTCATTTCAGGAGAATTGGCCATAAACAGTGAAAAAAGAGAAGAAATAAAATCGGAAATTAAGAAAAGATTAGAAAGCCTCATTTATCAATTGTCAGAGTCTATGAAATCTAATTGGGAGCTAGGATTTGCTGCTTCAGTATATCTATATGTACTTAAAATGATAGGCTCTAATGTAGATGACTTAGAAGACAAGCTACACTGTATATTGAAAAGTGTTAATTTTTACAGAATCGTTGGAGTTAATAAAATCCCGGAATTTTTAGGTTTCACTTTTGCTATGTTTAACGAGACATGCCCAGATGACGCATGTAAATTATATTATTTCATGTATAAGAAAATTAATAATGAAGATATAAACCTTGAACAAAAGCAATTCAATAGGAATGACCTTGTAGAAAGCCTATTAGCTTATTATATATATGGAGAAAGCTCAGGGTTACGACTTAACCAGCTGTGGACGCAGATTATCAGAGAAATTATGGAGAAGGACGTAAATGAATACATGAAAAATTATGAACCATATGGAGGAGAATACCATAGTAGCGAATTTTTTGTTCCTAAAGAAAGGCTTTTCTTATTGTTAATATTAATGAAACTTCTTAACCTGGACAAAGTAGTTTATGTAATAGGTTTATCTAATGAGGAGGAAATGAAAAAGATATTAGAAATAGACAAAGAGATAAAGAAAGCTCATCGTAAAGCTAATATTATATTAGTGTCTTCATTAATTTCAAATACATTATTGATTATTTGGGGATTTGTAATACCTATTGTGTCTCCTTCCTACTTTCAGACCTTACTTCATTCTATAGTAGCAATAGCAGTTTTAATAATTTCGTATGTGTTAGGCCTAATATCAATAATTATAGAAATTGTTAAAAGATTATCAGACTGGATGCGTGTAAAAAAGGTGAATTAGAACATGGTTTTGGAATCTAATATGTTCAGAACAGAACAAGAATTGCCAGATTTAGTATTGAATTGTATTGAAATAGATAATGAAAAAAATGCGTATGGTGCAGTAAAAGAATTATCTAAATATGGTATTTTCGGAGTAGTTAGAGAGAAAAAGATATTCTTTACTACAGTAATTGACAAGGATGATTTACTAAAGGATAGAATAGCTGAAGTTTTAAAAAATCATAATATAAACTTTAGTGATATTAAAAAGAATTGTAAGAAAATAATACCAGAAGACAATAAGGACTATTTTTCACAAATTTTTATGAACGCGTTACGATACATAATATACCAAAAGCTAGAAGATATTAATAGAGATAAGAAAGGAAGCGAGAGATGGACAATAGACGAGAGTAGAAACGGCATATACGTGTGCATAGAAAGATATAACATAGACAATTATGAAATCTGTGTCGGAGCAAAATTCACTGTAAAAGTATTCGATAATAAAGCCGAGCTTTATATAGATAGAAAAATAAAAATAAATAGCGAGAATAATAGATTAACTAGGAAATTAAAGAGAGAAATTAATAAAAAAGGTGTAGTAGAACCTAAGACCAGGTATGATTTTATAAAGGAAGTTACAGAAGAAATTTTCGGAAACCCTGACTATATAAATGTAAAGTTATCCAGAGATTATACGGTAAATACAAGGAGAACTAAATTTAATGAAAAGCCACCTATTCCTTCTTAAAGTACATCCCTCACATCAATTGATGGAATAGATCCTAAGCTATTTATGTAGTGGACAAGCTTAGCCATTCTATTTGCATATTTTAGTACTGCAATTCTCCTGCTCCTTATATCTGGATGTTCCCAGTCAGCCTTAATCTGGGATAAAGCAAGTTCAGCTATACCTATCGGATTCACGTCAAATGATGAATATACGCTAAGAGTTATAGGTCTTGGCGTACCCAACATTATATGTTTTTCTTCCAATTTAGAGGCGTTGCTAGTACTGGGTTTCATATATTTCCCTGTAGCAGTTATTATTATTTCACTATGCAAATAGTCTCCATTATTAGGATTCCATCTATTTCTTTTCTTAATGATTACCGTTCCCCTATTAACATAATAATCAGATGATTTATCACCAAATAGCCTTACGGGCGTATTATATTGTGCATGAATAAAGACCCATTTAGTATCCTTTCCCACGACGGTTTCTATGGCCTCTTTTTCATCTTTATGCATAGGTGAAGTCTTAAAAATAATCAAGAGTGGCGGAGTGGTCCTCATAATGTTTTTGTACCACCTTATACCAGAGTCTAACGTTCTCATCATAGCCTCCTTTGGTACATAAAGCCCCTCGGTATTATCATTAATAGGTATACTTTTATCAATAGGCTGCACGTCGAATCTTTGGTAGTAATTATTAAGGGTAGTAAAGTATCCTACACTATAGGTTATTTTATCCTTTTGTGGCCTAGCAAAAGCTATCCCCATTAACATCCCATTACTACTGACTTTTTTACTTAAATCATTATAAATGCTGGAATCTACTATCCATGGGGTACCTCCTGCCTTTGCAATTAATTGAACTGCAATTGTTAATGGGATTGTAGCTTTATATTCTATTTTTTTTAGCCTTTTTAATGTAGTAAATGTAACAAATTGTGTTCGTAACCTGTTACCTATCAGTGCAGCTTTTATTTTGTCATGAAATTCATTTGTCAGTTTCCTATCTGCGATAATTACTGCTACATTAAAGCGATTCGTATCTAGTTGATTATAGATATTGTTTATGAAGTCATTTTTACTATCTATGTTAATACGACTTATCGTACTAGGATCGAAATTATATCTTATCTCAAAAACTCTCGAAATCCCTCCTATCGTATTTGTATAAGGCCAGTGGTGTTTAGTATCATTTTTGGCATATATTTCATAGAAAAGTAATTTTACCAAATCGCATACTTCATTGTCCCCATTAACTACTAGTACTTGAAGGTTTATGTCTCTTCCCTCATATGGTTTAAGTGCAGTTATGAATTCTGGTACATAATGTTTGTTGTTACTTCTGAATACCACATTGATTTTATTTTCTTGTAATATAGTGGCATAGTCACTCATTTCAATTCACTTTTCAAATTCTCAATTAAATACTCTACAAGTCTAGCTATTTTCTTACCTTTTTCAGTCAACACTACTTTTCTTCTAACCTTATTTACTACTATTATATCAGCTAATCCCAGCTCTTTCATCACTCTTATGTTATTATACACTGTCTGTGTGGTGTATCCAGACAGTTCCTTCAACCTCCGAATATTATCAGGATCCTTATTATAGATAATATAAAGTAACTTTGACATAGGCGTAATGTAATTCTCTATTTCAGTTAACATATCTTTTATTCTAGTAAGTAAGATTTAAAAATATATCTAGAGTCTAGATAGTATTACCAGATATTATAAAGTCCAATGATAATAAAAGGAAAACACGATACATTACCCATATCTTGTGTTCTCTTTCACTTAAAGACTATATCTATATTCTCCCTAAGAGAATGATTCATAACATTAGTATTAGTGAAGAAGTTCCACCTTCATTGCTACCTGCTCACTTCTTTTCCGTCCCTTCATTGCCCCCCAGTCCGGGTTCGAGATTCGAGTTCGAGGTCCGGGAGGTAAGGCGAGGTAGGTAAGGAAGGTCCGGGAGGTAGGTAAGGAGGGCTAGGTAAGCTATCTATGCTAGGCTATGCTTCTAGGCTAGGCAAGGTGGGAAAGCCAGGCAAATGCCGGGCAAAGCTGCTATGCCAGGCAGTAAGGCAAAGTAAGGCAGGCTAGGTAAGCCAGGCAAAGCAATGGCAGGAGGTCCTGCAGGCAAAGGAATTAAAATCTGGGGTTAAGGGGCGAAGCCCCTTATAGACTAGACGAATTAGAGAGGGAGGTAAATTAGCGAGGAGAAGAGTAATGCAATGTGTTAGATTAAAAAGATGGATTGGTAAGAAACTGGGGTTAAGGGGCGAAGCCCCTTATAGACTAATATTGAATTGGGGAGGAAGGAGGTAGGTTAGGTTAGGGAAGTAAGAAGGATAAACTAGTTAGGTTAGCGCTAGTTAGGTTAGCAAACGGGGTTAAGGGGCGAAAGCCCCTTATACTAATTAATGTAAAAATGTATATTCTTAAACTAGAGAAGAGTAGAGACTAAAGAGAGGAGTAATAAGGGTTAGCGCAGTCGTATTTTTGTAGTGTTTATGTACTATTATTTATGTAGAGAAAGAATAGTAAGGCTGTAGGACCCTGTAAAGTAAAATAGTTAGTTAGAATGGGATTAGAAGGTATTAGGTTTGGTTATTTAAGGCTAAGTTATAAGAGTAAGTAGGTCCGTGTTAGTAGCTGCTTAGAAAAATCTGGGGTTAAGGGGCGAAGCCCCTTATACTAAAAATAGAACTCTAATGAAAAATGTTTTATGTGGATTCTTAAAAAAGAGAAGGGATTTTAGGAGTAAGGATAAAGGGAGTAAAGGATTAGCGCAGTTGTATTTTTGTAGTGTTTATGTACTATTATTTATGATGTAGAGAAAGAATAGTGAGGTTAAGGGTTAAGGATTAGATAGAGAAAAGAATGGAACTGAGGTGGTTATAATAGTTAAGCTATAGGACCGTGTAAGGGTTAGAAAGGACCCTGGAGCTGCTTATTTAGATTAAGGAAGTTAGGGGAAAAGGACCTTTTAATGGTCGGGGCAAATGGAAAGAAGACAGAATAGTAAGCAAAGAGTTAGTAAAGCAGTGAATTTGCAAAGCAAAAGGTAGTTAGCAAAGTAGAAGTGTTTGCAAAGCAGAGTTAGCAAAAAAGAAAAAGAATAAGCAGAAAGCAGTTAGCAGAATTAGAGTTAGTAGAGATTTGTAAAAAGCAGGAAGTATAGCTGCAAGAGAAGAGTTAGCAAAGCGGGAAAAGCAAAGCAGCTTAGAAAGGAGCAAAGAAAGAGGAGGAGAAGAGAGTTTAGAAAAAGAGTTTGATAGTTAAAACGAATAGTTAAAACGAAAGTCCGAAACGGGCGAAAAGCCCGAAATTTCGGGTATAGAATTTTATTAAAAAGATAAGAAACAAATTAGAGAATGGGGGTATAGAAATGAAATGCGTGCGAAAAGTCTAATCTAAGACAGATCTAACACATATATAATCTAATAGTTTCTATTTTAATGAATACTAAATCTTAGATAGTCTAATGTTTATTTATTTATAGATAGATAATTATAGATGAGAAAATGGCAGAAGAGGTAAACAAATCAAATAATAACTCAACTATTACTCCAAATGATAGTAATATAAATGCAAGCAGTGAGCAAGTTAGGAAAAGTAAGGGTAATAAAAGTAAGACTTCTCAAGGTAAGAAAAAGAATAGGAGAAACTGGATTAAAGTATATACAGCTAATGTAGATCAATTTGTTACTTTAAAAGGTAGAATAAGGGCATTAACACTTGAAATAGTTAAGGATACACCATTAATTACTTTTAGTGAATTACTCGAAAAGTTAAAAACTAGAGATGAGTTTATAAGAAAATATCTATCTGGAGAAGTACAAATAAGTAGAAGGAAAGCGACATCACAGGAGATAACTATTAGGAAAATATTGGACGGAATGGCAAAAGAAGGGCTAATATTAAAAATACAGTTAAACGATGAACCTTTCCTTAGGTTTGCTTTACCAGAGCAGTTAGAGTACCTCCGTCAGCAAGGATTGCGGATAGCTTAATGCCAAGTATATCCCTACCTAACGTAATAGTTTTTATCTCATCTTTTCTCCTTATGAAATCCTCTAAATCCTTCTTTTTAATGACGTACCTATTTCCGTTAAATTCTATGACTGATAATTCTCCATCTTCTTGAATTACTAAAACCTCTATGTTACCTAACATTATCTTAGTTAAACTCCCTGGTTTAATGTCAATAGTTTGTGCTTCGTTTTTCTGCTTATTCCCTTTCTGCATTAACTCCCCAGTTTCCTCTGCTTTATTCTTTGTTTCTGATGCTTCTTGTTCTACTTTTTTCCTGAGCTTAATCGAGAATATCTTAACTTTGTTCTTCTCTGTATCAGAAAGTTGATTATATAGCTGCTGCAACTTATCAAAACATTCTTCGTAAGTCCAGCTATGAACTTCTAAGAAGTCCTTTACGCTCTCCTTCCTCCAATTCCTTACCACTTGTTCGGGGTGGGTTGAAATTTCATTACAGCTCTCTATTTCGATTGCTATTGCCCTATCGTATTCTGGCCTCAGAGTTGCTCTATCTATGGGTATCGCGACTAAGTCTGGTCTTGATTCTAAATTAGGGCTCTGTTTAGCAGGAGCTACGTAATAACCCTGTTTCATATATTTCAACATAACTTTCATTGCTAGTTTCCTTCCTTCATTGCTTGGTGCAGATGCTTTTATATCTCCAAATAAACCTTTACCGTAAACTAGAACTTTCTTATTTCCCTGTTTTTCTGTGGTGATATACCCTAACGATTCTAGTTTATTTACCACGTCTTCCACTCTATCTCTGTCGATTCCTATCTTCTTAAGTAAGTCTACCATTAGGATAATGTGACCTTTAGATACGTAAGTGTAGTAAAGGATTAATTGCTCTAAGATTTTAGGCTTCTCTATATATTTCAGGACAGGATTTATGATGGACGTAATATCAGTTTGGCCGACTTCTCTATTCCAGTACTTCTGTTTCATTTTCTCTATTACTTCTTTTACTGCATCGATGTCTCTCTTAGTTTCTATCATATCTATTTTTACTTTAAATGGAACCGTAGCTTCTGTGTTTCTTGGCTTTACTAGTAAAATAGCCTCACCAGGCTTCAAATTAGGTAAAACATTTGCTATTTCTGTTGAGAAGTCTGGGTCACTCTTAGAGAGTTTTTCCGCATCTGTTGCTTCAGTACCTAAAAGTACTTTTACTGCAGTGTTTACCAGTACGCTCTTAAGCAGTTCTGAAGGTAACTGTTCGGTATGCTGGTGTGCTAGAACAAGGTGCATCCCAAATTTTCTTGCTTGAGATAATATAACGTCTAATATACTAAGGTTACCTATCACCTCGAACTCATCTATTATCGTAAGGACTGGGATCCTCTCTTTCCTCAAGGATGCCCTGATCAAAGCAGAATACCATAATTTGTAGATCCAGCCAGCTATCATGAGGAATGAAGCTGGTGATCCTATCATTGCATTTGATGCGTTGATTACAATTATATTGCCCTGCTGTAACACGTCGTCTATGCTGTCACTGTTAAACAACCTCTTAAGCAGCGGATTAGTAGCGTATTCTTCCAGTCTTGAAAGTGCTGAGATATACGTAGTTTCTTCCAGTTCCTGGAATTGCTGTAATTTCTCCTCCCATTCTGGGTCGTCAATAGGTAAATCCAGCTCTCCGCTCCTCAACTTCATTATAATATTATATAAGTCAGAGAACGTAGGGCTCGTAGTCCTCATGTAGAGGAGCTTCAGCGCATTTATTATTATGTAGTTTACATATACTGCACTTTCCTTTAATGCAAACAACTGTGTGAAGATTTCCTTAACGTTTGATTCCGCTAAGAGGAATGCTTGGTCTTTAGGGAGGCCCTTAGGTATGGAAAGGGGATTAACTGCAACAGTTGCTTCTACTGGGTCTACATAAACCAGTTTATCATAGTCTTTATAGTAAGTGGCAAGTTCTTCAGCGAAATCCCCGTTAGGGTCAATAACTACTCCTACGCTATTAGGATACTTTTTCATGAAGTTTATAAGTAATGTTTTAATGAATGTCGTCTTTCCAGCTCCAGTCCTTCCTATCACGTACATGTGCCTTTGTAAATCCTCAATTTCTAGTTTTACTTCTTTACCACTTTCCGTGGTACCTATTCTGAAGCCGTTAGGTCTTTCTGGGACTATGTCAGGAAGTGGTGTTCCTCTACCTATATTAATCGGTACTATACTAGGATCTGGAATTACAAGTAATTGATACATGTTACTTTTTGTGATATGAATCCATTTCTTTTCATTTAGAAAAGCCCTTATAACTGATAACCTAGGTGGTTCATTAATTATTTTCATTATGGTTTTTTCCGAGCAGAAAAATGGTATCTCCCAGCTAAGCCTAAGACTGCTGTATACATCAAATTGTTTTGATAAGAGTTTCAACCTTTTTCTGCAGTTATCTAAAAGAATTATTCTTACAAGGTATAACGGATCCTTCAATTTCTCCCTTATTGCCTGGGCTAGGTATTTATGTTTCTCACTACCTTGCTGTACAAACTTTTGTATCTTATTCAGATACCAATAATGAACCTCTTTTAAGTTAGGTTCTAAAGAAAACCAGATATACATTCCCTGGCCAACTTCTAGACTACTAAGAAAGCTTTGTATGTCATTAAACTCATGTAATGAATAGAAGTCATTCTCTTTCTTCAATACAGCTTCAGCGTAGTATTTGAATGAAGGTATATTGCTTTGCTGAATTCCGAAGTATTGCCTTAATGTTTGTGCCGAAATAAGAGTTTTAGTATAAATATGCAGTAGTTTTTCATCCCTATAGTACATTATTGCAAAAATATTGCCTAATACTCTCGTGAGGTCCCCATATTTTACATTTACTTTAGGAAATAGTTCATAAGTATTGAAAGTCAACCTATTCTTTTTGAACAAGCCTCCTCAACCTCCAAAATATTTCGTATAGAAAGGCGAATATCCTAACTCGTCTCGGTAATTTTCCCTGTGACAGGACATATGATACAAAGTCGCTTAGCGGATCAACATTACTATTCCAGCTACCAGAAGCCCTATCCCTATCGCCGTTATTACCCCTCTTAATATTATTTCTCTTCTGCTCATTTTTCATCATCCCACCTTTGAGAGTATAAGCATTAGTATGATGAATATCCAGCCTGCAGCTATAACGTATCCCAGAATTTTCTTGAAAGAAGTGGCTAAGGTCAGAATAATATATACTGCGCTCAGAGGTATTAGCCATGATATGAGAGTAGCATATTGACTAGCAATTGTAGGATCTTGTTGAAATATCGTAATCTGTAGTATGTGCGCTATTATCTGCACTATGAAATTGTATACTTCGTAAGTCCAGTGCGCTACTTCAATAGGAGGGATTGTAGTTTCGTTTGTCTGAATTTCTCCCACCAATAAACTTGTCTGAAAGTTTATTAACCAGAATCAGTAAACTGGGGAGTTTATTCAAAAAATCTAATCTTTTACGAGAATTAGAAGACCGTACTTTATGGCATACGCTAAGCCTAAATATAGGGTCATTGCATAAGCACCCATCTCGTCATCGTCTTTGAAGTCACCAGTCTGCTTTACTACTTCAGCTAGATCCATGTTAACTACTTCCTCTACGGTCGCACCTGGATGATCTAACCTAACATATCCCATCATTCTTGATAAGTCAACATCCCTTATTTCAATGATTTGGCCTGTTGTATTTACTTTAGCTACGTAGATCTTATTTTCCGGGTCTACCTTTAGGGGCGTATAATTAGCAAACAACCTCCACTTCTTCCTGTTCATAATCAGCGGATTCTCTATTATAACTTCATAGGGTTTCATCAGCAGAGTACCGTCTGGGGCGTAGATTTCTTCATCTACCTTGTGCTGTTCTACAAGGTCGGTAATATCCGGGATGACTATCTGTACTTGCTCCATAAATTATTATACATTATAATAATATTTAAACATAAAGAATGGAAAGCAAAGAAAAAGATATGTCTTTAAAACTTATTGTTAGTTTGTTTACTCTTTCTTAACTTCACTTCCCTTATCTTATTCTCAATGCTCTCGAACGGCCTAACGCTTATACCCTGCTGGTTCAGCCAGTCGTCCATCTTCTGCCCGAACTTCTGTGCAGTCATTATAGCTCCTGCCTTCAAATTACCAGCGACTCCGTGAATCACGGCGTGAGGTATCGTTTCCCTATAACGCACTACTCTTCCTCTCTGCTCGGGCGATATCCCTAACTCCTTCGCCCTATTTTCGCCGTACTTCTTGATCTCCTCGTAGATACCCGGAATGGGTGGTGCTGAGGACGCTACCCACTCCATTTCCTTACCGTACTGCTTGAGCTTCTCTAGTTCCACTCCAGTGATGTAATCGGTTTCCTTCTTCAGTCTGCCCCTCAGCTTCTCGGGGAATTTCAGGTTGTCGCGTGGATCGCTCGTAATCGTCACCGTCATCCTATTCTTCAATCTTTCCTTTATCCCTACGGGAGCGGAAGGAGGACTTGACACGGTGGAGGTCGGACTGCCGGCCCCTGGATTCCTAAGCTTCGTTTGTCCTGCCGTCTGAGTTATCGTGGCTCCCGCAATACCTCCAGCTACACCTCCTGCTACTACACCTCCAACAGAACCCTGTGAACTACTACTACTCTGACTTGTACCCCTCTTTCCTCTTCCGAACGGGAAGAATCCTCCTTGTGTCATGATTCCTGAGACGCCAATAAAGCTGAGGACCGTAGGTAGGAAGCCGAAGAGTACCGGTGACGCTAAGCCGATACCTACTGATAAAATAGGTGAAGCTGAAGCCAATTTTCCGAGCAATGCTAGGAGTGATGCTGCAATTATGCCGGATATACCTAAAGCCAGTATTATGTCAAAAAATAATCTCACGGCTCCTCTGAATGGTGGGAACAACCACATTGCCGCCAGTATCGGTGTAGCTATCAATATTGCAGCAATAGCGAGGAACCTGATTACGAATAATGCGAATGCCAGGAAGATAGCGAAGACTAAATCGCTCCCTATATCCGCTAGTTCTGGAACGAAGTAACCCAACCCCATCCCTGCAGCTATAACCCCGAAAGCCTCCGCTAATAACGCCCCGGGGTTTCCGTAGTTTATCAAATTCCCTCCTACCATATTCACTATGTCTGCAAAGACATCGTACAGATAAGGAGCTGTTACTATTACAAACGCGACTGTAATTACGTCCTTTGACACCCCTATAATTATCCTACTTATCCCTTCCTCGACCCCGTTCCATAATCTGTATAGTATGTTACCTATCAGAAATATTCCAAGAATGCCGAATGCTATCCCTTCTGTATATTGATACATCTGGTAAATGGTCTGTCCTATGCCGAAGGGATCCCCTCCATTAGTGGGGTAAATAGGCATCATAATGGCGTACATAAAAGGTAAATTAAAGATGTGCAGCACGTTTGATGCGAGTCCTTCAAAGAACTGCTCCACAGCATAAAATCCTGCTGCTACAAAATTCCAACCAAAGTTAGGAGCCGGGGTAATATCTACTGCTGTACTCCCTTGTATCGAAGTGCCAGGGATGTAGGCAATTATCTCGTACTGGCCTGGGGCGCCTATACTTTCTGTTATGCAGAATTGCCCGTTAGTTCCCACTGTGCCTCCTGCCATACCGAAAGTTTGCCCTGTAGATTCGTTTATGGCATAAACGTATACGTCTTCGGTCTGGTTAGGTGCGGGTATTACATACCCCTGCAATGTGAATGTTAATGGAGCGTTTCCGGATTCTGGACTCGCTGAGAGCATAATTGTGCCGAATGTGGATGAAGTCGTCTGTTGTGTTGAAAATAATGCAGGGGCATAATTAACAGCCCATAATATTAGTACTGCAGCAACGAAATATGTACCTGCTTCCCTTAGGTCACCCTTCACAAGATAGATTGCAGTAGCTATTACAGATACTGCAGCTCCAGCATAAGCTAAATATGATATATAGTACCATCCAGGCAAGTTGTAAGTCTGGTAAGGTATTGCGTTATTCAGTATTGTAAACGCAAATGTAAGTACGAATGCAGCTATTAATGTCATTGTAAACTTTTTTGAACCTTCCTTAAGCTTCCCCATTGCGAACAGCACTGCTGATATTATTATACCTACTATAACGAATAGCCATGTGGCGTAAGTTAGGTAGCCTATTATAGTGCCTATTGTATAAAGATCCACTTTCTCACTACTAAACTAACATGGAAATTTATTAACTGGAGATTTAGGAGGAAAAAAAGGATAATTGACTTTAGAATACTCCTGAAACTATACTCCAACCGAACGTTAGCAAGAACGCTGCTATTATTACTCCTATCATTATTCTCTTGAACGTATCACCCATGTGGTTTCCTCTTGCCGCCTCTATTGCAGCAAATACGATCATACCGAATACTACCAGCCACGCAGCATACATTGCATATGATAGTAAAGTTGCTATCGATGAGGCACCTGCAAAAGCCTGTGGACTGACAGTGATACTGGGGGCGCCGCTTTGGGCGTATACTATTATGTGGCTAGGCAACACTGTAACGGTTTGCTGGGGTGCAATTACGCTTAGCACCATTACCGTTGACAGTAGTGCTAGTAGTATCACGTTTTTTGCACTTATTTTGTGGCTCATTCTACTAAACTAATCTGAAAGTTTATTAACCAGAATTTTAACGAGATTTTAAGTTGAATTGAAAGAATTAAAATAATTGTTGATTTCAAAGCTCTGGTTAATAAACTTCCCTCTTAGTTTTATGGTGAAATAGTTTTGCAGAAGGAGGAAAAGTCAAAACAGAGGGCTAAACAAAAGCCCACTTATTGGTATGAAGTAGATCCAACACCTTTTGAGCTACTTTCGGACAGTGAAAGGGATAGAATAGAAGGAGCTTTTACTGAGTTACTGAACGTCGTCAACGACGGGACTATAATAATATCTAAGTCAGCTGAAAAATATACATACGAAAATGAGGATTACGAAGTTCTGTATTATAAATTCTTAGTGAAGAGTGATGTCCAGTTAAGTAATGAATTCTTTAACGCAAGGCAAATTACCCAGCCGGTAAGGCCTAAAGTAGTAAAAGAGTATCCCAGATATGTAAAATTAGAGAACGGACAGCTAGCTCAGAGTGCAGTGGTATACAGATACCCCCTTCTCTTACCCGAGGGGTTCCTTTATGAATATTTCGGCTTGGCCGACGAAATAGTTTTCAAGTTCAGAAGCTTAGATCCGATAAAGTCTGCGTCAATGGTAGACACGGTAAGAAGAAGGTTAGAATCAATAGCATCAACCGACTCTTCAAGCTACACGCTGCAAAAGCTTGAAAAAGTTAAACAGCTACAGAGTATAATAGGAGGTAACGCAAAACTTTTAGAATACTACGTTTGGTTCATATATTACGGAAAAGATGAGAGTGAATTGAAAGAAAAATATAATCAGCTGAAGCTTACGGCTAAATCGAGATTATTAGATATAGACGTACCCGTATTCTTCCAAAAGGTTCTTTACGAATACGGTGTGGAGATAAACTCGCCTATCCCTTTCGCTAATAAGATAATCCCAAAATATGTAGACACATTAACTGCTGCAGTATTTTATCCATTTATAAACGAGAATTTGATAGATGAAGAGGGAATATTTCTTGGAGTCTCCGACTCGGGCTCGCCGATCATTCTCAACCCGTACAGAAGGCAGAATTATAACATAGTAATATTGGGGACTACAGGTTCAGGCAAATCAATGACTACCAAGGTTATGCTGAAGAGATTGAAAGAGAAGTTCAAAGATCTCTACATCGCCGGAATAGACCCTGAAAACGAATATGTTATACACTCAAGGGTCTTCGGCGCGGAAAGGCTTCTGGTGCAGCCAGGTCAGCATTTAGGTTTAGACCCTATCAAGTTCATGAACGAGGGGCTCTTGCAATTGGAAGAAGTTGCAGATCTACTAGCGGACTTTTATTTACCTGAAAATGACGTTGTGCTGAAGAATAAACTGAGAAAGAGTCTATTCGAAATTACAGCTGAGGACACAAAAGAATTTCTTGCTATTATTCAGCAGAAGAATGCAGAAATATATAATTATTTAGCAGCAATGGATGCGCCTCCAGATGCTTATGTCTTCGATGGGCAACCCATAGATTTTAGGAAGAACGTCATAGTAGGGTTGAACAAACTGGGTAATAACAGAAGGCTTAAGGCACTTATAATGTCGCTTCTTTCAGTACTCTTTACTAAAGGGCTCTTTTCTAATAAGAATAAAGGTTTCTTTTTCATAGACGAGGCATGGCTGTTTATCAACTATCCGGCGACTATGGGCATACTGGAAAATTTAGCACGGAGAGCAAGAAAATACAACAAGGGGCTTATATTCGTTACTCAACGTCCAGAAGATGTTGCGAAAAATGAGCAGGGAAAAACTATTCTTGAGCAGGCAGCTACGTCGATTTTATTAGGCCAAAACGAGTCCGCAATCCCTGCACTTAAGGAAATTTATAATTTAAGACAAGGAGAAGCTGAGGAATTGGTTACTGCAACAAAAGGAAGGGGGATAATTAGGAGCGGAAAGTACGTCTTGAGAATTCAAGTGTTACCTACTCAAGAGGAGTTAGAGATGTTCAAGACGACTGGACAATGGGGAGGCGAATGATGGTAAAAAAGAAGGCAGTAATTACTTATCTTGATGAAGAGCACTATAATGTATTATTAAGACTGGCAGAAAAGAAGGGCTCGTCAATCTCCCAAATAGTGAGGGAAATTATATTAGAAAAATTAGGTGGTCTAAATGGTCAGAGTTAAAGAAGTGTTAGTACTTGAGGATACAAGCTTTTTAGACGAGAAGTTATCTTCTGGCGCTTTTGAACTGACATTTAGAAAAATGATTTACATCATGGCAGGCGGGTTGATGTCATATAAGCTTATAGAGAGCTATAAGGCCCCTGATATTCTCCTAGGAGTAATAATAATAGGGGTGGCATTAGCGCTTGCATTCTATCCAGCAAAGAGTTTACGCCTTGAATCGATATTCGTAGGAGCTTTTTCATACTTGTTAGGAAGTTTCTTTACTCCAGACCCCGATAAGGTGAAAAATACGCAAAAACAACAGAAAAAGCAGAAGTCTAAAATGAAGATAGAGACTTAAGAGCGGCTAAAGTTAGTTTGAACAATTTCTTACCTTTTATCCTCTTTTTCCTAAGAGTTTTTAACACAAAATTGTAACTTAGCTTCTTCTTATTAATGAAATAGACTGCCGCTAATAGACTAGGATAATTTACGTTAAGTCCTGCATTTTTCAACAACATTGCTGCATATTGTACAACATAAAAGGGAACTTTCAGATCATTAGCTACTTCTACTTTTAGCCTATAATGAGGATCCGGAAGTATCTCATGTTGTTTCGAGAACCAATAACCTATCCTTATTTCCTCCATCGAATAAAGTAATTCAATTTATATTGATATAGATTACATTATATAGCGTATTACCTTAATGAAGGTAATACTGTTATATGAGTACTTATTAGCCTGTATTCATAATATAACCTTGTGTATGTGATAGAATGTAATGATGTTGAAGAAATAAGGAGGCTGCTGAACTTAGTCTATGGTAAGGATGTTTCCCTAATCATAAGAACGGATAACGCACACTTTGTAGCGGTTATAAAGAGGCACTATAAAAATATTAAGGTTAAAAAAATTGTAGAGAGTTAGGGTTGTTGCGTTATTTCGTATAAATTAGAGTTATAGTATTCTATTGTCACGTTCTGTTCTTCCTTCTCAAAGAATATCGGTAAGTCAGAATTCAGCATATACCATGTGCAGAACGTTAATTCTTCACTATCTGTTGGCAAATTATTATACATCAATGTGCTTGGGTTGTACCACCAAAATACTACAGGAGAATGTTCTATATTCGTCGGATCTGTCAGGTAAGCAGTAACGTTAGTCCCATTGTTAATTACAATATAGGGAGTAGAGTTTAACCATATTTGTGGTATTGTAAAGCCATAAATTATCGAATAAACCCAGTTATTAGAATTTTTAACATTATAAGTCCCGTTAAATACGTGGTAGTACATCCCCCAACTGTCTATTAATACTGGCTGCATCGCTACTAGGCTTTGATTTCCCTTACCGTTTAGTAGTGCTGTAAGATACGGATTTAATGACGTAGCGTAACTGCAGCCGTTTATTGTCATATTTAAAGCTATTTCGTTAGCTAGAATATCTACTTCCCACTTTATGTAACTATAATAATAAGGTATAGTATTATTCTGAACCAGTTGGTAAAGGAATTTATATAACGCGTAATAGTACACTAATTCTCCATATTCGTTGGCGTAATTTTCGTTGTAGATTTCATCTTCTGGCGTATGGTTAAATACCCATTCTGGTTGCTTAGTTATTTTTGATAAAGCAGAGAACGTTAAATAGTGGTCTATATTATTCCCTGAAATTTGCGTATCTGGTAAAGGTATTATTTGTACGAAACCAGCGTTCCATCTCCTAACGATTGTAAAATTACCGTATTTTATATCATCAAAAGTCTTTATCACCACTATATAACTGTGCGGGAGAGAACTCCAGGTAGTGTATGATACTACGGCGTTAATTGTCCTATTGTAATATGTATTATTATTTACATATGTTATTGGGTTACTCCCGTTAAAAACCTGAACTTTTATCTGAAGTACGATGTTATATTCATACCAGTTGAAATTGTAACTTGTAGTAGATGAATAAGGTCCTGTAGGGTAGTAAATATTGTAGATAATTGTTTTATTTCCATTTTGAACAGTATATGAATAATAACCGGGCCCACTATATACACTGTAGCTTCCGAAGATCTGTTGCTGACTCCCTGGAGGCACGGTTATATATCCATATATTGTATTATAATTCGATCCGCCCCACCAGTAGAAAGTTGTCATGAAATTCTGTGAGCTAATTAGTTTGTTGTTAGCGTATAAATAAGCTGTACCCACTACTTCCATTATATAATATTCATAAACATAAGTAACGTTACCTCGCGTTATGTTATATTCGTTATATAAATATGTATATTCATTATATTCAACGTTAATGTTAGTAGTCACAGAAGTTTCATTGATTATTTTGTAAACTGGGGGGTTTACTATGACTTTGTCTGAAGGTGGGTAAGTTACAATATAAGGGAAGAAGGCGTAGTAATCAAGGATAAGTTTTGTAAGGCCAAATTTTGGTTGTGAACCGTTAGCGTTAAACGGTAAAGGAGCTATGTAATAAGTAACGTTTTTGTCAAACTGTTGATTTACATAAAAACCTCCTAAGTCGGCCACTTTCCAATAAGCAGAAGGCGTAACCTCTGAGGCATTCATTGATAATAACCTAATTATGTTTAAAAGTATTGGAGTACCGTCGTTAGGAATACTTATTAAGACATGTTCAGGGTCGCAAACAGTTAATGATGAGCTGTTAATAATTGTAGGTAATAATGAATAATAAGGAACGGGATTAAATATTACAGTATTGGTACTACTTTTTGTAGTTTTTATAGTAGCTAGAGGCGGTGAAGGGTAATTCGTGTTTGGTACGTATATTACAAGATTATAGGCAATTTCGACTAAAACCAATAAGGCTAAAATTGCTAAGGATAGCCAAACAACCTCCCTTCCATCCATTTTCTCGCCAATAAACTAATCTGAAAGTTTATTAACTGGGAAAATGAAGTCCTAGAACCTTACTGACTTCCTCCCCGTCCTGGAAGGTCATGGGTTTCCCCAGGGCGGGTCATTTTCAATTTTTTCTCATTAAACTGGGGAGTTTATTCAAAATTTATAAAACTTTCTATACAAAGAGAATTTTAGGGCGGTGATGAGAAGACGACATGCCGAGAGCATGTATGAGGAAAGACTGCCACGCTGAGCCGTCATCAACAGTTTCCGATAAGCCGTGAAGTTTATCTCATTTGATATCATTTAGCATTTAAAAGATTTAGAAGAAATTACTTACTTTTTTTTGGCACTCTCTTGACTCATCACTTTTATACTTCACTCTTTTTTTCAGGAGTGGTCGCTGTATTAGGTAATACGTTAATAGATAGGTTTGGTCATGAAATAAGGAGTGTTTACGGGAGGGAAATAGTCAGGAGGACTCCCCTCACTCACACTCTGCCGAGGAGTGCGGTTTGGGGTTTTATTCCGGCATTAGTACTAACACTACTTTACTATTATGCGTATAACTACGCTGATGAAGAGTTGTTATTCTTAGCTTTAGTTAGTTTGTTGAACGGACCATCACACATGTTATTGGACGTGTTTACTGAAAGAGGAATATACGTAAAGAGGAACGGGAAGTGGAAAAGATTTGCACTAGCCCACTTCTCTTACAACAACCCTGCAGTAAACTGGATGGCAATTAGCATGGGGATTCTAATGTTGTTTGCAGCAACACAACTACATATTTATCATTACAACTATTATCATTATTACAACTGATACCAGAAGTTTTCTGTATCTTTTTCTCGAACATAGAATTGTACATATTTCTTTATAATATATATTATGACAGGGGATATTTTCTCTTATTGAATTTTGAAAAATTGTTAAGTAAGCAGTATAAGCGCTACTCATGGGATCCCGCCTTTCTATTCTCATTAGAAAAATTCAATTAACTCCCCAGTTTACTGAGAAAAATCCTTTACGTTATAGAAATCTTTATATATATGAAAACTTAATAATAAATACGAGGTACCCCGCCAGGTAGAAGGGGTACCTAATACCCGCGGGTTGGGTACCGGGGTCAGCCCGGTACTCCTAATTCATACGCATCCTCTTATCAGGGTGCCGGGGGTAGAGGTACCCTCATGGGTACCGATGTACCCCCAACTCCTTCTTATTGTTTTACGGAGCTTCTTAGTAGTCCTTTTGCTACATGAAGCACTTAAGGAGCTCCTAAGAATTAATCCTGCCCGGATCCCGCATTTTTTACTTGCAGCATCAAGGTAATGCGATAATGAAAATAAGGTTAAAGAAATTTTAACCCTGCGGGGTATGAGTTAGAAAACTAATTCTTTTAGCGCTTTAAGGTAGTTAAAGACTTTTTAACCCTACTTACGAAAAATTAACATATGGGTTACGCTGGTAAAATTACAAATGAAACGAAAATCCTACTAGTTTTGAGTAAGAAGCACTGCTGTAGTATTGAGGAGTTAGAGCAGTATACTAAGATAAAGAAGGAAGAGTTAAAGGTATATTTAAGTAAGTTAGCGAAAGAAGGCAAGATTTCCAGAGGGTGGGGGCATATAGCTGGAAAGAAATATAGAAAATATTGTATCAAAACGAAGATTTTGGAAGAGCTTAACTTAATGTAGGTGATAAAATGGATCTGGACTTATCCTCATGGGCAGACCTCAAAAAGGGAGTCTTAGTTCAACTTTTCTCCATTTCTTTTGGAACTGCAGTACTAGGGTTAGCGTATATGGTTTTTGGAGTACCGTATGTCTTATTCCAACCAGCTTACAGTGTCCTACCGTATCCGTTCGAATCAACCTTAAATTCATTAGGAATCTATTTCTTCATGGGCTGGTTTATAGGGTTCCTAATCATGACTGTAGTTGTAACGGAAAAAGAAGAAATAGAAAGCTTTGCAAAATTCTTCTTAGGTTCTTTCTTCATAGGCGTGGTTTCAATAGGCTTAATGACTGGGTTAAACTTTATCAATGGGTTTGTCTGGGGGCTGATATTATCGGTACTAGGTGTCATGATTATGTACCTTATTAAGCTGTTTTCAGAATATAATGAATGGTGGTAAACTGGGGAGTTTAACGTTTTGAAACGCTGACCGATTTCTGCTATCATTTTATTCTACTTTTCTTTCATAACATAATTCTACTTCTACTTCAACATGCAACACAACACGTTTCTTTTCAACGTTTAACTGAAACGTTATCTAGCCTCTCAAGCCTGTGGCCCGGGTTCAAATCCCGGCCGCGGCACTAATTCCTAATAAATAGACCACCTACATAGCTAGGGAAGTAAACATCAGTAATTGTTAGGAATAATCATGATTTAGCTATTACTTTCCCTATTATTTAGATATAATGTGATGGTGAGTATTAACTCTTGAATTTTGAAAATGCTATTAAGTTCTTACCTACTAAAACTTTTTTACATCGATCAAGGGTAAAATTTATAAAGGCGTTTAAGATAAATTTAATTAAGAAAATGTGAGGAGAATATTTAAAGTTAATATTACAGGATTGATAATCATTACATTATTCATTTTTTCCACTTTTCCTTCTGCTGCAACTGTAGCAGCTTTATTTATAGCTGCAGCAGAACCTTCACCAATAACATTTGTCCTTACATCTTATGTTCTCCCATTTGAATTTGCTGGTCTTGGATACAATTGTTATGGTGGATGAGAAATGATTTCTATAAGAGGAATTTTATTACTTACTTTATTTGCTATAGTTGCTATATTCTCGATTTTAGGATACGACTACTCTATTCATTCTAGTTCTAATCCTCAACTTCCCTATATTTTCTTAGTACAAACTGTAGTAGGCACAGTGGGGTTAATTGAGTCAATTATCAGATATTCATACAAAGATTATACTAAAGATTCTTATTTTAAACAAAAATGGAGAAATTTTATTATAATATCTACACCAATTATATTAATTTATATAGTTGCAAGTGTAATAGTTGCAACAGTTTTTAAAAGTATTACAGCACTTCTTGAAATAAGTTTACTATATGTAGTCATAATGAGCACATTATACGTTAAAGTATTAAGAAGATAATTTTTATTCAGGGAACGAGAACGTTTGACATGTTTATTGACGACTCAACCTTCTATTATTGGTTGGTTTTTGACTCATTGATTAATTACATAAGTGGTACAATAGTTTTTGTACCAATATATTCTAAGCTAAGACAGGAAAAATACAAGAGAAACTTAAGAATAGTAGCTTTAGGATGGTATGGTACGAATACGCTATTAGGTATCTTTGGACTTTTAATATATAAATACTTCTATCACCAGATCGTACCACTATACATCCTACTCTGGATCACCTTGAGTACTATAGCGTTTTTTGCTATTTTAGGTTTCATGTACGCTGGTATTAGTTTCGACTTCTTCAACAATCCTCACAAGTTGGAAAGAAAAAGAGTTGTAGACGGCATGATAATTTCTGTAATGGGGATAGTGTTAGCTGTCATCCTATTTCTTTGACCAACATCATAGTTATTCAATTTTTAATTGGCTCTTTTTATTCAAATTAGCATTTCCGTAGACCGCAAATTCATTATTCCGAAATTAACTATAGGAAATTAAAAATTGGATAGAATAGTTTACCTGAATATTATTGAACAGTAGTAATATTATCTTGCTAAAGCAAGATAGTTAATAGCACGCAGAAGTCTTCTTTACTCGTTCTCCCCTTGAGGAGCAAGTATATCATGTAGATTAGCATTGCCAAGATGAAGATGAGCAGGCGGAACAACCAACTCCTTGATGAAGTAAAGATTAGGAATGACTTGATTAACTTGTAAGAAACCTCTATCGTGTACTAACCTTGTCATACCACTTTATGACAATACTCCTATGCACGTCTAGATTCATCCACTTGGCTAAGTAATCCTTTTCCCTACCGTGGTTGAACCATTAGCCTAAAAGTTGTCTTCTTACCGTTTGATTTCGAAGTGTGTTCTCCATCAAAGTTTCTGTGTATCTCGACCTTTTCCACGGGCACTGCTATGATTAAGTTAAACCTTGACAAGTAGTTGATTACTTCTACAGAGTAAGAGCCCGCATCTATTACTACTGGCTCTACCTCAAGGCCTAATGCAGAGATTTGTCCTATAAGGCTTTCAACTATCTCTAGCCTTGTCATGCCCTTCTCTATACGCATGAACTTTTGATAAATTGTAATAGGATAAGCGTTAGTAGTAAAAAATTGCGTTAAAAAGACTCAATTAACTCTCCCGTTAACGCTTTGAAACGCTGACCGATTTCTGCTATCATTTTATTCTACTTTTCTTTCATAACATAATTCTACTTCTACTTCAACGCGCAATAGAAAACGTTTCTTTTCAAGGTTTTACTGAAACGTTATCTGGCCTTTCGAGCCTGTGGCCCGGGTTCAAATCCCGGCCGCGGCACTTCATATCGTAATATTCCTTTACGATTTGTTCTAAAGAACCAACGTAATTATCCCTTCTCTGACCGCCATCACCGTTCTCTATTAAGTAAACATAATACTTCCCCTTAACCTCACGAATCCTAATATCACCAAATGTGAAAACTTTATTTCCCGTACCTTCAGCTTATTTACATTTATCACGTAGGGCTATTTAAGGAATGATAATTAGCATATCATGCGTGAGATTGAAAGAATCACGATAACAATCCCTTAGTTATGCAAAAAACTGAATTTTGTAAAAATACAACAGTTAGAAAATTCAATGAGTCTCATCTAAGGTTTTCTGACTAGCTCAAAGTCTCAAGAAGTATAGGTAAAAATCGTTATTTGTAATATGCTGAACCATAACTAGGAATATTAACAGTACTTAATATAAGATGTGTAGAGTTCATTGGAGTTTTAAAATAATTCCTTAAATTTGCTTAGCATACTTTAGACTTATCTTATCAGCATGCTCACGTGCTAATTTCTTAATCTCACTAACTTGTTTAGTAATGCATTTTGTTGAAGCTGTTAGAGAACTAATGAAGTCATACATGGAGGATAAGGTAAGGTATTTAATTTTCATAGTAGTAACAGCATCACTTCTGATAAGATTAGGATTAAAAATGGAGTGCCTAACGGAAATGCAACAGAGGGTGTTATTAGCCCTATATGGAAATGATAAAGCAACACTAAGGAAGTTGATAGAACTTACAAAAAGTTCAACAGCTCCGGTAAATAATCCTATTAAAATCTTAAAGGAGTGGAGATTAGTAGAAGAGATCGAGGAAACTAGAGGCTTTCCTAAAAGGTGGTATATTAAATTAACAGAAAAGGGTAAAAGGGTAGTTGAAAAGCTTAAAGAATTATATAGTTTAATAGAAGACAGTAGTTAAGGTCGACTTTCTATGGAAAGTAAGTTAATGCAGATCTTAGCAGGACTACTGAACGAGTTTGAAGAGTGGAGAAGTAGAAAAGGTGATATAGAGCCTACTATAATAAAAATCCACTACAGTATAATCAGAAGTGATCCTAATACCGAGCAGGGAATAATTAACTTAGACGTTATAGGTATCGCGATTTATTCCGCAATAGAAGACTTAAATAATTATAACGATAGTAGTAGGAGTTTAGCAGTATTAACATATCATTTAATAACTTCTCACCCTTTCGTTGACGGCAATAAGAGAACTGCTTTCGTATTGTTATTAAATATCTTATACGAATTGTTTAACAAGGAAATCCCACAAGATTTAGAAGAAGAATTAATTAACACCTTAGTCGAAGTTGCCGATAACCCACCAGAAGAAGATGAGTATGCGATAAATAAAATAAGGAAAATTATACGAAAAATTATTGAAGATTAAACCGTTTATCTTCATTTTCTCGATTATTATATTTTCTCACATAAAGGACTTTTCCATGAATTTTCAATACTCCAGTTCTATCAAATTCTGCTAATGCATCTAAATATTCCTTGTGAGCTTTGATGATATAGTCTATTCTACTTTGCATTCTCTCTAGGATCTTTTTCTGCTCGTCAGTTAATTTATGCGTTATCACCATTTTGAATCCCCTATTAACTATACTGTTGAACTACTTATAATATATTCGTGCCATATATACCACGTACATATGCTATATTATAGGTCTTGTGATATGAAATATCATATAGAGCAAACATAATTTCCACATAAATCCCAAAAATCCGATTAAAGGTTAGATGTTTTTACGTATTATCTGAGGGCATAATCGTTTCAGCGTATATACGATGAAAGTCCAGGCTAACCTAGTACATTATACAATGCTAGTGCTAGACCCAGTCAGCCTAAAAAATCACTAAGGCTTCCTATGATCGTGAAAGGGTTTACGTTCAGAGGAAAGTGCTGTCATATCGAAACACTGAAGCAGTTAGCTAGTACTGAACTAAGGAATGAGATAGAGAAAGTAAGGCAGGAAATGATGCAAATAGAAGAAGATATCACTTCGCGGGGATGAGCCACGCAAGTCCAGGGTGATAAGTTATTGGAGCTTTTGGAGGCTTTATACCACATCAACGAGGCTATGAAGATTATGGAGGCCTATAAATCGGAAATTTTAGATAAGCTGGAGGAAGCTAGGAATTCTCTAGTCCAGTACTTATATTATTTAGAGGTGAAGGACTATGAGTGAGATACTGCAAACTCAAAGGGATTTAGAAGAGTTAGTATAACTGCTGAGGGTATACTTCCAGCTAGATGAAGTGCTTAGCTTCGCTACTTTTGAACTCCAAGATGACGGGATAGTTGCGGAAATTTCTCAAGTTAAGGACAGAGTTAGAAAAGTGATTGAGAAGTTGATAAGCTGAATTTTTCTCATTAAACTGGGGAGTTTTCCTATTTAACCTTCTTTTCCAACTCCTCGACCCTCCTCTTCAATTCTTGCAGTTCCTTAACTATTTCTTCCAAGCTCGTTCTATTTCCTTCCTTTTCCTTCATATAACACTCAAAAGCGTCCTTCAGCACTTCATAAACGCTTACTTTCCTTTTCTCAGCCTCATCAACTATCTTCTTCCACAACTCCTCGTCAGGGAAATATACCGATTTATAGCCGGGTCTGGGCATTTTACCTCAATATACTTTATCGTACTTCAATATAAAAACCTTATTGTACTATATGCTTTGTTGATCTCTTCAATTTATTTCATAAGCATGATATGATACACTGAGAATTTTTCAGTAATTAATATTTATTTCAACGTTATTCGCAAGCTTACACCCTAATACCCGGAGCTCTACCAACTAAAGAATTAGCCAAGTGGAGCATCCATGCATAAGCCCAGAACTTGAGCTTAGCCTCAACCACTTGTCCCAAAAAGCTTGTAGCCCTAACAGATTCCCCAAAAGTGCGCTTCACAGCTGAGAATAAGGATTCAATCCTCCACCTAACACCGTAACCCTTCTTCTCCCTCCAACGATTATAGCCCAACCTCTTGAACTCCCTTACAACCTTTCTCCTAGCTGGATGGCCACGTCTAGTAGAAGCGTTCTTCCTAGGTGGGACAACAACTTCAACCCCGGTCTTGTAAATCTCATTAGCATCATAAGCTTTATCTGCATAAAATTTCTTGACTTTCTTTCCCTTGTCTTGTAAATCCTTAACTGTCTTGACTGCTGTCTCAACCTCGTTTGTGGTTACTTCGGCGTTTATTATGTTGAGCTCGTCGTTATCCATTACTATTTCGATCTTGAGGAATTTTGAGTCCCTAGTTTTACCCCATTTTGCTATGATGTATTGTCCTCCCTTGTTTGTGCTTATTCCCGTTGCGT
>QEFN01000011.1 GCA_003086555.1 Sulfolobus sp. SCGC AB-777_G06 | reverse complement strand
GCACTAGTCCTCATGACCCTGCTAGGTGGTAGGGCCAGCGTGAAGAACGCTGCTGAGACGTTCGGGTTGGACTACGCAAACCTGCTGGAGGCGTTGGGAGAGCTCCACGACGCGTGGAAGGACTACTTAGAGGTCCTGTCGGGGCTGGTGAAGGGTGAGGTTGCCGTAATCATAGACGACACCGTGGACCACAAGGAGTACTCCAGAGGAAAGGACGTGAGCCCCCACGGGAACTACTGGATCTACTGCCACACCCACCGGAGGTTGGAGAGGGGTGTGCAGCTCCTCACGGTCGCCATAGTGGACCTCTCCACGGGCAGGGCATTCATGGTGGGAGCTTTCCCCTACGCCGTGAGGAAGATGTTGGACTTGGGGATGGTCACCGAGTTCAAGACCAAGATCGACTTGGCCAAGGAGATGTTGGACGTGCTCAAGGGGTACTTCCGCGTATCAAGGGTAGTCTTCGACTCGTGGTACTGGTCGGAGAAGCTCGTGAAGGACAACGTGGTGTCTGAGCTCAAGTCCAACCGGAGGCTCCTCAGGGTCGAGTCGGTCCGGGGGACCCTCGAGGAGGTGGAGGGACACCTCCGAGTGGGAGACCTACCCCCCGGCGTCTACTACGCCGACCTGACCCTGGGAGGCCGAGTGATTACGGTAAAATTGCTAGTCCAGGAATATAAAAGTGACTCCGGGACACACGTCAGGTACCTCTACACGACCGATCTCTCGCTCAGCGAGGAGGAGATCGAGGAGGCCTGGAGGATGAGGTGGGAGATCGAGAAGCTCCACAGGGACGTCAAGGCCTTGGGACTGGAGGACTCCTCGTTCTGGAGGAGAGAGAGGCTTCAGGGGTACCTCACGATCTTCACCATCATGATCAACGTCGTCAGGGAGCTGGTGGGGGCTCTTAACCTGAGGAGCGTGGAGGCGTTCCTCAGGTTCGTTGAACGTTATTTAGGTGGATCGTCGGGGCTGATGAAAATCTTTAAGTTACGTTAAAGTCCCATAACTGCTGGTATCGGAAAATGCTAGGTATATTACTGGTCAGGTAATAGTAGTTGATGGCGGAAGAATAGACAACTTGACCCATCAAGTTTAATACTTTATAAACTGTAGACGGAAAAACTATCATGTGAAATGCTGTTTTGATTATATAGGGTACATAAAAAGGGATGACAATTCAGCCTCTCGTAACGCTCTAGTAAGAGTTATTATTGATAAGAAATATCAAGAAGGTTTAAAAGGTATCGAGGAATTTTCCCATATAATTTTAATTTACCACTTACACTTAGCCTCTTTCGACGGCAAACTAAAAAGAGTTAGGGATTCAAGAGAGGTAGGAGTTTTCGCTACTAGGTCTCAATTTAGGCCAAACCCTATTGGTATCTCAGTTGCTGAACTCATAAGGATAGAAGAGAATGTGTTAACGGTCAAAGGTGTAAACGCTTATGACGGAACCCCAGTATTAGATATTAAACCTTATGATACTTGGGATAGGATAGAAAATCCAAGGGTTCCTCCTTGGCATAACGGAGGAAAATGAATTTTGTTTATCTGTACACGACTGAAAGAAGTATTATTAATTTATATTATTTATATTAGATTTTAGGGAAAACGTTAAGTTTTAAAGAGAAAGATTAATAGTTAATGATAAAGAGGTATTATTTATGATAATATTTTTAAACGGTGACGGTAATGAGTATATATCGTCATATAAGGATAGGTTAGCTTCTTTACCAGTTGATATTATAATTTATGCTCCGAAAATTAAGCTTACAGACTTTGAAAGAATTCTTGCAGAGGTCGTAATAGGTGAGGAATTAAGAATCCCTATGACTCTGAAAGATCTTTATAAGTTATTCATCTTCGAAGATAAAGTTAGAAGTTCAAAATTAATGATTAGATACAAGGAAGACCTGAATTCTGTTTATGTGGAAGAAGATAACTCAAGTTTATTAAGTAGGCTGTTAAGGAAGAATAAGGAGTATTATTTACCTAATACTGCGTTCTTCTATTCTAAGAGCAAGATAATTATACATCGCAGAGATAAAACGATAATTATATTGTCTCTCGACGGTATCAAATATTTAGACAAAATAAAAGAAAGGATAGAAGAACTCTTAGATAGGATATCAGCATCAAAACTATATATCTATGTCGATAAGTTTGATACCTTAAATAGCGTTATTCCTACGATTATAAACTTCGCAAATGAGAAGGAAACTGACGATCTACGTATATATGTTAAGAACGGAAATGTTAAATTGATCTAGCCTCTTTAGATAATTTATTTTACTCTTGGAGTATTTACATCAATAAGTATGGCCAAATATTGCAAAAGGTGTAGAGTAACCCTTCCGGATAACTATAACACTTGTCCCCATTGTAATAGTCCTCTTGTTCCGATACCAGACTTCTTAGCCCCCTTTATAAACCTTTACAAGACTCCCCTCAGGATAAAGTTGTTAGATGGGATAATAGACGATTATACTTGGGGATTTACAATATACCTCACGTTATATGTCAATCGAGCATTAACAATAACTGGAGTACAATTCCTTCTTAATAATATCGTTACTACTGATGTTAATCCAAATATGCTTAACATAGGCATAAATAAAGTATCAATTAGTTATAAATTCCCATTACCTAAAACGAACATCTTACCTTTGAGATTATACTTTTCCACTGGGGAGTATGCTGACTTACACATTAGAGTTGTAACTAGTTTACCAGCTTCTTCACAAAGATCAGTACAACCGATAGTACAACCATCTAACAAGCTCCCCCCTTTAGAGAAATGGGATCCAAAACTTTGGGTCGGTAAATCGTTAGGCGTTTATCATGTCCTTTCGGTAATAGGTGAGGGTGGAACGAGTTATATACTAAAAGGTATCTACGACAACGTTCCTTACGCTATTAAAGTCCTTAAATTGAATTCCAATACTAGGGGCACCACTATAGTAAAAGGTTATTATTATGATTTACAAGTAGAAGCTTCAAACTTAATTGCCCTCTCCAATAGCCAATATACGGTAAAGATCTATGCCATTAACGTAGATCAAAACTCAATTAAAGAAATTCTGAAGGGTAACACTGAATTATACCTCAGGGATCCCCCTAGGCTAATAATGGAGTTTATGGAAGGAGGGACGGTAATGGATCTCTTTAACAATCCTAATGTAAGATACTCAAGTAAATGGAGGAAAATCGTGTATTCGATTATAGCTGAAAGCGCTTTAGCTCTTGACCATATTCACAGACAAGGTTATGTTCATTTAGATTTCAAACCTCAGAACATATTTTTAGCAAAACCAGTAGGTAAGACCGGAGAAGAAGTGTACTCTAGGATCAAGGGAATGATTAAGATAGGGGACTTAGGTAGCTCAACGAGAACAGGAGGTAGTATAAAACAGCTTACAGCAGAATACGCTCCGCCAGATCAATTGGAAAACGCAATCCTCGGTAAAGGTGCTGAGATTTCTATGGATATTTTCGCTCTTGGGGTAGTTTCGTATGTTTTGCTCACCGGTAGAAATGATAGACCTGATATTTTATCTCTAAACGAAGGAGTAGACTATTACCTTAAGGGCGATATTAGAAAAGCATTGGAAAAAGTAAAGGAAGCAAAAAATGCGTTGTGCAAGTGGGTTATCTCAATACCTTTGATCGAAAAAGAGGTCTTCCACGAGGTAGTCAGTATGCTTTCCTGCGAACCAAAAACCAGACCTAAGGCTTATGAAGTTTACTCTACATTTTCTAAGTTTGCTTAATTTTCAGGCTGGGGTTTAACCTTCAATTCTCTAATATATTAACGGTTTAACTACATTTAACATTTCAACAAATTTTTTAAATATTAGTAAGGTCATTTAAGCAAGAATGATAAAGTACAAGGACACAAAATGGATGTGGCTCGTGCTACCGTTTAACGCATCTACCGGACCTTTGTCCACACTTATTACTCTTCAAATTCTAACTTTGGGCGGTAATGCACTTGACGTATCTTTTGCTATATCCATGAGTAATGCAGTTTTAATACCATCTTCGTTTTTCTGGGGATTTATGGCTGATAGAATGGATAGAAAGAAACAGATCCTTATAAGCATGGGCGGGACTTCAGTATTTTTACTTCTTATGCCACTTGTTAATTCAATATCTCTATTAGCAGCTGATTACTCTCTAGTTACATTCATGAGTACAGCCTCTACTACTCCCTTTAACTTACTCGTGATGGAATCAGCTGAGAAAAAGCAGTGGGGTCAGCTGTTTTCAAAGTTCTCTTTCTTGTCCTCTCTAGGTATGCTAATAGGCTTGCTAATCTCGACGGTTCTTGTACTTTTTCTCAAGATCTATCAGATAGAGGAAACTTTAGGGTTAATCGCTCTGATCACCTTTGTTGCAGGATTAAAGCTAATTCCAAAGCCAGTTATAACGTTTGAGAGGGTAGCAATTTTACATCATAAGGAATCCTTCATGATAAGAATGAGACATTTGCCTATGATGTTCCTTCATTTACCCAACCCTCATTCCTTTAAGATGTTTTCTTTGAAGAGATTGAGGACTAAACCTACAAATTATATCCCACTTCTTTATCTTGGTATTGTAATCTTCTATGTTAGTAGTGGAATTTTTAATACTGTATATCCAGCCGGCCTTTACGTAAAAGGCTTAGATAAATCTAGCGTATTAACTGTGATCACAGTTGGAATGATCTTCCAGATTTTAGGATTTAAAATTTCAGAAAGATTGTTAGTAAGAGCTGAAGAGAAGAAAATAGCTCATCTCTCGCTACTTCTTAGAGGAGTCTCTTACCTATCAATGGGGATAGTCACAGAACTGTTTTTCGGCTTTCCAGTTTTCATATCAGGGTTGTTATTTTATCCTTTAGCCGCTGGGATTGCATACTCATTATTTTATTCTTCATCCAGCACTCTCGTGTTTAAAATCGTAGGAGAAAGGAGCCAAGGTAGTGGACTGGGAGTATATAGTACTATAGTAGGGGTATCTCTTTTCGTCGGTTCAACACTCTCAGGATACTTTACTCATTATCTAGGCTACGGTATAGACTTCGTTATAGCCGGAGTGCTGTTAGTCTCAAACTCCTTTCTATTTAGGTATATTGAGGAAGGTTAGGTCAAAATTCACACTCAAAACTTTCAACGCCTTTTATATCAGTTTCCACAGCATATACGTAACCGCCTTCAGCCTCGTCATTTGCTGTAGTTATGAAGAGAGTCCTCATATTATTCCCCCCAAACGTAACAGAGGTAGTGTGAGATGCAGGGACTTTGATCTCACCTACTATCTCACCTTTAGGACTTACTCTAATTACTTTTCCTCCTCCGTATATTGCTACCCATAGATATCCCTCTATATCGATCGTCATCCCGTCTGGGACTCCTTGAAACCTCGTTAGATCGACTAGGATCTTTCTATCCCTTATTTCTCCAGCAGAAAGGTTAAAGGCAAACTCAAACACTTTCTTAGTCGGCGAGTCTATATAATACATCTTAGTGTTGTCTAAATTCCACGCTAATCCGTTAGAGATAGTAATCCCTTCAAGAACCTTTCTAAGTATTAATCCCTTGTCCAACACGAACAGTGCACCGGTAGGATATTTTTCCTCGAGGTTCATAGTACCCACCCAATATCTTCCCATGGCATCACACTTACCATCGTTAAATCTGTTTCTGTTATCCCACTCCTTTACTTCATAAATTGTCTTTACGCCCTCTTCACTCACGTGGTAGAAACCCTTATCCGCTGTGACTACCAGCCCTCCTCTCTTGTAAGGCTGAAGGGAGCTGACGTAAGTTCCGACTTTAATCCACGTGTGCTTATCTCCCCTTAATGTATGGACTTCCCCTTTGAGTATGTCTACGAAATACAGAGTGTCTTTGAACCATACTGGTCCCTCGTATAGTATCCCTTTTTTGTTAACTATTTTCTTTAACAAATAATTCACCTCTTTCCTCTACATTACCTTGAAAATCTTCAAAATAGACTTTCCCCTCCTTTGTTATGACTAAATAACCTATCTTTTCCCCGCACTTGTACGGTAAAGCTAAAATAGCATTCTGTGTCTTAACGTTCTCTACAGCGAAGACCGGTGATAATGTATCATCTAACTCAAGTGCCAGGCATTCTCTCACCAGTGGTTGTACCTCGTTTAGCACCTCGTTCAGTAGTTTATCGTATTCCAAAGCAAGTTCTCTCATTCTTTCTAAGTCTTCTACTCTCATGAGGAATATTTAACAAACTCTACCTATTATTTATCATCTCTTTTTACTTTAATTTATCAAAAATAAAGTAATAATCTTTATATATTCTTTGATTCTTTTATAATTTTTTCTTTTTTATCCAATATTAAATTAATAAAATATCTAAATTAGACTTGTCCCTATCAGGAATAAAATTTAAAAACACTTATCTTATTTTCTTCTAAAATTATTTTGATATTATGTTCTTATAGCAACATTATTGCTACAAATCATCCTCCTTATACATTCACAAGAGAAGTTAAGCCTTATTCCCTCCTTTACACAGTTCATTGCTATTGCATAAGGTTCTCCGTTTTCCTTGAGTCCTATTACACCTTTGCATGTGGGCGTTATTGAGACGGGTGGGAAGATTTTCAACATATAATAAGCTATTATTTTCTTTGACGTTTCGGAGAACTTCTCGGCAAACGGATAAAGGAAAGCTGCTAAAGATGTCGGATGATTAAAACACAAGTTGTCCACATTGAACAATCCTTTATCAGACAGCTTTACTAGTTCAGTAAGAAAAGTGTACATCTCCTCCTCAGACCCTTCGTATTTCCACTCTTCTTTTAGCTTTACAGCTACTAGTCTTCTGATCCTTTCATCTTCTCCAGATCTGAAGACAGCTATAAGTCCTTTAGGAGTTATGTAAAAGCTTCTATATCCCATTCTTACATATCCTTCCTTTGCAAGTCTCTTCAGTATCCTCCAAGCTGTGGCTGAAGGTAGGTCGCACTCTTGTGAAAGGCGGTAGGAAGAAATAGGTCCTAAAATAACCATTTTATAAAGCACTTTTACTTCTTTTGTGGATAACTTAGCGGATAGTACTACGAAAAAGTTCATTTTAAGATGATCAACTAAGAAGCTAACGTGTTCAACTAAAAAAAGCACTAATGACAGCTCGCCTTGCATAAATTACTGCCTCTTAATTTTAATAATATTAGTCTAGATTAAAAAGATTATGGATATATTAATTTAATTAAAACTATTTTTACAAGAAAATATATAAAAAACTTACCTTAGTTACCCTCTCCAACCAAAGCTACCTATAGGAATCGGTTGATTACTCACTATCTGGAACGGAGTTTGAGGAGCAGTTTGATACGCGTATTGTCCTGCGAAAAGTATGTCAGCTCTTGTTAGAAAGGCAGCAACTATCGCGAAGATAGCAGCTACTAGGAGAGCATATTTTAACCCTGTAGGAAGATCAGAAGGTCTAGCTTCTCCGCCGATTGCCTTCTGTTGTTTTAACGAGGGGTTAAATAGCACCGCAATATAGGGACCAGAGAACAGATAACCTACTCCAGATATAAGTACTGCTAAGCCCGAAAGTATTAGGTCAAGATAGAATGTTACTTGAGACAATAAGTAATCATAAGCGACCTCGTCAAACACGTTAATGTAGTTTACTGTGGCCAAGAACATGAACCAAGATACCAGCTCGGCGATACCCGAAAATGCCAGTAGTTTTGCCATTAGCCTTCTAGCCATTATACCCTCGTCACCTTTGGTAACGAAGGCTAGAATGTAACCTATACCAGCACCTACAAATATTCCACCTGCTAGGAAGAGTACTGGTAATCCTGCGTTATTCCAGAAGGGTACACCAGTTGTAGCTGCTAATTCAAAACCGCTGTACACAGTTGAGAATAGACCGAAAAGCATTCCTAAAGTTGCGAATGTAACTCTGAGCCATGGCTTAGAAGAGAATAACACCGATATTGTATATAATAGTGAGAATAACAACAGTCCGCTTACGAATATAATACCTCTAGCCATCCATGAGTTCGTGAAGTACACTAATGCTTCTAATGGTGCTGCGGTAGCTGCAAGAGGTCTACCTAAATCATATGCGAAGAATGCAAACGCTAAGATCGTTGATACAAATGCAACAGGTCCTCCTTTCCTAGCCATTGATGGATACTTTCCAGTATACTCCATGATTCCTAAGATTGCCATTAGCATTCCGGCAACTTCAGTAAAATATAACGCAAGAGCTACCTCTTCGCCCCAGAGCGGGTATTGATTTATCTGCATTATCGGAGCTTGCACTCCGTACGGCTGTGGTGTAGGGGCCGTAAATAGTCCCATTTCTAATCGTGTGATAATTAACTAATTTTTTAAATAAACCTTCACTCCGGAAAATTAATATGAATAAATATACATATTTTCAAGTACTAAAGACTCATAAAGTTATTATATACCTATTTTTGATGAATATTGTAATGTGGAAATAGAGGAGTTACTGTCCCAAGGAAAATATGACGAGGCACTTAAGTTAATACAAGGTCAGGACGAAGAGTCCAGACTTTCAAGAGCTTTCATTCTCATAAAGGCTAAGAAATACGAAGAAGCTCTTGACGAATTAAAAGGGATTACCCGAAGCGAAGCCGATTACTTGAGATTCGAGGCTTATAGAAGCCTAGGAAGAGAAAAAGAGGCTGAGGATGAGCTTAAATCCGGAATATCAAAGTCCCCATATAACCACGTGTTATACTACACTTTAGCCGAGTATCAATACAGCCTAGGCAAATTGAAGGATGCTTTAGAAAACATTAATAAAGCTCTGGAAATCATGCCTCTAAGCTACGATTATAAGTACCTAAAGGCAAAAATCCTCTTCGCTCTTGGCGAATACGAAGACGCTACTATATATATAAATGACGTGTTAGCATTAAATCCGAAAAATGTAGAGGCCAGACTAATGAAGGCTCTGTGTTATTATAATGTAGGTTTAAAGATGGATGCACTGTCGGAAGTGAATAAAGCTATTGACCTTAAGAAGGACGACCCAGCACTACACGCCCTGAAAGGTAGAATATATTACGAGACTGGGTTTCATAAATTGGCTCTTTCTGAGTATAAGACAGCCTTGAGACTCGACCCTAATAACCCGGATTACGCTTATCATGTAGCTTTATGTTATCACGTATTATCACTAAATCAGGACGCGTTAATGTTTATCGACAAAGCCTTGGGATTATCTCAGAACAGCCCACAATATTTAGCCCTAAAAGCCAGAATTCTTAAAGCGTTGGGAGACCTATCAGGTGCGAAAGCAATAGCTGAAAAAGCTGTATCTCTAGACTCGAGTGTTAGGGGTCAATTAGAGGATCTTTTATCATAAAATATTTCTAACCAGTTATATTAATAAAGTGAAGTGAAACTATATATAATGAGGTAAATTAACTAGGTTTTGAGAGAAATGAGCAATTTAAAGCTAACGAGGAGGGACTTTCTCAAAATAAGCGGTATAACTGCAGCTACAACTGCCATAATTCTCAACTCAGGGTCGATAGCCAGTAAATTATTCAACTCTCAAGAAGAAGGCTATCATTACACCCTTAACTATCCCTCTGACGAGGTCGTATACGGGAACTGCTTCCAGTGCTTAGGAAGGTGCTCGATAGAGATAGTCAGGACTCCTATGGGCTTCCCGAGATTCATCACTGGGACTATCGGTTGGCACATAAATGATGGAGGAGTTTGTCCGAGGGGGGCTTCAGACGTCTATTACTATTTCGCTCCCGCTAGGTTGAGGTTCCCACTAATAAGAGCTGGCGATAGAGGATCAGGAAAATGGATGGCAATCGATTATGATACTGCAATAGACATTATAGTAAATGGAGCTAACGCACAGAGTTGGAGCAAAATAGGGTTGAATCCACAACAACTAGGTGTAGGCAACTTCCCCGGGCTTAAAGCTATAAGGGAGACTAATCCTCATGCTTTAGCATATTTCCAAGGAAGAGACCAATTAACACCCGGTATCGACGCAGGTTTCTTCGCCGGTAATTTCGGTACAGCTAATGCAGGTGCACACGGTGGATTCTGTTCAATGAACGTGTATACAGCAGGAGTATATGTTACGGGTGCGCCAGTATGGGAATATGCAGGTCCTGATGAGGAAAGAGCCCAGTACTTTATCTTAGCTGGTCTCGCGGGTGACCATTTCCCTAACTGGATGAGGAGGATTATCGCAAGGATCAGGGAGAACGGCGGAAAGGTAGTAACTATTGCCCCTGAAAGATTTGGCTTCTACTCAGTTTCGGATGAGCATCTGTTCATAAACCCTGCAACAGACGGAGCCTTAGCTATGGGTTGGATAAGAGTTTTGGTTGACTTTCACTACTACGTATATAAGGCGAGCAAAGGTTCAAATGTCCTTAACCCGCAGACCTTACAGCCGGTATCACCAGCCTATGATCCCTCTTCCGGTCAGCTCATAATGCAGACTATAACGCCAAGTGGACAAGTTGTACAATTACCTCAATTAGGAGACATTCCTTCCACAGCTGTATTCCCTCACATAGATGAGGAATTCTTGAGATATTACACTAACTTGTCGTGGTTAGTGATAGTAAATCCTAACCCGCAGAACGGTGACTGTCTAGACCCAACTGATCCTACCGCAGGTAATAATGTAGGATTACATTTAAGAATGCCCGTACAGAACAACCAATACGCGAGTTCACACCCATGGTTAGAGGCAATAATGGGCTCTGATGGGAACGTTTACTCTTACGTTGATACACCGTGGCAGAGTGGTGTTATGCCGATATTAACTTTAGACGAGTTACCTCAGCAGAAGCAGTCACAGATCGTACAAGTACCCTATAAATTAAAGAATGGGCAAACAGTCAAAGTCCCGGCTATTCAAGTAACAGTCCCGAAGGCTTTGGACTCAAGTGAGACTATTAACCTGACAGTAACTACAGCTTTCGAGTTATTAAGGGCTGAATTATTGAATTACGACCCGTATACTCCCAGCGGGCAATCCCCGCAATACGGTGTGTTAAATGTAGCTGAGGTTACTGGTATACCTCATAATACTGTGGTGAGAATTGCAAATGAGATAGCAACGACCGCCTTCCAGAAGGCAATTTATGAGCCCGTGAAATGGATAGACTATCTAGGTAGGTTCCATGACCACGTTGTTGGTAGGCCGGTATCAATATACTTCATGAGAGGTCTTGCCGCTCACGCCAACGGGTTCATGAGCGCTGCAGCGATGTATTATCTGGTATTAATGGTAGGAGCGTGGGATAACCCTGGAGCCGACCTTTACAAGTATCCCTATCCTCACTACTTCCCCGGAGTTGCAGTTCCTCCTCATCCTCTGGCAAACACACCTTCAATTGACCCAGATATTGCAAGTGCAACTAGTGGAATGACCCTAAACAACCCCAAGACGAGAGCAGGTTTCCTAAAAACGGAATACATATATAACGATGGTACTGTGGACATTAAGAGTGTAAAAATTGTCGGAGCTGGTCCTTACGGCTTCCCAGACGGACCTGACGATCTAGTTATATATAAGAACGGAAGACCCTTACTAGTAGATAGAGGATATAGCTGGGAGATACCTCTAACGACTCAAAGGGCTATTTCAGCAGTTGCTTACACCGCTTACTTGATGAACAAGTACCCCAATATGGTAGTCCCATATAAAGTAGAAGCTCTAATGTGGTACATAACAGCTCCATATTGGAATAACGCTTACTCATTAACTGACCTTTTACAAAAAGTGACCGAGAAGGACCAGAACGGTAACTACATTGTTCCGTTTAACATAAGTATTGATCTATTTATGCAAGAGACAAACAACGTAGTAGATCTCATTATACCTGATTTGTCATTCCTAGAAATATACGGTTTCCACGCCATCTACGATAGGCCCACAAGTTTACCTCAAGGACCTTCAGATTCTCTCAACTGGCCAGTCTTACCGGCGATGTATCCAGTACTGTCCAACGGAGACTTTATGTTGACTTTAGCTTGGATATTGAGGATTTATCCGGAACAAGGTGATACTATAGATCCGACGAAGTGTCCTCACTACACTACACAAGACCCAGTTACTGGCTTACCATTGATAAGCCCGGTGACTATACACGATCCTGAGACTGGAACTACAATACTTCAACAAGGACAGCCCGGTATGATATCTACTGGAATGTATATATTAAAGACCGGGACTTTGATAGCTGGATACGGTAACAACTTCCAGTACATATTGGCTAATGAGGAAGGAAAACCAATCCCTAACCCGCAGCAGTTGAAGTTATACGCTTCGTTTGTGCCAGCTGGTGCTAACCAGCAAGATGTAATCAATCAAATTTTAAATAATGTACCTCAAGGACAGACTTTCTCCACAGCTACTACTTACAAGATATCGGCAAGCCAGAGGTCTGCAGGTATAGAGCACTACTTCAGAATTCCAGTACAATTCCAGCCCGGTCTTCAAAAGATGCTTGAGGACATAATAAACACTTACGCTCCGGGCATGATGACAATAGACGAGATCAACCCTGGCTATGTCAAGGTAGGCAAGGGCGGAGCTGTCTACGTCTTACCGCCTTCAATCAGATATATGAGAAACGTAAACATGTTCTACTTCCTCGGTTGGGGCAAGTACATGCCTGGTGGATACGGAGGGATAGGCTTACCGTGGATCCACAGGATATATCTCGAATACTTACAGAAGTTCAGACTTGCTGCGGCAGGTAAGTGGACTGGATATAACGCAGCGTATTACTACTATTACAAACTAACCGGGAACCAGCAGTTCCTAGTACAGAGTGTCTTGCCCAACGACTCTTACGGGCAAGCTTTAGCTAAGAACATATTGGACTACCACAAGCCTTTCGGAGGCTATTACCCACCACCAGCTTGGAACTCCGAAATAACCCCTGACGGGATAAACCTGAGCGAGTATCCGTTAACATTCTTCGTCAGGAGACATGATAGGACATATCATACTTGGTCTTTCAACGTACCGTGGCTTATGGCGATAATGCCTTATACACCGGTGATGTTGAGCTCAGCAGATCCTTATGTCCAGAGCATGGGGATTAAATCCGGAGATTTTGTTCAATTTGAGGCTGTGAACGAGCCTTGGTCTGGAGGTTTAAGGACTACACTCACCGCTATAGCCTTTCTGGACAACGCGACCAGACCCGGAGCAGCGTGGGTAGTAGTGTCGGCACAAGCCCTACCAGGTTTCAGAGGAATGACACCCGACTCTCCACAAGTTAAATACAGTGTGTTAAACAACTGGGCAAACATACTTTACATGCCCGCTTCAAGAGGAGGAATGCTATCTCCTCAGACAGATAACGCCTACCCAATAATGTACTTAGACCCGATAACAGGTCAGACTTCGTGGCACGACAGCAGGATCAAGATAGTTGGAGTAGCTAGCGGGACCAATAGGGTTCAGGTTACCGCGAACAAGTTCATATACATGGGTCAAGACTTTTCCAATCAAGACATACTTACAGTGATAATGAACCAGATCGGTGGACAAATAAGTATATCCGGTGCCAGCAACGGAGCGCCTTTCGCCCAGCCCGTAGATGTCCCACACTTAAGATTTGACGCTAATAATATGCAGAATACTTCCATATGGAGCTTCGTAGTACCTTATTCATTAGCTCAGAACAACTACCAGTTAGGTAATTATAAGATAAGATATGGTTTTGCGGGTGAACCGCTAAGTTGATCTCCCTTTTTTCTTTCTCAATTCCCGTGTGAGGTGTAAAGGTCATGTCCTCTAATCAAATGTCGTCTAACCAAACCCCACAAATCACTCTAGATATAAAACAGGGTGGAGTAGAACACAGAATACCATATAGTAATAAGAAAAACTATGCAATAATAACAGATCTAAATAAGTGCTTCGGTTGTGCCGGTTGCCAAATGTCTTGTAAAGAGTGGAATACTTCGGGAATGTTTGGACCCCTTCCTGACCTTAATCCTTATGGAGATCTTGACGTGATGTTCTGGCTTAGAGTAATGTATGTAGAAGTAGGCAATTACCCGCAAACGAAAGTATACAACATTCCAATCAACTGTTTCCACTGTATGGATGCACCTTGTGTACCAGTATGTCCAGTAGGTGCTACGTTCAAGAGAGTTGAAGATGGTATAGTCTTAGTAGACTACACGGAATGTATTGGAACTAAGTACTGTATTTATGCATGTCCTTATGGTAACAGATTCTTTGACTATATTGAAGGAGTAACAAAGAAGTGTACTCACTGTTTTGACAGAATTTACGATCCAACACTGCCTCCAGAAGAGAGGATTCCAGCATGTATTCACGGATGTATGGTTCAGGCAAGAATATGGGCGGATAGACTAGATCCTACAGACCCCGGTAATATTCTGTTCGTAGATAAAGGAGGATTTGTACTAGGTCCAGAGACCGGTGCTAATCCAGCAAGCGGATATCTACCTTGGCGTAGCGAGTATGCGGCAGACAACGATGTAGAACTATTAAGCGAGTCAGAATACTACGATGTCTGGACGTCTAACGGAGTCGTAATCCTCGGGGCGCAAGGTAATAACTCTACTTATACAGAACAAAACCAGTCTTCTTCCTCCTCGTCTAACTCCTCAAGTTAAAGGTGTTTTTTATGTCTCTTTCCACGCTTGATCAAGCTTCATTAAGATTTTTGATTTATGATCTCTTCTCCACGCTTTTTTATTACAATTTTTATGATGAGGATTATAATAAAATGAAGGAAAAACTTGAGAAAATTTCCTCCTTAGGAATAGATAAGAGCATAGTAAACATTGAACGTATAAAGGACAAGATATTCAATTCCAATAAGTCGGATTTACTTATCGAATATTCAACTCTTTTCCTTACCGGTCTGGGAATAAAACCTTTGACACCTGTGGAGAGTAAGAGATTTTTCTCTTTAATGGGAGAAAAAGTAGCTACTTTTAGATACAGTGATATGTTGAGGTTCTTGCGTTCGAGGAATATTAGGCTCAACTATATGTTAGGCGAGTTCCAACCGGAGCCTGATAACATAGTTACGATCCTCGCGTTTATGAGTGTGCTAATAAAAGAGGAAATAGAGATCCTCCAGAAGGGAGGAGACCTCTACAAGAATAAAGCAGATCAAAGGAACTTCTTTACTACTCATATATACAGCTGGATACCAGACTGGATAAATGACGTCGTAAACGACAAGAGGGCTGATATATACAAGGTTGTTTGCGAGGAATTAAGAAAGTGGTTAGAAGCCGAGAAAGAATATCTCATAGGGGAAGGAAATTGAGGATAGGTCTCATAGTTACTAAGACAGCCAGGGAGAAATTAGGCGATCAACTTCTCGTTGATATATACAAAGAGACAAATATACCTTACGTTGCAGAGTTCGGAGAATATCTGGCAGAGGATGTTAAATCCAACGAGCTTCAAGGACTTCTTGTTGTATCTGAAAAGGACGAACAGAACTTTGTCTCATCGGTTGACGAAAAACTGGGTATAAGTCCCTTAGCTGTCGAGGTCTTACCCCTCTCTTGGTTTATCGGAAAGAGTCCGTCTTACAATAAGGCGTTACTAAAGGCGTATGTGAGGAAACTCTCTAAACAAGACTTCGTTTACAGATTACAGCCAGTAAAAACTACTACTGTAACAAGACGTTCCCTTATTAAGTTTAGGCTTTACGAATACAAAGTGTATCCGGTACTGTTCGACGCTTTAACCTTTGAAAGGGAGATAAACACTTTGATTCAGTCTTGTCCTAAAGGTCTGATCGCAAAAGCTGTTGAAGGTGTGACAATTACTTCACCCCAAGACTGTACAGGCTGCGGTTATTGTACTTCGAAAGGGTACTTGGGCTACTTAGAAATGCCTTCCCTTACCACGGAGCAGTTTATATCCTTTGTGAACGAAATAGTGCGTAATTATAATACCGAGGGAAAATCGTTAGGGTTAGTCTTCACTTCGGACAAAACCGTGAGTCTGGAGGAAGGTCTTTTCCCACTTCTTGTACCTAATGTGGCTTCAGTCCATGACTCGTTTGTATTTGCTACATATGCAGCAGGTCTAATACCAGTCATTTTGTACGATCCTAAAGACGACATTGCTAAGAAGAGAGTTGAGGAAATACCGGACGTCTTCCCCGGGACTGAGTTGAAGATTGTGAAGGTTAGGCACGGTGATAAAATACCCCTAGTGGAAAATAAGCTACCTAAGTCTGAAATCCCTGAGGGTGTCGCATTAACCCGTTACAGAAGGCGGTCGCTTTACTTGTGGGCTTTGGAGGAAATGGACAAGAAGGTAAAAGTTAACCCTGAGGTAGAAGTCCCGGGTGTATATTTCGTGGAGGTAAATCCTGATAAATGTGTACTTTGTGGGGTATGTGTTAGGGCTTGCCAGATGCTAGTCCCAGATATGAAAACAGTGAACGACCTCACGACACTAGACTACAACATACCGTATTGTATAGGTTCTCAGAGATGTGTTAAGAACTGTCCTGAGAACGCCATAAAAGTAGAGAGACTGGCTAAGTTCAAGGAATTACAAAAAGTTAGAGTAAACCAGGCTAAGGTGACCAAGTGCAGGTACTGCGGGAAGCCTATAGGTACTGTAAAGATAAAGGGGAAGGTAGATAGCCTATTAATTCAATACGGTTACCCTGGCACAGCTCAATATACGGATGTATGTAATGAATGTAAACAGAAGGAGTTAACTAAGATGTGGTTAGAGAGTTATCTAAATGCCACTGGTAAAAAGAAGGTGTTGTAAATGTACGTAATCTTGTTTAATGTAACCGAAAACTTGATCAAGGTAAGCGATGAAAAACTTTACTCGGTTTTAAAGGAAACCCAACACGTGTTGAATGCGTACTCTCTAGCTAGAGTATACGTGAGTTATTCCGTCATATTAGATTCACTTCATAAAGAATGGAGGGAGAAGATACTTAGATCGCCTATGTATGAGGACGCTTTATTTCTTGAGGAGTTGAGTTATAGGGCGAGGCTCTACGTGGTCACCAACTTAGACAAAATGTTAGTGAAGCAAATACTTGTGAGGAATAATTTGGACGTTTTTATCCAAGACGTAATATCAGCTGATGACGTAAAGAGGTACAAGCCTTCAAAGGAGTTCTTCGAATACGTAGGCAAGAGGGTTAATTCGCCCCTACCTTCAATAATGTTAGTATCCTCGAACCCATACGACATATTGGTTGCCAAGTCTTTAAATATGAAAGCCCACTGGTTAAATAGGAAAGGAGAGGCTTTCATGTTCCCCTCAAACCTTCAGCCTGACAGTGTAATTAAGACAGTTAAGAGTATAGCAGAGAGTACGGCACAACATAAAGTCGATTCTTCAATGGGAGATTCAGCGTTGAGGTGTACGTGATGGTATCCGATTCTCAAATTTTTGACTGGTTCGTGGAACTAGGAATGAAAGTTGAGAAGGTAACCAGCGGTAATTTTTACTTTCACATCGTCATTTCTCCCCCAGTAGGTGAAGGAGTAAAGGTTTCAGTTATTAGAACTAATCCTAACTCTACTTATTATATAGTAACTACTGTTGTTGACTTCGATTCTGTAAAACTTAAGAAGGATCAGTCTCTTCTCAAGAACATTAAAAAAGACTTAATGAGGATGAACGTAGAGTTTTTCCTCATCCCACCTGATGCCGAAACACCGAAGTCTGTTCAAATAGCCAAAATAGTATTCATGGAGGGGCTAACTAAGAACGAAATGTTAAATGTAGTTGAGTTGGTAAAAAATTCAGCGTATTTGACTCTGAGCTGGTTTGAATGATCTTAATGAGAGGAAAAAGAGTAGGGCTGAAATAAATCCTAGTGAGCTGATCAACCCCCACAAAATGACGGGAGAGTAAAGAAAGAACGTCATTAAGTAACTAGTGAGAGAAGAGCCCAGAACTCTTCCTAAGGAAGTAAATATACCGAAAACCCCTATTTGTTTTCCCCTCTGTCTCCTCTCGGTTAATGATGTTGCTACAGCTTGGACTAGAGGGGAGACTATGATTTCAGCTAAGGTTATGAATATTATGTCTACCACAGCTTCTACGTAGTCTGTTATAAAAGCTATCGAGAAGTATGAAACCCCGTAAATAAGACACCCTAACGGCAAGTATTTTTTGACGTCTGTTATCAATTTTCCTATATAGTCCTGAAGTATTACTATCATTAAGCCGTTTACCATGAAGAGCAAACTCACTTGAAGTACTGAGAAATGAGGGATTGTGGTATAATAAGTGATTAAACCAAAGCCCAATTGACTCATTAGCATGAATATTAATGCAGTAGGGACAAGAAACGTTAATAGTGTTCTTGAGACTTTAAATGACACTTCAACACCTCCTTTAAAGTCTGGTAGCATCCTCACGAAATATAAGGGTACTAAGGCTATAATTGATGCGATGAATAGGAGTTTATTAAAGCCAAGTACTTGAAAAATATAACCACCAATGAGGGGTCCAACAGCCCAACCGGCGTTGATCCCAACCCTCTGTCTGCTGAACGCTCTGATCAAACTGTCGAGTTTATCTTCAAACATATCGCCGACGATCGATGTAGAAGAGACGAAGTATATATCGTTGAAAAAAGTTTGTACTAGAATAAGAGATGAGACTAAAACTGGGAGAGATATTTGAGAGGCCAGAAGAAGTGAAATTGAGGAGAGTACTATCGCTATGGTCATACTCTTCCTTCTTCCCAAACTGTCTGTAAGGATCCCGCCAATATAGTACGCTATTAAACCTATGATACCTTGTAAGAGATAGAAAATCGATACAAATGTGAGCGGTAATTTGTAAACTGAATAGAGTGCATACCCTATAAAAGGCCAGACTAACGAACCGCCTAAGGCTCTAAATGCTCCTATAAGCGCTATCTTATTAATATCGTTCAAACTCTGTCATTTTAAGATTGACTTTCTCTCCTTTTGAATTTAAGCATTGTTACCACAGTTCTTTATTTGCTCAAGGACTTTTCGTACTAAGTCTGAGAGATCTTTAACAGAACTCTCTAGCGACATTCTCCCCTTTTCTTCATCAATCTCCACCCTGCCACCAACATTAATAATCCCGTATTTGTTTGCCTCGCTAGTGGGTATCATCTTAAATACTCCATCTTTTATAGTGAAGTCGTCTACCTCTTTTAGCTTGTCCTCTCTTACCAGTCGCCTATTAATTGCATATATTCTTGAAGTCTCTACTGAGCCAGCGTGCATGTCTATAATGTTTGGAAAGAGGTCTCTATCTCTCCCCACTATAGAGAATATGTGGAGTTTAAAACAGTTATCATTACTCATATTAACTTCTCTTCTGATTATGTCTAATACGGACTCATTTCCTCCGTGACCATTAACGATTATAAGAGAGGAAATTCCCGCGTTTTTTGAGCTATTAACAATATCTAGTAAGAAGTTTATCATGTTCAAATAACCCACTGAGAGGAAGGGGAACCCGTAATGTTCTTTAGAACAACCGTAATATAAGGTAGGATAGAGAAGTACTTGATCTCTAAATCTCTCTTCAACTTTTTGAGCTATCCATTCAACTACAATTCCATCTGTTCCCATTGGTAAATGGGGCCCGTGTTGTTCTATGCTTCCTAAAGGCATTAGGCCAATCTTACCCTTAATTTCATCTTTAGTGATTTCAATTAATTTCATTTGATCACCTGATAAAACTCTGTGTGTTATAATATAATTTGTTTATGTGACGATACTAATTACTGAACAGTAAATTTTTCCTTAATTATCATGTTAATTATTATCTAACCTTTTTATTGATAGTTCTAGAAATTCATATACCTATGACGAATCGTAATCTTTCAGATATTTCTTCTATGCTAGGAATTTTAGGTAAAAAATTCTTGCTAAAAATCTGTAACTCTTTCCGATCATACTCTTGGTAGATAGAGGGAGTCTGATTATTTTATGAGAGTCCAAACTAGGTAAACAACAAGCTAGGGGAGTTAGCACGTAATTTGTTATTAAAAAGTCTAAACCTCATATCTTAATGCTTTTGCTGGTTCTATTTTTGACGCTCTATACGCAGGAATCAGCCCAGCAAAAGTGGAAATGAGAACTATAAATAAGAAAAGGGTTACAGCTTGGGTAATGGTAAATATTGGCTCGGCATGCAAACTATTGAAGAGGGGTGAACTGAGAAGGAAGTCGAGAAAGCCATAAGAACTGAGGTATCCTCCTATGGTTCCTATTCCACCTCCTATTATTCCCATTATTGTTGCCTCTGATAGGAACATTAGCATTACTTGTCTCCTTTCAAATCCCAAAGACATTAAAAGTCCTATTTCCCTAGTCCTCTCCACAACAGAAGTAATCATAGTAGTTAGTACGCTTATGAAAGCTACTATAAAAGACGCAGAGCTGACTATAAGTAGTAGTAGGTTAAAGGACACTACTTGTTGGTTTATAAAGGATACTACGTCTTGCGCTGAGTTCACACTTACATAAGAACCCAAATACTGATGGATCTCCGATACCACTTTACTTACATCTTGTAATGAGGAAGCTAAAACTATAGCTCCTGAATATTTTGTCCCATATATCTCTTCGCCTATTGAATAAGACATAATCAGTGCTTTGTTAATACTAATAATCCCTAGATTAATGTCAAAATCGCTCAGCCCTCCCGTCACCAGTAAAGTCTCCGTTTTTTGGCCACCGTTAGGTAATACTACGCTCACAGATATCTCCTGACCTACATGTAGAGATGGCTGGTTAGGAGAAGGAGGATTCTGAAGATCGTAACCTATAGCGACTTGATTATAACTTTGAGCTGAAGGAGCTGTCCCGCTTGAAATGCTAATCCCCGGTAAGACTTTTTGCAAGTCATAGATGTTAACCGACAAAATTGTAGTACTAATCTCTCCTTTGGAAGTATAGATCGTTACGGGTATCGTGTAAAACGGGACTACGTAAACTACCCCATCTAAGTGGGAGAGTTGTGTGATCGTATAAGATGATAAGTAACCGTTGAGGGGGGTAACGAATATCGCCTCAGGAGAGATATCTCTTAGAATAAGGTTTATTGCGGACTGGCTCAACCCTTGAACGGACGCTGTTATAGTAGTAATGATGAGAGGTCCAACTACTATTCCCAAAATAGTCAGGATAGCTCGAGTTTTTCTCTCGAAAAGAGCTCTATAAGCTAACTTGACTATATCTATGCTTTTCATGATCCCACCTATACCTCATATCTTAATGCTTTTGCTGGTTCTATTTTTGACGCTCTATACGCAGGAATCAACCCAGCAACAGTGGTAATCGCAATAATAGTCAAGAAAATAAATACTAACTGTTCTACTGAGATCGAGGGAACAACGTTAAAGGCTCCACCTCTTCCTTCAAACGAGTTCGACGCAATTGACGCCAATAGGAAGGAACTGAGGTATCCTCCTATGGTTCCTATTCCACCTCCTATTATTCCCATTATTGTTGCCTCTGATAGGAACATTAGCATTACTTGTCTCCTTTCAAATCCCAAAGACATTAAAAGTCCTATTTCCCTAGTCCTCTCCACAACAGAAGTAATCATAGTAGCTAAGACTGTGAAAAACGCTACTACAAACGACGCTACACCTGCAACTACTAGTAGAGCCTCAAAGGAAGAGATTTCTTCATTAACTAGGTTGAGTATTTGCTGACTCGAAGTGACCTGAACGTAATTACCGTACTTTTCTTTAATGATATTTACCAACCCTTCAGCTTCACTCGGAGATGATGCTACTACTATAGCCCCCGCATAATTTGTCCCACAAATAGACTGTCCGAGAGAGAAAGGGGCATACAATGCTTGGTTAAAGTTAGCCCCTCCGAAAGAAGCTATTTGTGCCAACTGGCCTATGACTACAAATGTCTTACTTATCCTCTCTCCTTCAGGGTTAATCAGGTAAACCACCATAATCTGCCCAGTGTGATAAGTAGGTTGACCAGAATATTGGGGGTTTGCGATATAATAGCCCACGTCTAATTCGTCAAAAGAGTTAGGCGAGGGTAATGAACCGCTTTGAAGCTTTAGACCGGGCATTACTAAATTAATATCGGAGACATCCATTGAGAAAACTACTGTAGCCTCTAGTCCCTTAGGAGTATCTATGTATGCCGGTATGAGATAGTACGGTACAACTGCTTTTACTCCCGGTAAGTGGGAGACCCCATCAATGACATATTGGTTTAAGGTTCCTTGGCTCTTCGGTGCTAAGTATATGTTTAAGGGTGAGAAGAAGTTAGTTAACTGTTGGTTCAGACCTATGTCGAACCCTTGAATCGTAGCCACGAGTGAAACAACTATTAACGGGCCTACCATTATGCCCAGAATTACTAAAATTGCCCTAGTTTTCCTCTCTAACAGCGCGTTAAATGAGAACTTTATAACGTCAAATGTCTTCATTAGCCTTCTTCCTCCTCTTTAGTAATAAGTAAATTATGACCACCACTACTATTACTGAAATCCCGAACAACAATGCTCTACCAAACAAGTTGTGAGGTGATGTAGTAGTAGGTGTTGTTTGTAACACTGTGATGGGACCGTTGTAAGTGTACGTCATGTTAACGGTCTGGTAAGTTGGTGTCTGGTAGGAAATGACGATATGCGAAGAGTTGGAGGGTAAGGTCACCGATATAGGAAGAGGTGATGCTGTCGGTAATTGACCGATATAAGTGCTTCCTCCGGGGTAGTATATGATAACGTTGTTAGCTTGCGTGTTTCCATCGTTTAGCAAAGTGGCTTGGAAGATGTAAGAACCGTTTACCTCAGTAACTGACGGTTGGATTATTTGGATCGAGATGAGTCCAGTAATCAATAATGACAAGTTTTCGTTATAACTCACGAAACCATCGGGTGTCTGGTATTGTAAGCTCAGTGAAAGCGGTAAAGTTTCTGTAGCCGATATTGGTGAGAACGTGTGGACGGTGATCGTGTAATTGTAGTGGGGAGGTATAGCGTTGATCTCGAACTGGGTCTGGGAAAGCGATAGTAGTTGGGAGTTAGTAAATATCTTTAAAAAGATATTGGTGATAGTGTAGTTATCACTGTTAAACAGCGTTATAGTCAGATTCTGGCTAACTTGGTAATATAAGGTAGAAGGAGAGATGTAGACGTTAATTCCGTTCTGTGCACTAGTAACTACTAAGGGTAGTGTGAACACTTCCGTGTTCTGTATTCCCGAGTAGTAGTAAGATATTGTAACCTGCACAGGGTAAACCCCTGGAGAGAGGTAAGGGGGGACGTAAATGCTGTAAGGTATTGACCCGGTGTAAGAAGGATTAAGTTGGTATATCGTAGCATTCGTAGCTCCTACCACTTGGATATCGCTGAATACTACGTTTACGTGGAGGTCAAATAGGCTCTGGTTAACTAAGTTTCTTATTTCGAGTAATACTTCTGACTGCTGACCCTGAACTACTGTAGATGGGACTAATGACAAGCTAATTAGAGGCTTAGAGTAAACCGGGATTATTATTTTGCTGGAAGAGGCGAATCCACCGTACTCGGAGTAGTAATTGATATTAAAATAAAGGCATACTAATGAAGACGCGTTGTCCGGTACAAGTAAAGAAATGGGGATTTGGACACTTCCATAGGGAGGGATCTCTTGGATCACATAATAGGGCTGTCCGGTCTCAACAGAATGGGTTGAGATATTCACGGAGTAGACTGGGTAAGGTAAGGGGTTAAACACCGTTAACTCCGCTTGTGAACTGCTCCCAGGGTATGGGTATGAGACCCACTCTAAGCTTACTACTTCGGGCCCAGTACTATTGATTCCCACCTCCACGTAGTCAGGTATGGTGAAGGAATACTGTGTTCCCCCGTAAATATAAGTCCCAGTTATAGTGAACTGGTAGATTCCAGGGGTGGTGCCGTAAGGCATGTAAACGCTTATAGAAATGGGTAAAACCCCCGAAAAAGATATAGGAGTCGTTACGTTATACCTCACAGTCATTACACTTTGAGAATTTACACTAAAAGACGTAAGTAGTGCACCGGTAGAGTTAAGGTATATAATGAAGGTAGATATTTGTCCAGCTTGTAAGGAGATAGGATCGCTTTTGACAATGAGTGGCTCCTTGGGGAATAGGACTAGGGTTCCGTTATTATATGTTGCCATGTGGACTCCTCCTAACTCATCGGTAAAAGTTAGTGTGTAATTGACATGGTATGAACCCGGAGATATTTCGGAGGTCACGTTTACATATTGTGTTACACTTACAGCCGAATACGGTTGAACCGCTGGGACTGTAAAGTTTATAATTCTCGATCCAGTCAGGCTGTAAATTCCGTTAGGTAGTTCTGCCGAGATGATAACGTTACTTACCACTTTATTGCTAGGGTTTTCTACCGTTACTGTAAGGGGCGATATTCCTTGTCCGGGTGATGTAAATTCACCGTTACCCCATTGAAATATAACCTTAGGGTAAATTACTGAGGATATGTAAATAGGTATTTGAGTAGTGGCTTCGAATATACCGCTGTCATATGTGTAGTTTATGGATAAGAACACTTTGTATAAGCCTGAGGAAACGTTGAGAGGTACGTTTACGAAGAACACGATTGTAGACTGCGTCTTATTAGCTGAAAGTATATAACCGTTTATAGGTGTTGAGGTCTGACCAAAAGGTTGGTATGTAGTTGACAATAAAGACGCTCCTATAACATCGGCCTTTATCACGACATATAACGGCACGTTAAAGTCCCCCGGAGTTACGTTCTGAGGCTGTACTAAAGAGCCCCATTCTATAGCAGTAATAGGCGGAAAAACACCGTAAGGGGCAGAAGATATTGTTCCGTGATAAACGGTATCAAATGAAGTAGAGAAAAGTATTAGAGTTAAGAGGATTAACATTATTGCTTTTCTGTACACTGATCTCACCTACTCTATTTTCTCTATTTGACCGTCTCTCATGTGAATTTTCCTCTGACCGTAAGCCGCTATGTCAGGTTCATGAGTGACGATAATAACCGTAGTACCGAACTCTTTATTCGCCCTTAAGAACGTGTCCATGACAACCTTGCCAGAGGCCGAATCTAGATTTGCGGTAGGTTCGTCGGCAAGAAGTATTTTGGGATTTTGAGCTAATGCTCTGGCTATTGCGATTCTCTGTTGTTGTCCACCAGACATTTCGCTAGGCTTTTTCTTAGCAAGGTCTTTCAGACCCAGCCTATCAAGGACATCTAGCGCGATCTTTCTCCTTTCAGAGCTTGACACTCCTCTTGCGATAAGAGGCAGTTCTATGTTCTCTAACGCAGAAAGCCTGTCTATCAGGTTGTAGTTTTGAAAGACAAAGCCTATGTATTTGTTCCTCACCTTAGCTATTTTCTTATCGGGAAGTTTAGTCACATCCTTACCGTAAATTAGGACTTCCCCTTCAGTTGGTTTACTCAAAGTACCGATAATTGTGAGGAGTGTTGTTTTACCTGAACCAGAGGGCCCTTGAATGGAAACTATTTCTCTTTCGTATATGGTCAAAGTTACGCCTTTTAATGCAACCACCGGCACCTTTCCGTAATAGACTTTCCTGACGTTGTGTAATTCAACGACTGGAGATAATGGCATATCTGATATTTAATCCCAGACCTTAAATAGATAATCGGAAGTTCAAAAATTCCAACTAAGAATTTTTAAATGTACGAAATTAATTGTTTATAATCACGGTTTGGCTCCAGAATATCTCATTTTTAACATTAAGGGCTTTCAGACGGTCTCCTACGTGTGAGCGAGTACCGGCAAGATCCCAATTAGCGATCCTACAATCCCTATAAGTAGTAATACCTCTACAAGAAATACCTATATAGGTTTATTAGTCGAGGAGAGTAATACTCTCCTCGGCTGGGGAAACATGGTCGAGAGGGAAACTGAAGCAAAGTCTTCGGGTAGTGGCGTGACAAACCCCTACCGTCGGACTGAACATTGTGATAAAATTCACGCATATAGGTGTGACAAAGAGGTAGGGGTAATAGGGGTAGACGTATCAAAAGAACATTTAATAATTAGCAGGGGGAGGGTGAGAAAATACGAGAACGACTTGAAGGGTTATGAAGAAATCCTCAGGATGAAACCTTGCGCAATAGTCCTAGAGCCTACTGGAGTATACGCAATAAGGCCTTCACAATACTTCAAGGAGAGGGGGGTAAGAGTACTGCAAGTCAGTCCAAACGTGTTATCAAGGGAAAAGGAGTTTAGGGGGAAGAAAACAGATTTTTATGACGCTGAAAAATTAGAAAACATGGTTGACAAGGCTAAGGAGTACGATTATAACCCCTTGAGGGAATTGGTAACACTCTACCTATTCCTAAAGGACATAGAGACGAAATACAAGAACAGGCTAAAGAGGACACTATTCTTAGTGAGTGATAACGATAAGGTAAGCAAGGACAGGTTGGAAAAGCTTGCGAAAGGAGATTTCACACAAGAAGAACTATACCAACTTGAATACACGCCAATAGTACTTGAGGAAATCAAAATCCTGGCTAAAAACCTCCTAGAAACGCAAGAGAGGTTGAAGGAGGTTAGGAGGATGGTTGAGGGGCAAGTCCCTCAAGACCACGTCCTATTGACAATACCTGGTGTTGGGAGGCTTGCAGCTGGTATTATTATTGGTATTGTTGGTGATGTTAAGCGTTTTCCTAAGCCTGAGTCCTTTGTTGCTTATTGTGGTTTAGACCCGGTAGTGGAGAGGAGTGGGAGGGCTGTGGTAAGTAGGGGGATTTCGAAGAGTGGTAATAAGTACTTGCGTAGCTTGTTCTACTTTTTAGCAATGAGGAATTATTCTAGGAACCCGACCTTACTGGAGTTTTATGAGACACACAAGGATAGGTTGAAGGGTAAGAAGTTGTATGTTGCTTTGGCTAGGAAGTTGGCAAGGGTTGTTTGGAGTGTTTGGTATAATAATAAGCCTTATGAGCCTAAATAGGTAAGCCCTCCCCCGAATCGCCACGTGGGTTGAAAGGACCCACGTGGCAATGTTAGCTAATACTATGCTTGGAGTTTGAGCGAAAGATTTATTACTGAACGCCA
>QEFN01000010.1 GCA_003086555.1 Sulfolobus sp. SCGC AB-777_G06 | reverse complement strand
CTCCTATTGAGAGAAAAAGCATATACGATGCCGTAGGTAAGGTAGTAGGCGAAGACGTATATGCAATGAAGAATATACCGGATACAAACCTCTCTGCCATGGATGGTTTTGCATTTAGAGTTAGCGACTACAATAAATATGGAGAACTAAAAATCGTAGGCTCACTTCATCCCTCCTCTTCTGAAATTCCAGAACTGAAAGAAGGAGAAACGTATTATGTAACTACCGGTTCCCCCATACCGAAAGGTGCAGACGCAGTAGCAAGAATCGAAGCTAGTAAAGTAACGGGTGAAAGGGTCAAGTTTATAGAGGAAGTGTTCGAAGGAAAGGACATTAAATTTGTAGGAGAAGACATATCGGAAGGGAGCCTTATAATAAGTAAGGGAGAAATTTTAACTCCTTACCATCTAGGAATTCTAACAATACAAGGGATCAAAGAAATAAATGTAGCAAATGTGAAAAGTTGTGTCATAGCATCAGGAGACGAGATAGTACCCTATTATGAAAATGGAAAAATCCCCGATTCTATTTCACCCATTCTTCTGTACTTATTAGGAAAATTCGGAGAAAGTAAGTACTTTGGCGTCGTCAAGGACAATAAAGAAGAGATCATTAACGCTATGAAAAAACTCTCGGAGGAATGCAGCTATATAGTCCTCATTGGTGGGTCTTCAATGGGAGACAAAGACTACTCAAAGAAAGTAATAAGGGAGATGGGTACATTACTATTTGAAGGAGTTGCTGTGAACGTGATAAAAAGAGGAGGGGTAGGTGTGATAGGTGACATTCCAGTAATTAACCTCCCTGGACAAGTGGTTTCTGCAGTCACAGTATTCCACGAGCACGGTTTACATGTATTGTCGAGAATGATAGGAAAAGAAGTGAGAAAATTCTCCTATTATTTCCTTGATCAGGATATAAGCGTAAAGCACAAAATGGATTCCGTCTTCTTATTCAGAACTGAGGGAGTATATGCAAAGCCATTGAGGTGGGGTACAGGTCTTTATAGTGAACTTGCTAAGGCAAACGCTTTCGGTATATTAGCTAGAGATAAAACGTATAAAAGAGGAGAAACCGTTGAGTTACAGCAATTCCTCATTTGACGTGATTATATTAGCCGGTGGTGAATCTAAGAGGTTTGGAGAAGATAAGTGCGATCACGAGTTTAACGGTATTACTTTTCTCCAGAGAGTTAGCAAAGAGTTTAGTAATCCCATAATTATTACTAATAAGTTAAGAGCAAATCTGAACGGAAGGCAGATCATAGATCATGTGCGGAAGGGTCCAGTTAGGGGACTTGAGATTGGAATTCAATACGTCAAATCCGCAAAAGTTTTCGTTACGGGATGCGATTTTCCGTTCGTAACACGTAATTTAGCTGAGTTCTTATGCGGTAAGACTGAGTTCGACATCTCGATTGTACTAGTTAACAAGCCCCAGCCCCTTTTGGCTTGTTATAGTACAAGTTTTCTTCTCCAGAATTTGAGTAAATGTAAGAAGATGATGGATTTACTCTCTTTAAGTAAGAAAACATACTTAGTTGGAATACGTGAGCTCGAAGTAAATAAGATAAACTTACTAGCAGTAAAAAACGTTAACACATGGTTAGACCTGAACTTCAGCATCAGGGATATCAGGGCAAGTGAAAGTAAATTAGTATTCTCGTCTTTTTAAGGTTCTCCAATAATTATTACTTGTGTTAGTTCCGTTTGTCCCAACACCGGACGAGGTCGCTAGGGAAATGTTGAGGTGTGTAAAGGCTGGTAAAGGTGACGTTGTCCTAGATTTAGGTGCTGGAATAGGAAAGATTTTGAAAATAGCTAAGGAGGAATTTAATGTAAAATTAGCTGTAGGAGTAGAAATCGATAGAAAACTATGCAGAGAGGCTTATAAAAATAACGACAGAGAATTTGAAATAATTTGCGGAGATATGTTGACTCTAGCCCCGATCTTACTACCAAAAACAGACATACTAGTCTCTTACCTATCAACAAGGACAAACGAACTTTTAGAACCATTAATAATCCAGAATGGTAAAAAAGGACTAAGGGTTGCCTCTAATGATTTTCAATATCCGAACCTAAGACTAGTTGAAAAAAGAAGAGTTACGGCTGAAGGTATATTAGGGCCTACAGAACACACGATATATTGTTATGAGCTATGAGAGTTTGTACTCTCTTCTCCGGTGGAAAGGATAGTACTTTCGCACTTCATTGGGGTGTATTCAAAGGTTTTGAAGTAACTTGTCTTATAACTCTCCTTCCGAGAAAGGACTATTCATGGATGTTTCAAGTCCCTAATGTTGAGTTTACTAAATATCAAGCTGAAGTGTTAGGTCTGGACATAATTCAATATCATACATCTGGAGAAAAAGACAAGGAATTGAACGATCTAAAACAAGCTTTAAAATTAGCTAAAGAGGTAAAAGGGATAGAGGGAATAATAACAGGAGCATTGCTTTCGGATTACCAAAGGCTGAACATAAATATAATATCGGAAGAACTTGGACTGAAAACTTACTCGCCCTTATGGAGGAAAGATCAAAAGGAGTATATGAGGGAGTTAATAAGAGACGGTTTTAAATTTATTGTAACATCCGCCTCTGCTTACGGTTTCCCGTTTGAGCTAGTGGGTAAAGTTATAGAAAGCCAAGACGTCGAGAACATAATTAAAGCCGCTGAAAAATACGGTTTCAATCCGGCTTTCGAGGGAGGAGAGGCCGAGACATTCGTAGTGTATGCCCCACTTTTTAAAAGAGAATTAAAGGTAGAAGGCGAGAAAATTAAGATAAGTGAATACGAGTGGAGATTCGTAATAACACATATACGTTGAGGAACTGCAGGTATATTGTAAATCCTACCGGTGAGATAAGAAAGAACGAGAATATAGTAATTCAGAATGGTAGGATTAAAAGTATCGGTAGGGAATTAGAGGGAGATGAGATAGATTGCTCTGACTATATTGCAATCCCTGGTCTGGTAAATTCACATACTCATTCCCCGATGACAGTCCTAAGAGGTTATTATGATGATGCTGAACTCGAAGATTGGTTAAACAAGATATGGGAATTTGAGAAAACCAAATTTACAAAAGAGTTAATGAAAATTGGAAGTGAGCTTGCTATTCTCGAAATGCTAGGGAATGGGACGACATCTTTTGTAGATATGTACTTTAATCCAGATCAAGTAGCGGAACTAGCTGAGAAATACAAGATAAGAGCTTTTGCAGGATACACTTTTTTAGATAGTTTATTCGACCCATACGAGATCGATAAAAAACAAAGGAGGTTAAAAAAGAACGAGTATTTTGTACCCATAATTAACGTACATAGCATTTACGCTGTATCGGAAAATACTCTGAAAATTGCAAAACAGTTAGCTGAAGAGCTACAAACTTGGATACATATACACGTATCAGAAACTAGAAAAGAACTCTATACTATTAAGAAGAGAAATGGATTATTTCCCGTTGAGTATCTAGCTAAACTCGGATTAGTTAACCAGAAACTTCAGATGGTTCATCTAGGCTGGGTAACGAGCTGGGAAATAGAGACTATTAAGAGAAATGGTTCCACCGTTACTTACTGTCCCACATCGAATATGAAACTCGCCACCGGAGGTAGCTTTCCGTTCAAAGAAATGCTAAAAAATGGTGTTAACATTACCTTAGGAACTGACGGTGCAGCAAGTAATAATTCACTAGACATGTTTCAGGAAATGAAAATCGGTGTATTACTTCAGAGACAGATGTATTGGAATGTGGAAACCAAAGCAATTGACCTATTCCGGTCTAGTACAATAAACGGCTATAGATTATTGGGAATTAAAGGAGGGTTAATAAAGGAAGGATACGTTGGTGACTTGGTTCTGATTGACAGTCATTTTGTTTACCCTCTTTCACAAGACAAACTCTTCTCTCATTTGGTTTACTATGCAGACGGTAGATACGTAAGTAAGGTGATAATTAACGGTATCATTCATGATAAGGACAATATCCAGAGAAGTCTAACTGAGAAGGTAAAATTACTCGAAAATAGCTACTTAGATTCTACAAATCCATCTTAATTTTGAGCACTCGCTATATTTTCCGAGGTCTCTGAGATACTGAACTCCTGATCTACAAGCTTTGCCATACTTTCGGCACAATTCCTTATATCTTCAAGGATTTTCTCTTTGAGTTCCTTATATCCTCTTGTCTTATACAGATATCTTGGCCTGCCAGCCTTATTTCCAGGTTCTTTTATCCTCATAACAAGACCCATTTCGAGTAATTTATTTAAACTTCTGTTGATCGAAGCCTTTGAGAGCTTTAGATCTTCCTCAAGATCCTCAGTCCCTTTAGCATCAGCCTTAGCCAAGGCAACTAGTACTTGTACGTCTGTTTCGGATAGCCCATAGCAGAAAGATAGTATATCTACTAGTCCCGCATCTTTTCCTGAAGGTAGCTTTACTCTAGCACCAGAAATATGTGTTTGAGACATTTGTATCACAATTTATGATTCTTATCATGCAAGTATTTATATTTTTTCACAATAAAATTTTTCTCATAATACAAGACAGATATACTTTCTATTCATAAATTATGTCAGAGATTATTAAAATAGAGTTATTATACAAAACTAATTCTACTCTTATTTGTGGTAATATTAATAATCTTATTTAAATCTGACTTTTCATCACTATAGTAAAGTTTTAAATTGAGTGCACTAATATGATAAATTGGAGGTAAATCAAATGAGTGTAGAGGAAATAGTTAAAGTTTCACGCAACTATCAGGTGACAATACCGGCTAAAATAAGACAAAAATTCCAGATAAAAGAAGGAGATCTAGTTAGAGTGATCTACGACGAAAACGAAAATGTAGTAAAGATACAAGTACTTAAGGAACCTTGGAAGTAATATCTTTATTCTTTGTAATACATTCTTTTTCATAAATCATTTTTATTGCTCCTATGTATGTCTATTTATGTACATCGATGTCCATGCTCATATAGACTCAAAGGAATTTGATCAGGATAGAGATGCGATAGTAAATGAATGTGAGATAACAATTGTAAATGCAGGAGTAGATCTAGAAAGTAATCTTAAAGGTTTAGAACTAGAAAAGAAATATAAGAACGTTATAGCTGCTGTAGGTTTCCATCCAGAATTCATTAAAGATAAGGAAAATGAGATAGAGAAATGCCTGGAGCTGACAAACAATGCTAAAATCATAAGTGAAATAGGTCTTGATTATTATTGGATAAAGGATAGTGAATTAAGAAAGAACCAAATTAAGGTTCTTTCTCTCTTTCTAGAGAGAGCTGAAAAACATAGAAAAACTTCTATAATCCACGTCAGAGGAGGGATAAATGATTTGCTCACCTTATTACCATCTTACAAGGTTCGTTTCGTTATTCATGCTTATGAAGGTAGTATTAGAGACGCAAAAAGAATACTTGATCTCGGTGGTCTTATTTCAGTACCTCCAGTACTAATAAGGGATAAATACAGGCAAGAGATAGTAAAAGAGATTGACTTAGATTATCTAATGACGGAAACGGATTCCCCATTTCTCGGTCCCGAAAAATACGTAAGGAATAAACCTTGTAACGTGTCTTTAACAATTAAAAAGATAAGCGAATTAAAGAAAATTGAAGAGAAAGAAGTTATTCAAAGAATAAGGAAAAATTTCAGAGAAAAAATATTACCTTAGTCTTTAGACTCTTTCTCATCTGCTGGAGCAAAGTAAACGAATAGATAGTAGGCAATCATCCCTATAAACGCCGATACAGTAAACGGCAATACATAGGGCACTGCAACAGCATGTAAAGTTATTTCAGTTATCTCCCATACTAGCCCTGCTATAGCTAAGACATATCCTAAAGTTAAGAGTTTAAAGAAACTGACCATTTATTTCACCCCTCAACAATAACAGTTCCCCATAAGGACATAACATAACCCATATCTTCTCCAGTAAGTGAATTAGACATTCCGTCTAAATCATAATTATAGAATGCCGGATAAATTATTCCATATACGTAAGCTGGAGCCTTAGCAGTGAAGGTGAATGTCATTGGAGTATTGTACTGTATCTTCTGAGGAGTAGCAGCTGGAGTTATAGTACCGTTCCACCATACAGCATACACATCAACGTATAAGTCCGTAATGGGAGAAGCTACACCGGTAGTTGAATAGTTATTTAGCCAGTTATGATCTCCAGATGGAGTTGGAATTATTATGTTCATTGTTACAGTGGAATTTGCATTAACTACAAACGTTGGCCCAGGTATACTGTCGTTAAATGCAGCATATTTATCAGAGACAACTGTAAGTACAGGGTTTGGAGAGTTCTCAACTATTATTGGTGGATTATAAGGATCACCAACCAAAGCACTGGTATGAGCAATATTTGATGCTGTGATATACCTCTGGATTGCAGCTGGAGAAGCGTAACCAGACTGTGGTATCACTAATATTTCACCTACCTGATAAGAGAACCAAGGACCGTCATATTCTCCGCTCATAAAGGCATACGCTCCACAAGCTATTGGATATCCGCTAACATTTTCGGCATACCACACAGCATACTGCGTTAGGCCAGGGACAATCTGGGTATCAACTACATATTTAGCGTTGTATACCGGTATATATATGTTTTCCGTTGCAGTCTTACCCCGAACCGCATACATTGTCATGTTAAGATATTGACCTGGATGAACTACCATTAAATTATAGTAGAACGGTAATGTTGAACCATTAGGTAAGACTAATTCAGAGTTTATACCGCCCCCGTGCTCGCTAACAGTAAATACGTATTGCATTGCATTTACGGTTGTGGTAATAACATCAGAGGGAGGAACACTACTCGGAATATCATGAGTTACTACTGCTGCATCTCCACCTACTGTAAAAACTTGAGGTAACGTGGTAACTACAGCTATTGCAAGAAGCACAATAGCAAATCCAGTCCAAATCCACTCGTATTGTTCTTTACTAACCATTCAATCACCCCAATTTTTTACAACTTTTAAAATAAACTTCATATAATAAAAAAGTAACTATTCCCTTTAAACTGTGTTAGCTCCCTTTAATGAGCTAACACCAGCTAAAATGACACCAAGTGTTAATAAAGAAATCCAAGCCCATTCTAATGGGTTAGATGCTTTCGATGCATTACCGACTAGCACAAGAGGTATAGCACTTATTATGATCAATATTCCTCCGAATAGTGCAAGACCCCACCACGTTGATAAAGCTTTTCTCATAAATCTCGTATTTAATGTATTTTCAAGACTTTTTAAACTTATGCCGGTATTAGACCAATCTAGTTGCATTGCTACAGTGTTGATCAGCTGACCTAAGCCTAGGCCTTCAGCCCTCAACAATTTTCCTTTAACTAATGTCATTACGAGGTTCAGGAACCATACTAAAGTAGCTAACTCAGCTATAAGAGCACCAGCAGTAGCTAAGTTCACAGCATCAGTTAAGTATGGGACTCTGGGTATTATCTCAGCTCTTCTTACTACGCCATCTAGACCTTCAAGCTCTATGCCTATGACAAACAATATTGAACCTATTAAATAACCCCAGAAATGAATCCATGCAGCTTTAATAGAATACCAAGACCTACCAGTCATCATTGGCAACATGAAGTATAGGACTGCCATAGCCTCTGGTACTATACCCAACAAAATCATTGCATGGAAGTGACCTACTACCCAATCCGTATTGTGAATTATCGCGTCAACTGAAATTGTAGCATTAGAGATTCCAGTTACACCAGCAAATATCGAGCCAGCCCAGCCAGTTACTGTAAAGGCAGTTATCACGTTCCACTTCACATCAGCACCCTTTACAGTAGCAAAGAGGTTAAGGAATGTCATAAAGGTAGGTACAGTTACTGCATAAGTTAATATCTCCTGAAGTACTTTAAGAACAATCGGCAAGTTAACCATGTATAAGTGATGAATTGGGATGTTGTTAGAGAATATTAAGTATAGTACTGCGGCCACTCTGGCCATTCTATCGCTATATAAAGGCTTGTTAGCTAGTGTAGGTATTAATAGGTACATTGCAGCTACTGCTGGAAGCCATGCCATGTAAACTACAGCATGGCCAAATATCCAGAATGCAATTTGATTTGCAATTGCATTTAAGCCTACAAGACCAGCAAACGCTAGTATATCCCAAACATTAGCTACAGTTACCCCAGAGTAACCTATCATGAATAGTAATATAATCATCAGGAAGAATACTAGCGGAACTGGTAATTTCTCTTTACTTTGCTTTGATGCTAGGTAATAGTGATAAATGATCCATATTCCTCCAAGATACACGAATGCGTCGTTTAGTAACCATCCTATGAAAAAGAGCGGACTAATTACATAGAGAGAATAACCGGGTATACCTATAGGAGATAAGTAGTACCAAGAACCAGCGGAGAAGTAGTTGTCGAATCCTTGTTGGTTTACTAATAAAATAGGGCCTTCCATGAACATCATAGATATATTAAGCGCTATGAATGCCACGTTTAGCAGCCACTTTGCTCTAGGCTGTAGATTTAATAGTTTGATTGTAAAGTATATGATGATTGCGTAAATTACTTGTTGTGCAAATCCGAACAGATCCCTTTCAGCATGTAATGTTATGCTTGCGTAGTATTCTTGTGGAGATAATGGTAACAGACCGTAAGTAGTCCACATAGTCTCTTGGAGTCTAACCATTAAAGAGTCTATTACACCTAACAATCCCCATATTACACCCATTACTAACATTCCCATTACTATTCTTGTAGTCCAATCCTTGTCTAACTGGAAAAGTGCAACAACTAAATTCCTCAGACCCATATACGTCACTCCAACTATCATTATAATGATTGTACTTTATAAATTAACTATGTAAAACCCCCCTAAGTTTAAATTAACTAAGTTTAATTCAAAATAATTTGTTATTTTTCTAATAATAATAAAGATAAAATAGTTAAGGAAAATAAACTGTAGCGGTCGGCTCTCCCATACCATAACCCTTATTACCCCAGACTTTCCCTAGCCCTTCTCATGCCGGTGACCGATGAACGCGGATAGCCGGGCACGGTTGCTCCCTTCCGGACCTGGCCGATTCTCCCGGTCAATGCGGTATCTTCCCTCCCTCCAGAGGGAAGACCCGCAACTATCTCGCCCCATCGGGCGGCACTCATCGTTAGGCTAGGATCTGGAGGTAACAGGTATTATGGTATGGGAGTTACTGGTGCCCGCATTAAGCCATGCGGGTTACAGGGGCTGGCTAGACCCCCCACCCTCCCCGACCATCTACTATTTTATCTGTTAAGATTAAGAAATTAACTCAAACAGTTCACACAAAGAATCTATTATTATCGCGTTTTTAGACATGACCTTCTCCTCGCTAAAAGGTACTCCAGACTTCACGAGAAATATACGAGAAAGCCGTGAATTATAATAAGCCTCTACATCTACCTCAGTATCCCCTACTCCGATACTTTCATGCGGCATGACACCAAGACTATTTAGTGCGGTTACTATCGGCTCTGGATCAGGTTTTCCTTTCACTACATCATCAGACGTGACTAAAACATCATAATTTACTCCTATTTTACTTAGGACTTTCGTAGCTGAGATTCTGTTAGATGAAGTAACAACAGCTATTTTAACAGATTTTTGAATCAAATAAGAAATAACTTGTTTAGCGCATTTCGTAGCTTCCGCTTTTGTTTCTACTAGTTGTAGATACTCCTTATTTTTTACTTCAACTAGTTCCTTCCATCTTTCACCTGCAAGCAATTTAGCTATATCTGACGTCTTTCTTCCTAGCAAATATTCGATTTTTACATTCGTAACAATTCCTAACTTTTTTAGCCCTATCTCCCATGCCTCTTTATGAATTAAGGCAGTATTAGCAAGAGTTCCATCAAGGTCGAAAATAGCAGCGGAAATCGTCATGGTACAATTAAACTCCTTATAGCTTCGCCCTCTTCTAATACCTTCACAGCTTCATTGATCTCTTCTAACTTGAACTTACCAGTTACCAGTTTGCTAGGATCATACTTCCCTAACCTTACTAGCTCCAGTAACCTAGGCATATCTACTCTAGGCCTACCACCGTAATTACCTATAATCGTAATTCCACCTCTAACTATAGAAGCAATCCTTAAGGGAATTTGTGCTGAAACTGGAGGTAGTCCAACTAAGACAACTCTTCCACCTATCCTCACTCCGTCTACAGCCATTTGAATAGTCTCCTGAGTCCCCGCAGCTTCAATAACTACATCAGGTCCTCCGTTCGTAATCTGTTTTAAGGTCTTTACTGGATCAGATTCTTTAGTATTAATAACATCAGTAGCTCCTAACTCCATGGCTTTTTCAAGCTTCCATTTCTTCGTACCTAATGCAATTATTCTTCCAGCTCCACTTGCCTTCAGCAATTGTATCACTGAAAGACCTACGCCACCAACTCCAACTACAGCTACTGTCTCCCCGGGCTCGATTTTCGCGTTATTTACGGCACCATAAGCAGTTATTCCAGCACACCCGAGAGGTGCCGCCTTTTCAAGAGGTATATCGTCAGGGACAACCGTTAACGCGTTCTCATGAACTATCGCATATTCGGCAAAACCCCCACCTAAGAATGTGTGAACTTCTCTACCGTCCTTCAACTTTAATCTCGTAGTGCCGTCAAACATGACTCCCTTAAGCCTGACTGAGGCTTGTGTTTCACAGAGGTTTTCCTTTCCTGATATACAATTTCTGCATTTTCCGCACGGGTGAATGAAAGCTGAAACTACTCTATCACCCTCCTTTACCCTCGTAACACCTCTCCCCACTTTCTTGACTACTCCGGTTATTTCATGACCTGCCACTACTGGAGGTGGGACTGGGGTAGCACCTACAAATACATTAACGTCAGAATGACACATACCGGTAGCTGTAATTTGTACTAAGACCTCGTTATCTTTAGGTTCGTCTATCTGAATATCTTGAATTGTTAACGGCTCCTTATAGTTGAAGAGAACAGCCGCACGCATAAAATAAACTACTTTAAGTAAGTAAAAAGTTTTGACAATTGTCAAAAATCATGAGTTAAAAGAACCCAAAAATGGCGCCGGGGGCGGGACTTGAACCCGCGCGGGGAGTAACCCCAGCGGCTTTCAACTCACCAAATTAGCAGGCCGCCGCCCTACCATGCTAGGCGACCCCGGCAATTATTATGATCTTCCTTAGAGTATAAAAGAGTTTAGTTCCGATCCTCAGCCAGAACAAACACTTAAATTAGTTGTTCTGATGGAGCTCTAATAGACTAAGGTACTTACTTAACACACTAAAAAATATCATTAACTTAACTACCTATTGAATTAAAGTACACTTAAGCAAACGGCAATACTTCATATTCTGACCACTGTCGTTTGAAACACTATTGCTAATATAGCAAATACCAGTTCAATAATCCATAATATTACAACCACTTGATATTCCTTAAATTTTCCCATTTTCATAACTACATGCGTAAGGGAATTAGGTGCACCGTCCCAGTATAAATAACCTTCATGGGAAATTTTTCCAAAGGATACTCCCTTAAATTTGGTTCTAGCTTTGAGTATGAATTCAAACACATATGGTATATATAAGAAGAATAATGCCGTATACATAAAACCCGCGATGCCTATTGAACCGATTACGGAGCCTATGAAATAAGTTCCGATATTTCCCGGGAATACTTTAGCCGGGTACATATTGAAGATGAGAAACCCTAGAAGTACAAATACCATAATTAATGCCAATACTCCTGAGTGAAAAGAAGGACCGTTTGATCTGAGACCGATATATGCTAACGCTGATGCCATTATAAGACCCATTCCTGCACCTAATCCATTAAGACCCTCTAACATGTTGAAAGCGTTTGAGGTTATTGTTAGTGTAGCCGGTAGAATTAACACGTAAAATAAAACCCCGAAGTCAACTATTCCTAAAAAGGGTATTGATATTTTTGTGTGCCCGATACTGTATATTGCTAATGGAATCGAGGCGAAAACTGGTAAGAAAGCCCTTACAGACTGCCTTAAATTAAATATATCATCTACCAATCCTAAAAATCCTATAACCAGCGAGGATATTAATACTGAAACTACTGTCCTATCTACTTCTGCAACTGAGCCCGAAAAGTCTATATCACTAACTAAGTATGTAAAAGAGCCTGCTATGAAACCCGCTACTATTCCAATTCCTCCCAAAACTGGTACCTCGTTCTTATTAGGTTTATTAATATCTTTTCCTACAAAACCCTTCTTTTTGGATTCCTCAATAACCCACTTAGTTGATATAATGGTAATTAGAAAAGCTACTACTATTGAAAGTATTATCGGAAAAAACGACCTTTCTGTGTATTCCATTACTTTCTCCTTTTTACGGTAAATTCAGCTATATATTTTAAAGCCTTTCCCGCTAATTCGTTTTTCCATTCTATTGAATCTAATTTGTCTAGTGCTTGTTTATAATATTTATCGGCTAACTCATAAGCATAATTCAGAGAGTATTTCTTTATAATATCCGCAGTTTGCTTTAATTCCTCCTTAGAGGCGTTCCTATTCCCCAAGTTTTGTAGAATCATTCGCTTTTCTTCCTCACTAGCCATTTCTAACGCCTTTATTACAAGAATAGTTTTCTTGCCCTCCCTAATGTCACTGTATAATGGTTTACCCAATTCTTCTTCGTTTGCTGTAAGACCTAATATATCATCAACAATTTGAAATGATATTCCCAGTAATAACCCGAAGTCTTCCAGTTTCTTTACAACGTCATCGGTTGCCTTTCCTATCAATGCACCTAGAGCTGTAGACGCTGAGAACAGTTTAGCGGTCTTTCTGTTAATCATATCTAGGTATTCTCCTTCACTTATGCTCTTTCTATCTTCGAATTGCATATCAAGGGCTTGTCCCTCAGAGATTACCAGAATAGCGTCGGTGAAAATGCGGAAAGCTTTGGTTATCAGATTTGACTCCATTCCCGAGAGAGCGTCGTTAAGAATTTGAAAAGCCTTAGCGTGTAATAAGTCTCCAGCAAGGATTGCCATAGGTACTCCGTATTTTACATGAACGGTAGGCATCCCCCTTCTTAGCGTGTCCTGATCCATTATGTCATCGTGGATAAGCGTGAAAGTGTGCAATACTTCTACGGCAGAGCCAGCTAAAATCGCTCGTCTCCTTTCACCACCGACGAGATCAGAAGAAGCAACTAACATTAACGGTCTTAATCTCTTTCCTCCAGCTTGAAAGAGATAGTAGGACGCTTCGTATAACTCTTTGACATCGCCTTTAATGTAATTAGCTATCGTAGCGTTAATATCCTTCAGAATCTCATTGAAGTACGCATCAATCATGTTCTTCTCTTTCTAACACTCTCTAAAGTAGATAAGCTTATCCCTCTTGACTCAAGCCAATCTTTTAGCTCACCCGTTATAACTAGAGGAGCTTTAGCTAAATCGAAGACTGTCTTAGAGCCACTTAGAAACATTGCTGCCTTTATTTCAAAAATAGTCTTTTTCAGAAATTCTCTCAAGGAATCCTTCCCGCTCATAACAGCTTTCAGTACTGGTAATGCAAATCCCCCTATATCTGCACCTAAGGCTATTGCTTTAGCTATATCCAGGCCGTTTCTTATTCCCCCACTACCTATTATATAGGCATCTGGAGCGCTAATTCTGGTCTCTACAATTGATGCAGCTGTAGGATTCCCCCAATCGGAAAAAAGTCTAGCACTCTCAGTCTTCCAGTTGTTTTTTCTTTCACCTCTGAACATTTCGACTGAAATCCAACTTGTACCTCCTTGTCCTGACACATCGAAATACCTAAAACCGTTAGAGTAAAATAACGATACAACTTCCATTGAAAGCCCAGAACCAGTCTCTTTTATTATTACCGGAACTCCTAAATTACGTGAAATATCCTTTAATTTATGTAGAATTTCCATAGAATAGTCGGGCTCTCCCTCAGGTTGAAAAACCTCTTGTGCAGGGTTAAGATGTATCGCTATTGCGTCAGCCTCTATCATATTGACAGCTTCCTCTATTTCCTTTATACCATAACCTTTCATCAGTTGAGGAGCCCCAATATTAGCAATAATAGGGGCACTTGGTGCCAGTTTTCTTGCGATAGAGAAAGTCTCTCTAGTTTCCTTCTTCTCAATAGCTATTCTCTGACTTCCAACTCCCATTCCTAAGCCGAACTCCTCAACAACCTCGGCAATGAGCCCGTTTAGCCTCCCCAACTCTGGGGTTCCTCCAGTCATTCCAGTGACGATTATTGGTGCTGACATCCTCTTTTTCAAAAACATTATTGACGTATCCACATCAGAGAGCGAGAAACCAGGCAATGATTGATGAACTAGCCTCACGTTTTCCAGTAGTGTAGAAGTGTATCCTTCAACTTTCTCGTAAAGGCAGATCTCAACGTGCTCTATTTTTCTATTACTGATTGTAATCTTAGGCACCCCTTACCTCTATTGCTGTAACATAATTTAAATCCCATATTAATTTCCAATCCTTTCTGGTCACAAATGGAATTCCATATAGAGACTCCCACAAACCGTTCTCGACATATAGTAAATTAAGATCTCTGGTCTCTACAAAATCTAATGGAATCATCCCTATTAGATGAACTAAAGAGTTATCTATATAACGCACAGAGGAAAGGTCTACGGGATAACTGAAGAGATAAGTAGAGGTGAAGTTAGGTAACGAAAGCCTTATGGGCTCCTCTTCATCTCTATACAAAACGGGAACACCTACCTTAAACGCATACCTAAGAGCTCTGATCAGTTCCGAGTCAAAAAGAGCGTCGTCTATCATTAATAACGTATCTTGTATCTCTTCCTCTGATATCGGTATCTCACATTCTTTTACACTCCTTCTAAAATACAAGTCCGACAAGTATATGTATGAGGAAGAATAGGGAACATGTTTATCAAATGCTAAGGATATATTACACTTAAACCCTGTAGCCTCTTCGAATAAATCGTAAAATTTCTCTGGTAGTTTCATCTTACCGTCTATTGTTACGTTCACGTCAAATTCAGAGAACACAACTAGGATGGGATTATTTATACCCTTAAGGGGTATTCCGAAAAGGGGTATAGGAAGACTAATCACCGAACCTCACTGATAAGTAACCTACTACTGCTGATTTATCCCCAGAAGTATCACCAGAAGTTGCGTGTTTCAACACATACGGTTTCTTACCGAATTTTTTGGCTAGTAATAACACAGTCATTATCGGCCCATAACCACAAGCGGTAACGTCTTTCTCTTCGACGACTTTGAAAAGACCTTTATAATCAAGTTTCTCAATTTCAGTTATTGCCATATTGTCCTTTTCGATCGTCTTATCATGGGGCTCATAGTGATTCAGGTCACTACTTGCAATCACTACAATATCCTTCTTTTTCTCATATATCTTCATAATCTTGTATATACCATCTGCTAACATTTCCGCAACATCGGGTGTTTGCATCATTATAACTATCGGAACTATTTTGAATTCTGAACCGAACAAATATTGGAGAAAAGGAACCTGAACTTCCACAGAATGCTCGTACAAATGGGCCTTCTCATCTATATCAACAATACCCGTTAGCCCCACTAATTCCATAGCAATATCCTCGTCTATTTCAACTTCACCCAAAGGAGTCCTCCACTTTCCCTTAAGCCAAACTGATACAAAAGAACCTAAGCCCGTGTGATTGGGGCCCAGTATAATGACTGTGTCCGGTTTACCCTCTTGTGCTAAATAGTAATAGGAATGGGCTGCGACTGGTCCACTGTACATGTAACCTGCATGTGGGACTATGAAAAATAAATTATCTCTTCTCTGAGGTTTTTCTTTAGGAATTGAGGGTAATCCTCCAGGACCCAAAGGATGTAAAAAACATTCCTTAATCTGTTCCTTTAGTTTCTCGGGATCTGCATCATAAAATGCACCAGCAACTGCTGGTATTCTTATCATTCCGCCAGCCTCGTCTCAAAGTCTTCGACCCTTGCTGGTATATCGCCGTCAGCTGGTATCTCCTTCCTCTCTCTTAATACTTGCCTAGCCAAAGCCCAATAAAGTAATGCTAGCGACTTCCTACCCTTGTTATTTGCAGGTATAACCACGTCTATGAAGTCTACCTTCGCATCCGTATCTGAGAAGGCTACAATAGGGATGCCTACCTTTGAAGCTTCTTTAATAGCTTGCAAATCAGTTCTCGGATCTGTTACAACCAAAACTTCTGGCTCTATATAGTTAGATAAGTATGGATTAGTTAAAGTGCCTGGCGGGAATCTACCTACTATAGCTTTACCTCTAACTATTTGGGCAAACTTCTGAGTAGGAGTATAGGCGTAAGGTCTCGACGCTACGGCTAATATACCTTGAGGTGAAAACTTAGCAAGGAATTTAGCTGCTATCCTTAACCTTTCGTCGATCTTCCTGACATCTAGCACGTAAAGACCTTCCGGTCTAACTCTATAGATAAATCTCTCCATGTAAGCCGTGCACGTATGCGTCCCTATGTGAACTCCAGACGATAGATACATATCTAGAGGCACTAATAGCTCGATTAATTGACCTTTCTCTGTTTTCTGAAGTTCTGCCTTCTCCTCCTCAGATAATTGACCACCTTTTTCTTGTTCACTCATTTTCTCCACCTCAAATCGGCCTGGTGTAATGTATAACTTCCCTAATTATATCTACATGGGATAAAAGCATTCTCCTGCAACAATATCTTTTCACTCCTAAACTATCTAACACTTTTCCCGGTTCCTCTCCTGCCGATATTCGAGTTACAAAGGGCTCCCACTTATCAGCAATTACGGAGCCACATGTAAAACATCTAATTGGAATAATCATAAGATTTCACCTATATGCCTTCTGCCTCCATCTTCTCGCACTATACCTCATCCACTTTTCTGACTCGGTCTGCCTTGGATCGCCAGCTAACATAGTTCTATCATAGGCTTTATATATCTGCTCAAGCTCTTTGCTCCCAGTAAACTTAACTAAAGCTTTAGCTAAAGCCATCCTAGCAGCATCCGCTTGCCCCATTACTCCTCCGCCGCTAGTATATATTCTGGCATCGATCGAGGATGCTATATTTTGTCCTGCTAGCATCAAAGGCTCCATTATTTTCATTCTAACTACCTCTATCGGTAGGATTTCCAAGGGGGTATCGTTAATGTAGACTCTACCTTTACCTGAAGTTAGATAGCACCTAGCTCTTGCCATTTTTCTTCTTGCCGACGTAATTATAACGGTCTTTTGTTGCTCAGCCATTTACATAACCTCCTATGGCTTTAGATAATTCTGCTACAGTTATATATTTACCCTTTAATCTGCTCACATCAGCATCCTCGAACCTAATCGTCTGCTTACCTTCATACTCCTTAGGAACGCCTATATACACAATTAGGTTCTTATAGTATTGCCTACCCATTCTGTTCTTAGGTAACATACCCCTTACAGTCCTCTTCACTATATTTACAGGATTTCTAGGTCTTCTTATACCGTTCTTTGCAGGGTTCTGCATAGTCCTAACAGTGAACAAGAGACTGTAACCTTGTATAACTCTAGATCTAGGACCGCTTATTACTGCCTTTTCTGCATTAACTACTATTACCTTCTTTCCTTCTTTAAGGAGTTTCACAATATAAGTTGCCATTCTTCCTAGAATCTGGTTCTCTGCATTAACTATTACTTCATTTTGGGTCTTCTGAACTTGTTCACTCATTGCTTCATCAACCTCACGGTTTTACCTTTAAAGTCTTTTAACTCCTGAACTGCCTTATATAAACTCATAACTTTACCCCCACTTTTCTCAATTTTTTCTTTGGCTGACTTAGAAAAGGACAATGCTACAACAGTAACTGGATGATCGAGTGAACCTATACCTAATACTTTACCAGGTACTACCACAATATCATTAGGTTTCGTGTGCTTATTTATTTTATATAAGTTAATGTAAGCTCTTTTTCTACTAGGAGCTTTGAGTTCTTCAGCTACAGCTGACCAAAGGTTCTTTTTTTGCTTTTCGAGAGTGTATATAAGCTTTCTTAGCATAACGTTTGTGCTTGCCATTTTCATACAACCCCTAACTTGCCCTTTAATTCATTTAATTTGCGTATTAAGCTTTTACTTGCCTCTATTAAAATTCTCTCTGGCTTCAAACTGCCGGTTGACTCGATCTCAAGTATGTACTTTCCTTCTACTGCTGATACTTCTATTTTCCCCCTACAATACTTAAGACACTCTTCACATAAGGTACAAGCAAGCTCATTTGATACTACAACCCTGCCGTCCTTTGTCAAGAATACTCTTTCCGGACAAACTTCTACTGCTTTTTCACAATTATCCAAGACTTCAACCTTAGGATAATACCTCAGGATAGCAACTGAAACCGGACTATACTTAATGTGTTCTTTACCGTATCCAAGCCTAAGTTTAGCTTCAAGTGATATCCTCTGCTTCGGACCTAACAGAACTATAGGAATCGCGTCGTTTATAGGAACTACTGCGGGATCCTCGGATTTGAGGTCTTTAGAATATACCATCATAGAGCCTTGGTCATTAACTTCAACTTGTAAATATACTCTAGAATAACATCCATCACAATTTTCCTTGCAGTCCGCACATTCTTCAGGTGGACGATAATGTTCTAAAGCCTCATCAGATGTAAATGGGATCATAGCTAACCTGTGTGCTAAAATCTCATCGTAAAGGGGGCTGTTATTCTCTATAAAATATACTTCATCTACAGCCATTGTGGGTACAAACAGCATTGAAGCTCTGCGTATAGAATTTACAAACTCTAGAGGATACTCTGAGACTATTAATGACAAAGAAAGATTATCTTTACGAAGTACTGAAATAGACATAGTAAAACACTCGTAGTCTCCTTTTTATACTCTTCTTCCTCTTCTTCCGCCTGGTCTCCTTATAGTATCGTGAGGTAAAGGCGTTACATCTTCTATCCTTCCTATTATGAATCCAGCCCTAGCTAACGCTCTTATAGCTGGTTGTGCTCCGGGTCCAGGTGTTTTAGAGCCATAACCACCCGGTGCCCTTACTTTTATATGAATTGCAGAAATTCCCTTTTCGAATGCATCACTTGCCGCCTTGTTAGCAGCTAACATAGCTGCATAAGGTGATGGCTTTTCTCTATCGGCCTTTACTACAGTGCCACCGGATGCTTTAGATATTATCTCCGCCCCAGTAAGGTCGGTTATCGTTATTATTGTGTTATTTTGTGATGCATAAATCCTTGCTTGACCCCACCTAATTTCACGCCTGCTGGACATTTATCTCACCTCCAGAAGTTTGTGTTGGTGGATACTGTTTAAACGGTGAAGTAGGATAGTAATCTATCATATCCTCTTCACCTCTTTGAACTATGTAACCGGGAGACGTAACTCTCTTACCACCTAGTGCTATATGACCGTGGACTATAAGCTGTCTAGCTTGATATATTGTCCTAGCTAAACCTTTTCTGTAAACTATTGTCTGCAATCTTCTTTCCAGATAATTCTCTTCTGTTAAGCTCAATACGTCGTCAACTGTGGCATTTTCTTTATCTAATATTCCCATTCTGTATAACTTTGCAATTAACTGTTTCTCTCTTACAGCCCTTTCAGCTGGGGGTAAACCCAATAAAGACCTCGCCTGATGTCTAAAGTTTCTTATTATCGTCTGTGCTAACCATAACTCCCTCTTGTTTCTTAGACCGTACTTACCTATTAGAACTTGTTCTCTATCTAGATTTACCTTTATCCAAGGATGACCCGGACCTGCCCACTTCCTTCTGCTTTTTCTTGGATCTCCCATCTATTCCACCTCACTTCTTAGCTTGTCCACCACCTGAAGAACCCCCACCACCGGAAGATTGTGCTTTAGGTTGAGCTTGAGCTTGAGGCTGAGCAGCCTTTGACCTTCTCACACCTACAGTAGTTCCAGTTCTACCCGTAGTCCTCGTTCTCTGCCCTCTAACCTTAAGTCCTAGAGAATGCCTTACTCCTCTCCAGCTTCTAATCTTTTTCTCCCTCTCTATATCGTTCCTAACATAAAATATCAAATCAGAAGTAACTAAATGTAAATCTACACCTTCTTCATAATCCCTCCTTCTGTTATACAACCATGTAGGTAACTCAGGGATTTTCTTATCAGTCAAATAATTCTCTATCTTCTTTATATCCTCGTCAGAAAGTTCTCCTAACCTTCTGTCCTTGTCAAGACCTAATTTACTAGCAATAGCTCTTGCGGTGTTATAGCCTATCCCTTTAACCATTGCAAGAGCGTAAGGAACCTTCATAGTACCATCTACGTCTTGCCCGAAAAGCCTAACGATATATTTAAACTGCTGTTGTTCCGACATTAGCATCAGCTTATACACCTAATTACTAACTTGCTTTTAAAGTTTTCAATACATTTTCTTTCTTCTCCTTTACGAGTTTTAACGCATCATTCAACCTATGTCTAATTAATTCCTCGCTGTAACTTGTCTTATTTCCTATAATTTTTTTAATCGGAGTATAAGGGGACTCTCTAAATCCCATTTCTAATCGGTTTCCCCTTTCGTCGACAAGCTTGCCCTTATCGGCCCTCACTATACGACCAATTATATCAGCTCTTACACCAGACTCAGTAAGTTTTTTCAGTATCACGTCAGGCTCTTTAGTGAAAATCGCAATAGAATCTATGGATAAACCCAAAGGGTCTATTCCCAAAGAGTTTAGCATCTCGTAAACTTTGGGGTTTATAAGCGAGATGAAAACCTCTTTTTCAAGTTCAATACCCAAGTTTTCAGGCAACTCGTAAGCCGTGGCACGTATTCCACCGTTAGTAATGTCAGTAGCACTGTGAACCTTGTTGACGATAGATTCTTCACTAATTACTCTACATGTAACTAAGTCTACGAGAGATAAGGTCTCCCTCACTACATTATAAAAACCATTATAAATTGCAGTAGTAGTTATAGTACCTCCTCCGTTTCCCTCGGTCATGACTATATAGTCGCCCTCTTCGATCTTATCCCTGCTAAAGAAGACCTTCTTCAATAAACCCACGGCTCCTATACCTCCACTGATCCTTTCCCCTATAACTAAATCTCCTCCGATCCTTAACGTACTACCCGCAAGAATAGGAATACCTAAAAACTCCGTAACCGACATTACTCCAGCCTCAAAATCCAATAACATTCCCAAATCACTGTCGTCAGACAAATGTATATCAACCAGAACTCCTATCGGTTCTGCACCTTTTACCATAACGTCCCTTAATGCAGCTCTTGTAGCGTGAAAACCTGCTAAAAAGGGGAAGTATGCTAATCGGGAATGTATTCCATCAATTGAGACTACTACGTTCTTGTTAACTCTAGCATCTTCGAATTTATTTAAGCCACTTAAACTCAGGATCTTTTCATGAATTATATGGTCACCTTTCCCCCTAGAGCCTAATCCCGCCTCACCAGCCTTGAGACCGGTTACCGGGTAGGAAAGAAGTGGTTCTATTTTTGATGCAATTATAGACTTTTTAACTTCTTCTATTATAGCATCTGTTAACTGCTCTTTGAGTTGATAATCTTTCCCTTTGTAAAACTCAATTTCCTCTATAATCTTCTTTCTCATTTCTTCTACATTAGGATATAATCTCCTAGCGATACCTTCTAAGTCCATATAATATAAAAAAGGAATTGCAATATTAAGCATATGAAAATACTTTCAAAGGAGTTTCAGGTAAAGACCAAGAGTCGTTTTGAAAGTATAGATATAACAGACCTAGTTCAAGAGAGTATAAAAGGTGTGAGTGAAGGTGTAGCCTATGTTATAGTAAAACACACAACTTGTGCAATAACTATTAATGAAGCCGAGAGGGGATTAATGAGTGATTACATAGAATGGGCTAAAAAGTTGGTTCCTCCAGAGGGGGAATTCAGGCATAATATAATTGATAATAACGGACATGCTCACGTGATATCTTCTATAATAGGAAATTCAAGAGTAGTACCAATTACTGGAGGAACGTTGGATCTCGGAACTTGGCAAAGGATAATCTTATTAGAGTTTGATGGGCCAAGAACTCGAACAGTTCTCGTTAAAGTGATGGGAGAATAATAGCTTTTTTAGTTGATTTTTACAATATTATTCGGGCTCTAGTTATGCCACCATCGCCCTTATCGATAATCGATAAAGTCGAGTTATGCACTACTTCTTTATGTATTGAAAAAGTTGTGGACGAATATCTTACTTCTCTAATGAGAAAGATAAAAGAAAGCGAGAAAACAATAGACAGCTTCAGGCTTTTTGATGAGGGAGAAGACTCGGTTAATGAAAGGGAATTCTTTAATTATTATAAGTTTACGGAGGCTCTTATCGAAAAAGTGATAGAAAACGACATAGATCTCAATTTCATAATCAACGATTTAGTTGAAAAATTGGGCAAGACTCATCCGGTCGTTCTATTCCTTAAGCAACTCACTGAAGAATAGGATTTTTTATTTTATTTTAGTCTCTTTATTTTGGGGATGCTTACTTTGAACGTAGACGAAAAGCTAAATCTAATAAGGAGAAATACGGAAGAAATAGTAACACTAGAAGAACTAAAGAAAAAACTGGAAGAAGGAAATAGATTAAAGGGATATATAGGCTTTGAACCTAGTGGGCTGTTCCACATAGGTTGGTTAATATGGGCACAGAAGGTTAAGGACTTAATCGAAGCAGGCGTTGATATGTCAATATTAGTTGCCACGTGGCACGCATGGATAAATGACAAGCTAGGAGGAGATATAGAGAAAATTCGCTTAGCCGGAGAATACGCAATAGAGGTGTTAAACTCTTACGGAGTAGACATGAGTAAAGTAAAAGTTGTTTATGCTGAAGAATTCGTGAAAGACCTGAATTACTGGGCTCTAGTAATTAAAGTAGCTAAGAGTACGAGCCTTGCGAGAATGAAGAGAGCTCTTACAATAATGGGAAGAAAAGCTGAAGAAGCTGAGCTTGACACTTCAAAATTAATTTATCCGGCTATGCAAGTTGCTGACATTTTCTACCAAGACCTAGATATAGCCCTAGGAGGAACTGACCAGAGAAAGGCTCACATGCTTGCCAGAGATGTAGCTGATAAATTGGGCAAGAAGAAGATAGTAGCAATTCACACTCCTTTATTAGTAGGACTTCAAGGAGGTCAAAGAATGAACGTTCAAGGGATGGATGAAGACGACTATTTAGCTTCTATAAAGATGAGTAAGTCCAAACCAGAAACTGCGATTTTTGTTCATGACCCACCCGAGCTAGTGGAAGCTAAACTGAGAAGTGCGTATTGTCCTAAAGGAGTTATAGAAGATAATCCAGTTCTACAAATTAATAAGTACATCATATTTGCGAACAAGGGAGCCACCTTCAAAGTGGAAAGGGATGTAAAGTATGGTGGAGATATAGAGTTTAAGACTTATGAAGAACTAGAAAGAACTTTCGCTGAAGGCAAATTACATCCATTAGACTTAAAGCTTGCAACAGCGAGAAGACTAAATGAGATCCTAGATCCGATTAGAAAAAGTCTCTACTCGAAGACCAAATACGAATCCCTTATCTCAGATCTTGAAAAAAGTGTAAGTAGATAAATAGAAGGTGTGAAAAAATGAAATATAACATAGTCCTTAAATTTGAAGTAGAAGGTATTGTAGATAAGCCTGACGTTATAGGAGCAGTTTTTGGACAAACCGAGAATTTATTTGGAGAGGACTTCGACTTGAGAGAATTACAAGATAAAGGTAGATTAGGTAGAATATCAGTTGAGATAAATACTACTAAAGGTAGAAGCGAAGGAACAATAATAATTCCTTCTAACTTAGATCGAATTGAAACTGCACTAATAGCTGCTATGGTCGAAAACGTAGATAAAGTGGGACCCTATAATGCAAAATTCCAGCTAGTAGAAATTCAAGATATAAGAGAGGAAAAGATAAAGAGGATAATCGACAGAGCAAAGGAAATTTTATCTAATTGGTCTAAGGTAAGAACACTTGACATAAGAGAAGTTATTTATGAAATATCTTCAGCCGTAAAGACCGGAGAAATAATAGAGTACGGTCCCGAAAAATTGCCCGCAGGCCCAGATGTAGAAAAGGATCCAGAACTCATAATAGTTGAAGGAAGAGCCGATGTAATAAATTTACTCAAATACGGGTATAGAAATACTATTGCAATTGAAGGAGCTACTGGTAAGATCCCTCAAAGCGTAATAGACCTAGCAAAACAAAAGAAAACAGTAATAGCTTTCTTAGACGGTGATCACGGAGGAGACTTAATACTTAAGCAATTAATGATGAGCAACATAAAACTTGATTATGTCGCTAGAGCTCCAGCAGGAAAAGAAGTTGAAGAACTAACTGGAAAGGAGATAGCTAAAGCACTTTCTAACATGATGACAGTATCTCAATACTTAAAGAAGCAACAAGAGGCTCAGCAAGCCATAAGAGACGCGATAGCTCCAGAGACTAAACAAGTGTCTGTAACTAACGTAAGTATTAAAGAAGAACAGATTCAAAAATCAGGACAACAACAAATAACCATAAACATTCCGCCTAATGTAGTTGAAGAAATAAAGAAACTGCCTGGGACGTTAGAAGGTATACTTTATGACGAGAACTGGAACATAATAGAAAAAATCCAGGTTAGAGATATAGTCCAAAAACTGGAGAATACAAACGACAACAGGATCAAATATATCGTGTTTGATGGAGTAATAACACAAAGATTGGTAGACTTAGCTTCCTCCAAAAATATAAGTATGTTGATAGGAGCGAGGATAGGAGGTATTTCAAAGAGACCTAAAAACCTTGAATTGTTGAGTATCTCTGATGTTATATCCTAGGACACCGTCTATTTCTTAAAGAAGCTTAATATGTCCGTACCGCCACTTTTAAGAGAATCTTCTTTTATACCAAATACTTTTAACACGTGCATAGCTGACGGAATTATTTGATTATCTACGTAGTACGAAATATCAATTCTAGAGTTATCCTTCACGAGAAAATAAGGTTCAGCCCTTTCCGAAAGTTTATTAGTACCTTTAACAATAACGTAACCTATCTTACTTCCCTTAGTCACCAAGTATCCTGCTTTAATTGCCTTCTTTGCTGCAACTACGTGAGGAGCTGTAATTGCGTACTCATTAACATCTTTATCCAAGCCTTTCCAAATTATGAGATCTTCTATCTTGAATTCTCCACGTCTTAGGGAAAGAACAGTCTTCCGTACGTATCTAACAGCATCATCAACCTTCCCTGTCCTGAGTATGATTTCTATTACATTCCTTTGCACTTCTCTAGCCAACTCACACCAATCTCCTCTGATAGCTTCAAACCCTACAATGTCAATCCTTCCGTCTTCTGTTATTCCTGCATATCTCTTTTTACTCTCTGTAAAGAGGACTCTTCTGTATACTTTATCCACCTTAATTTCTATACCAAACTTCTGAGAGATCATTTCTTTGAGCTTGTTTATATCCCCGTTTCCTTTTATGAATATAGAGTCCGTATCACCGTAAATTACTTTGAACCCGTGCTCCGTAGCGATCTTAGCAGCATCACTTATTATACTCCTCCCCCATGCCGTTACAGCCTCAGCACCTTCTCTGCTGTACCATCTTGCGTTAATCCATCCCATATAACCGTAAAAAGCATTTGCCATTACTTTCAACGCCTTTTGTCTTTCATCCAGCAATCGTTTTTCATATTCGTCCTTCGTTTCTTTCAACTTAGATTTAATCTCCCTCCTCTCCTTTACCAAATTCTCCAATACGAATTTGTATAGACCAGGTGGTTCCTTTCTAAATTTATGACCTATGGGCGAGACCCAACAATCATTACATTCACCCTTAACTAACGTGTCGGGACCTACATTATATTTGATCATTATAGAGGGATACATTGATGAAAAGTCGAGGACTATTACGTTTTCATGAATTCCTTGAATAGGTGATATAACTAGCCCTCCTTCATAACTTTCGCCAGTTCTCTCTTCCTTATTCGGTATGAGCTCGTTGTACTTATTTGACTCTCTCATTAATAGCCACTCCACTCTGTAACCTACACTCGCCATAGATAGCTGGTCCAGTGGAAGTCCAGTGATCCTCGTTAACTCTATTGCAAAAGGTAGGAAGGATTCGCCAAGAAGATATACAGACCTTGCATTATCCGCTACATATTGAATCACCTTGTTTTTCTTATCCTTATCTTCCCACATCTTAGGTATCTCATACCACTCTAAGCTAACTCTATCTTCTTTTTTGACAATCCCCAAGTAATCACATATGTTCTCCAACGTCTTGATTTTTACCTCTGATACAGAGTTCACGAAGCCAGCCAAGTCCACGTTTAATCTTCCAGTCATCGAATAGTGCCCGTAAACACCTTGTGAGGGTTCCCCATTAACCCTTCTACCAATATCTAGCTTTAAGCCCTTAGAATGAGCCCTCTCCAAAAGATACTGTAAATCAAACGAGTTAGTGTTAAAGCCATAAACAATGTCGGGATCATAATCCTGAAAGAAAGCAACAAACTCCTTAATTATTTGTTTATCGTCAGAATCGGAAGCCACGAACTGCTTCGCACCATCGTCTGTTTTAACTGCAATTACTACTATAGGGTCTTTTCTAGGATTAGGAGAGCCTTGTTTAGAATACACTTGAATGCTAAAAGAAAGCTTTCTAAGCTTCGGTATGGAACCTACGTATTGTTCTTTTATGTTCTTGATTTCATAGACCTTATTAACCCTGAAGTTAGTATTTCCTACCTCCTCTACCTCAGCTTTAATCCAATGGAATGGCTTTATGTCCTTATCTATTGAGTACCTCATGTAAAATCTTATATCAGCCTCTAACACTTGCTTTACTCCTTTAACTTTAAGAACTTCATCCCTATATATTCTAACGTAAGCGGGTATCAGTGTTTCTATTCTTAATACAGTAACGGGTTGTCCAAATAATTTCTTTCCTTTGATTGGAATTATATCAGTTATTGGTGATCCAGACTTACTAAGCTTTTTTATTTCCTCTATAATATAGTCTACTTCTTTTTCATCAACAACCACATAGAAATACGGTCTGAAATTTTTCTCTAGAAGAACAGTCCTTTGCCCTTCAGTGTCAATCGCCCAGATAAAGATGACTGGTATATTGTCAATTACGTCATATGAAAAATCAAGTATGAAAAAGTCTTTAATCATAAATTATATACCACTTCTCATGTATTATAAAGGCAATCAATCACTCAAATCCAATTCTATCTAGCAAATCTTTAACCATAATAAATGCATGTTGGTTTCTACCATAGTAATTTAATTGTAATTTTACCACTTTATATCCAAGTTTGTTATAGAAAGAAATTCCATCTTTATTTCCGTAATTAACTTCAAGATACGAGTGAGAGCAACCTTTTAATCTAAACTTCGACTCTAGTTGCATTAAAAGCATAGAGCCCACCCCTCTTTTCCTTTCCGTCTTTTTTACTGCAATAGATACCACATGACCTCTATAACCGTATTGAATCACGCCTAAAGAATATCCCAATACCTTACCTTTCTCGTCCTTTGCAACTAAAAATAAGTCGCCTGCTAAAAAATAATAAGCCCTGAGTAAAGAGTAAGGATAAGGATTATCAAAGCTCTCAAGTTCTATTGCGTAGATCTCGTTAAGATCATCTTCGTTCGCATTAGTTATAATTACCAAACTTCCACACTAATTTATTTAGCAATGAGGATTTTAGAAATTGACGAAAAGAAAAACGTAATAAAATTACACGTGGAAGACGAGGACGACTTATGGATATTACACTTGATTCTTGAAAAAGGAGATATAGTAATAGCAAGAACTACAAGAGACGTAAGCATAGGAAAGGATAGTAGGAGGATACCCATGACAGTAGAACTTCAAGTAGAACATACCGAATTTCAACAATATACGTCAAGACTCAGAATACATGGAATAATCTTGAATGCGCCAGAGAGGTTCGGAATAAAGGGGGCTCATCATACCATTAACCTAGATCTAGGAGACGAAATAATAATAATAAAGGAAAAGTGGTCTGAGTTCTCATTAGAAAAAATAAAGAGACAAGCTGAGAAAAAAGGGAAATTACTTATTGCATTAGTGGACTTCGACGAGTATTTAATAGCAACACCTATGGCTCAAGGGGTTAGAATATTACAAGAGAGAAGTTTACCATCACCTAATAAAGAGAATGAAGGAATAATAGAAGAGAACGCTAAAGAAGTCGCTGAAGAGATAAGGAGCTACCTAAACTCTCTCTCAACTAACGTAGTGATATTGGCTGGCCCTGGTCCTTTTAAGGAAATAGTTGCAAAACATTTACAAAACGTAAAGGTCTATATGGATAGCGTATCTTCAGCCACCAGAAACGGCTTGAACGAGATCCTGAGAAGAGATGTTATTAACCAAGTCTACAGAGATTACGAACTAGCAGAAGAGGTAAAAGTTATGGAAAAGATCATGGAAAATCTGTCGAAAGACACTGGTCTTATAGCTTACGGGAAAGACGATGTTAAAAAAGCTGTAGAGTACGGTGCAGTAGACACGTTGCTCGTAATCGAAGATTACCTATCAGCTGATACGAGAGAAGAAATAGAGCCTGTATTGGAAGATGTCGAAAGGAAAAAAGGAAGAGTGATGATCGTACCAAAGGATTCAACTATTTATTATCAAGTGAAAAACCTTACTGGAATAGTTGCATTACTCAGATTTAGGATAAACTAACTTTTCTGATATTCTTAATCTCCTCTGGTCGGGATGTTCTTCTACCAATAATACCTCCGAAAAAAGGTTGGAGAACTCAGGAGAAATAGCCCATATACCATCACTTATCTTCTCTCCGTAATCCGACAAGTCCATATTACTCCTGACAATAGCCCTTACTACTGTTCCCTCTGGAGTTCCCTGCTCGTAAGGTTTGGAGGAATACCTGATTATCCGTAAAAATCTGGTTCTAGTCTCCACAACGTCTTTATAGACGGAACTACAGTAATGCAGCGCTAAATTACACGTCTCGTATCTTCTGAGTAGTGATAATGCTACTTCAGCACTCTCCTTCACCCCCGTGAGACCGTGGCTAACCTTATACCCTTGAACGTTAAGGGGTTGAAAATTCCTCTCCGTAAGCTCCAATTCATTAATATTGATAAATTTAACTCCCTTCTCAGTACCCCACCTAATAACTTTTTCCAGATAATCCTTTTCATGAGGTAGCGAGGGAACTTCTATTCCCACATTGAAATCGAACTTTAAAGCCTTCTCAATAGCTTTAAAGTACTCATCTTTAACTGGGTGAAATCTTATCTCATCTAAACCTACTGCTTGCAACTCTCTTAAA